>DJPQ01000069.1:39683-41555 GCA_002439805.1 Bacteroidales bacterium UBA6408
GCAATCATCATCATGGACGACTTTCCGCACCGTCTGACTCCCGGCACCGTTATTATCTTCCCCCTGTCAAGCGGCAATTCAGAATCCCGAGGAAACACCTCAAACGGAATCTCCGACTGACGCAACGCAATGAGCGACTTTATGACATCCTTGTCCATTTCCCTATCTTTTTATCGCCTGCAAATATAACAACGTTTCCCCAAAAACAGGAAACTTTTTAGAAGTATTTCCTATTTTTGGGGAAACATTCATCATTTTTAGGACTTATCCCGATGGCTTCAGCGAGCGTGGTCATAGTGAGCGTCAAAGTTCAGAATATATTTGTCGATGGCGGTTTTTCTCCCTACATTTCTACAGATTACCGCACTACTTCAAAAAATAGGCATAAGAATAGGCTATAAGGCCATGACCCTTCTCATTATCAGCCCATGCGAGTTCCTCATGGCTTCTTGCAACAACATCCGCTGTCTTCAGAGGGCACAGTTCGGATGTCACGTCCTCCAATGTTGCAAGTTCGTCCACGTCAAGAACGCCATTATCAATGTCCGTCTCCTTTGAAAGCTCAAGCCTCACTGATTCACGGTCGTATGAAACGGCGCTTACCTTGCGTATGCCTTCGATATTATCATATATGGTGTCATAATGTTCCGGAACAGGCCCGAACTGTATCGCCCTGTAGTTCAGCCCGCTGATGGAATGTCCCGTCTTCAGGAAATGTCTGAAATCTGCATAAAACATTTCCTTGTTCAACTTCGTCGGACACACGCTGAATTTTTCCCTACTGATTATGAACTTTATCATAGTCTCCAGCTTTCGGACATCTGGCGAGGAAAAACCGTTCATTATGCCCCGGACTGTCTTGCCATAAAACAACCTCCGTTCCCCGTCATTCTCACAACCCTCAGCAGATGCTTCAATCCTTGATACTATTTTCAAATATTCTTTCTCCTCAAACGAAGAACGACAGGACTCAAGGACACGAAGCATCCCCTCCTTTTCCCTTACAGCAAGAATAAGCCTTGCATTCGACTCACTCGGAACAGTCCCGTCCTCGTACTGTTTCCATTGATTGATGCCGAAACCCATTATGCGGCTCATCTGAGCATAGTTCAGTCCATAATGCTCCCTGATTGCCCGTATCTCATCCGGAAACGGAATGTTATGGGCATTCCTATACTGCGAATACAAGTCATCGCAGAAGAGAGCATCCTGCTCGGTCGTCGTGAACTGTTCGCCAGTGCCCTCACACAAATAATAGCGGACGTGCACGAGATATTTCTCCTTTCGGAATTCCCGCTCCTCAACATCGAAGACCTCCTTTACCCGGCCGCCGGTGAACGGACTTCTGATTTCCGTCTGTCGTTCAGTTCTCATATTCTGTCCTCCTTATCCTTGAATGCATATCTGATGCGATTCTCCGCCTCGTGAAACGAAATGCAGATGGTCTTATCATTCGGGCAACCAAGAGAAATCTTAATATAAACCTCCTTACAATTTATATCTCGCCCGAACACCCACATATCGCCCATACCCATTGCGGATATTATCGTCTCGACATAATCGTCAGCCTCGATCTCCCGCACATAGCGTTCCCGCTCCTTAGGTGCTATGCCCAACGCAGCCAACGCATTCTGATTCTTGCCTCTATCCAGAAAGAATATCCCCCAGATGTCCATTTTTGGAAAAACTGAGACAAAAACCTCTCCACCTCTTCCTTTGTTTTTATTTGACTGTCTTTCATCCTCTCTCAATGTTAATGAGCCACAAAGATACACATCAAAGACCTATTCACCAAGAAAAATCACGAAAAAGTGATGCATCGGCAATATTAGGCACTTCTTAGTAATAAATGTAAGCATCCGACAAAGTGCG
>DJPQ01000078.1 GCA_002439805.1 Bacteroidales bacterium UBA6408
GCGTGGGCAGCGACATTGCCGACCTTGCGGATATAGTGGGCTGCGGCCATCAGACGGTCATCTTCCAGAAACTCAACGAAAGGTGCGCCGGTCATAAGTTCGTAGAGAGACGCACGCTCACCGATGCCAGCCTTTTTGAGAGTGTATATAGCCTTGACCAACCATTCGAGACCACGGCGACAGTTCAGCGCACAGGCATCGTGGTCCGATTCCATCGAGGCCTCTGCCCCGTTACAAATAGCGTAGAGGTCGTGAAGCGGCTCTATGTCACGCAGATAATCAAAGTTGGTCATAGGCATCATTCGTTAAAGTATTTGTCCATACGGCTGGCGAGCAGGTCTTGAGCGACAAGCATTGAGTTTTTAATAATCCTCTTTTGTCTTTCGATGGTTGAGATTCTCTCAGAAAAAGATTCTTGTAGTGTGTATTGAGGAAGAATCACATCAAAATCACGGAAATCAGACATCGAGACTCGTGGCATTTTAGCCCCTGCAACTCGCGTATTGATATATTCGACAAAAAACTTGCTTCTGAGCAGATATGCCAGAAAAACACGATTCAATTTCTCCTTGTCAGGAAGAAGCGGCACTAACTCGCTTGTGCAATACCCTGGTTCATCTGGAATGACTACTTTATTGAGATACGGACGAAGCTTGGAATAAAGGATATTTTCCTCATTGAACGTCGTTGTAGAGTTTCCGATTTCTGATGGAGGCAGCAGCACTTTTTCAAGAATCTGCCCTGTTTGTGATTCCACCATATCCAAATTAAGTAGCCATTGTTTGCCATTATGCAAAGGAATATTACCAGAATAATTTTTCTGTGGTGCTACAATCTTCATTTTTGATGTATCCCAGACTTTCTCATTTGAAACAGGGTCGCCGAACATTTCGTAAAAGATGGATTGAGCCAACTCATCAAGAGTGCGGATCTGGGCGTTCTTCAGTTCTATGACACGGGAAAGCAGATCCAGTTCAACAACGATGCGCTGCTGCTCGGCAAGGGATAGTACCGGAACGTATTTTTCTTTCAAGACTTTATAATGTCTTGAATAGCCCAGACTTTGAATAGGCTGGCTTTTTAGGTAATAGTACAGATACTTGGTATCAATATCCTCAACTGGGGCAAGAATTTTTACACCATCAGCACCAATGACGAAGTCAAAATCCACATATTTTATATGCCTAGAGTGATCGCCAAAAATAACGACTGGACCATCAATATGAAATACATCTTCGGGATTATCCCAATAACCACTGATAAAGGCTTCTTCTTGCGAAACAATAGGGAAACGACCTGACGGCTTGAAGTCCTGGCTCGCTATCTTGTTTGTGTATTTCACCTTTCTGATACAATTCTCGAAAGGTCGTATTTCACAATCTCTCATCCTCATACCCTACAGATACTTTTCGCGGAACTCCTTGAGCGCCAAGGTTATCTCTTTCTCGTAATCATCCAGTTTGTCCAAGAGCTTGTCACTGGACTCATACTGCACTTTCTCCACCTTTATCTCACGATACTTGTTGAGCGAAAGGTTATAGCCGTTGCGGCGGATTTCCTCAACCGGTACAAGAAAACTTTGTTCCTGTCTGGTACGGTTTGCCTCTTCTGAAATATTCCGATAACGGGAAATCACATCCGGAATGTCATTCTCCGCCACAGGGTTGCGCTTCTGGTCCAGCGAGAAGCCGTCTGCCCTCATATCGTAGAACCACACCTTGTCCGTGCCGCCGGCGTTGGTCTTCGAGAAAATCAGGATGGCAGTAGAAACACCGGAATATGGGAGGAATACTCCGGAAGGCATTGAGATGACAGCCTTAAGATGCTGGTTGTCCACAAGTTCCTTGCGGATGGCCTGATGAGCCGTCGATGTGCCGAAGAGAACACCGTCCGGAACAATGCTGGCGCAGCTGCCGCCAATTTTGAGCATACGGACAAACAGCGACAGGAACAGGAGTTCGGTTTTCTTGGTGTTCGCCACCGCCAGCAAGGACTTTGAGATATTCCCGCTGTCAATGCTTCCGGCGAACGGTGGATTGGCGAGAATGAGGTCGTAGCAGTCGGCGTCTTCGTTTTCCGGCGAAAGGCTGTCCTGCCATTTCACATCTGGAGCGTCCACTCCGTGCAGCATCAGGTTCATCGCTCCGATACGGAGCATTGTGGTGTCAGTGTCGAAGCCGTGGAACATACGTGTCTTGTAATGCTCCATATTGGCTTTCTTCATCAGTTCGGTTCTATGATGTTCCTGCACATGCTTCGCGGCCTCGACAATGAATCCTGCAGACCCCATAGCAGGGTCGCAGATTTCCCAATCCACCATTGGCGCCATCAGTTCCACCATCATCCTGATAATATGGCGAGGTGTGCGGAACTGCCCGTTGTTGCCGGACGCGGCCATCTTGCCAAGAATGTATTCATAGACATCTCCCATCGTGTCCCGGTCGGTCATGTCAAGGTTCTGGATGCCATCGACAATGCGGACAAGGGTGCGGGGATTCTGAATCATAAACACCGCAGACTGCATGAAGCGGCTGTAGGCGGACTGTTTGCCCTCATTCAGATTCTTGATGAACACGAAAACATCGTTACGGACTATTGCGAACATCCGGGACGGCTCCTCGTGGCGGAAATTCTTCCAGCGCAGCTCGCTGTACGGCACATCCCTGTCAGTCTCAGGATTGTGCCACACTGCATCTTTCTTAAATACCAGATCGTCCGGTTCTATGCCCAATGCCAAAGCATTCGCCTCTTTCTTATCTTGAGCATCATCCAGCATCTTCATGAAGAAGAGATAGGTCATCTGCTCCAGAATGGTCATCGAGTTGGTGATGCCCCCATTCCAGAATGTGTCCCAAATCTGGTCTATCCTATTTTTAATCTCACCCGTAATCATATATTGTCTTTAGTTTTGCAAAGTTAGCATTTTGGACAGAAGAGAGGCAAATTCCCGAATGTCCCCGTCAACGCCGGCTCTCTCAAGAGCTGCCATATAGGCGTCTCTGATGTCCTTGGAGATGATTGTCCACCGATAGCCGCCGGAAGCTAGCATAACATTCATGAGGAAACGCCCCATTCTACCGTTCCCGTCCATATATGGGTGGATAAACGTGAAAACGAAGTGTCCCATAACTGCTCGAACCCAAGCGTCCGGCTCATTTTTAAGCAAATCAAAAAGTACCGGCATCGCATCCCTGACGGCTTCCGGATTAAGAGGCGTGTGCTTTGAATTTCTGATATAAACTTGATTGGATCTATAACCGGCGATGTCGGAGGCTTTGATGATACCCGCCATAACTGACGGAGCGAACATCTCCTGATACCATATACGGTGGTCTTTCTCAACGACCGTACCGGCATTTGAACCGTCAAGTATCTTGCGGATGCTTTTCTTGACTTCCTGAAAGGCCTGCCAATAGCCGAGTGCAGCAAGAGCATTTTTATCATCTCGGTCGGATGAACTTGAGTCCGGTTTCCAATTGCCGCCGCGAACCTTCTCTATCAGTTCTTCTGACACCTTATAGCCTTCTATTGACAAGGAATGGTAAGCGTCAAGTTTGTAGCGGTCTTCTACATCTTTCATATAGAGTTCTGCGGAGAAAGGCACCAGTCGTCGCCGAGTTTTTCACGGACATATTCATCAATGAATTTCCAGTAGGAAATGTACCAGGCAGTAGTGTCTCCGGAACGTGATTGTGCAAGTTTTTCAGATGGTAGAGCCATAATGTCGAGCCTTTACAATTTGATTTCCGTCGTAAAGTTACAATAAAATTTTTGTCGCGCAAACACAATTACTTTTCTGCGTCGGGAAATATTTCTTCGTGCCTGCGGAGCCGATTAGAGCCTCACACACGGGGAGGCGGGACGGCGCCGGAGTCGATGAGGCGGCGGAGGACGTCGAGAATCTGCTGCGGGAGGGGTTCCTGAGAGGGGTTGTTGACGAGGCGCTTGAGGGTGTCGATGTCGTAGTCGCCGTGGAGGTCATTGTTTATGTGGGCGGCAAGGCGGTCTGACAGGTCTCCTGAAGAATCTGTTTCCAGCGGCTTGCCGGCGGCCTTTTTCGCCCGGCAGATGTCGCAGGTTCCGCAGTCGGAGGAGTCGGTCTGGCCGAAATAGCGGAGGAGGTGGCGGCTGCGGCATTCGGTTTCTTCGGAGACATAGTCAATCATTGCCTCGATGCGGTCGTGCTGGCATTTCTTCAGAAACTCGTAGGTCTTCGGCTTGAGGTCTATGTTCTTGGGCATCAGGCGCTCGTGGTTCAGGAAAAGCACGTCGGAGACGCTGCTCGGGATGTAGCGGATGAGGTGGAGCAGAGAGAGGGAGTAGAGCTTCTGATGGAGTTCGGATTCCGAAAGGCCGAGGCGCGCGCAGATTTCGTCCTCGTCGATAGAAACCGGGGCGCTGTAGATCCCCGAATATTTCCGCATCAGGATTTCGAGGATACGGGGAAGCACGGGGTCGTCGAAGCTGTAGTTATAGAAAGCCGTGCGGTCAACGGAAATCATGACCCTCGTCTTGACATCAACCGATTCATTGAGTGTCCAGTGTCCGGCCTTCTCGATATATTTTATTGCATACCAAGCACTTGTCTGACTGAGTTTGAACTGGCGGCAAAATGCCGAAAAGTCAAACTTGTGCTGGGAGAGCTCGCCGTATTCGTATGGTATGCCGAGGAATATGTGGACTTTCTGATATATGTCCTCGATGTATTGCGTGTCGGGGAACGAGACGGTTTCGGTCTGATGGAGCCGCCTCACGTCGGAACTGTTCCACAGCAGGACAGCGTAGGAGCGCCGTCCGTCGCGGCCGCCGCGCCCGGCCTCCTGAAAGTAGGCCTCCGGGGAGTCCGGGATGTCATAGTGGAGGACGAAGCGCACGTCGGGCTTGTCTATGCCCATTCCGAAGGCATTGGTGCAGACCATCACGCGGATTTCCCCGCTTTTCCAGGCCGCCTGCCTCTGCGTGCGGGTCCAGGCGCCGAGCCCGGCGTGGTAGAAGGAGGCCGAGATGCCTTTCTGCCCGAGAAACGCGGCGAGCTCCTCGGCCTTTTTGCGGTTGCGGACATAGACTATTCCGGTGCCTGGCACGGACTCGCAGATGCTGATTATCTGCCCGAGCTTGTCTTCCGTATGGCGCACGATGTAGGAGAGGTTCGGACGCTCGAATCCGCTCTTTATCAGAAGATTCTCACGGAAGCGAAGGCGGGTCATGATGTCGTCGGCGACAGTTGGGGTGGCTGTGGCCGTGACGGCAATGACCGGGGCATCGACGCAGTCGCGGAGCTCTCCGATGTTGAGGTAGTCCGGGCGGAAGTCATAGCCCCACTGGGAGATGCAGTGCGCCTCATCGGCGACGATGTAGGAGACGTCCATGTTCCGGAGGTACTGCCGGAAGAGGCGCGTGGCGAGACGCTCGGGGGATATGTAGAGGAACTTGTAGTCGCCGTAGGTGGCGTTGTTGAGGGCGAGATCGACGTCGCGTTTCGTCATGCCGGCATAGACGGCTATGGCGCGGATGCCCCGGTCGCACAGGTTCTGGACCTGGTCCTTCATCAGGGCTATGAGCGGGGTGACGACAAGGGCAAGCCCCGGCTTCATCATGGCCGGGACCTGAAAGCAGACGGACTTGCCGCCGCCGGTTGGGAGGACTGCGAGCACGTCACGGCCTTCCACCGCCGCCTGCACAATTTCCTCCTGCTTGGGGCGGAAGCTGTCGTAGCCCCAATATTTCTTCAGAACCTCTCTTGCTGTCATATACCTTCCACCACTATGCCATCCCCTCTACTATTTTGTCAGATGCCGCAACCACATCGTCCCAGACAGTCTGACGATCGGTCTCGTTGAGGATTTCGTGGCGCATTCCCGGGTAGAGGCGGCTTGTGACATCGGCGTAGCCGACTTTGCGCATATTCTCAACCGCGCTTTCAAAGGCCTTGGGCGAGATTAGACACGGGTCTTCGGCGCCCGAGATGAAGCGGACGGGGAGCCGCGGACGGGAAACCTTCCAGCCCTTGGCGCCGTAGCAGTCCTGCATCAGGCCGAAGAGGTTGCGGAAGCCGTTGGCGGTGAAGACATAGTTGCAGAGCGGGTCGGCGTCGTACTCCTTAATTATGGAGGGATCGGAGCAGACCCAACAGTTCGGCGAGGTTTCACCTCTGAAGCCTCGGGAGTAGCTGCCGAAGGCGATTTTCTGAATGAGCTTCGGACGGTGGCGCTCCCCTTTCAGGCCGCCGATTGCCTTGGCCAGCAACTTTCCGACGCCGGCGCCGGAGTTGAAGCTCGGACAGCCGCAGACGAAGAGACCGTCTATGGTGTCGTCGTGTCTCTTTGTGTATGAGCGGACAGCCATAGAGCCCATGCTGTGCCCGAACAGCAGAAGTGGAAGTCCGGGCCAGCGGTCGTGCGCCCATCGGTTGACGAGGCGGATGTCATCGACCATGGCCTCCCATCCGCCCTCGTAGAAATAGCCGAGGTCTTCGGAGGACCTGACGCTTTCGCCGTGTCCGCGGTGGTCGTGTATGAGCACTGCATATCCCTTCGAGGCGAGAAATTCCATGAACGGGACATATCTTTCCTTATGCTCGCACATTCCGTGCACAATCTGGAACACGGTCTTCGGGGCGACGGCGTCCGTACAGGTAAGGACAGATATCTCCAGACCGTCGGAGTTTGATGTAAGTTTATGCTTTTCAATCATATAGTATTGTATTTTTCGATAATTCTATCGGCCGCGACAATTGCAAATTCCATACATTTTCGTCGGAATCCGCGGCGTTCTGACAAATTTCTTCAAAATTATACATTTTTCTTTATGCTTGAGAAGATGTTTAAATTTTTTGTTCAGTTATTTTGAGATGTATTTTGAGGGCAGATTTTTCTGTTTTGAGAGGAGTTTAGCGGTGCTAAATGACGAGCGAAACGGGAAAATATGGTCCAAAAGACACCAAAAGAACGAACACATAACAACAAATGCAAGAAAAATTAAAACAGATTCTGCAACTTTAGGCTTGCTTTTTGTTTTGAAAGTCACTCGCAAATTTGTATTTTTGCGGCTCGAAAGCAAGAAAGACTTTGTAGAAAAAATATAGACCCGAAAGACGGACAAAGATTATTTATTATAAACCATTTATAAAGTATTTTACATTATGAGTAAAATTGATTTGAGCAAGTACGGTATCACGGGCGCGACGGAGATTGTCTATAACCCGTCCTACGACACCCTGTACAATGACGAGCTTGACCCGAAGCTCACCGGTTATGAGAAAGGAAAACTCACTGAACTCGGAGCTGTCGATGTGATGACAGGCGTCTATACAGGCCGTTCTCCTAAGGACAAGTTCTTCGTGATGGACGAAACCAGCAAGGACACCGTGTGGTGGACTTCCGAGGGCTACAAGAATGACAACAAGCCTGTTACCCCCGAGACTTGGAAAGTGCTCAAGGAACTTGCCGTCAAGGAACTTTCAAACAAGAAGCTCTATGTGGTTGATGCGTTCTGCGGAGCCAACCCTGCAACCCGCCTCAAGGTTCGTTTCATCGTTGAGGTAGCTTGGCAGGCACATTTCGTGAAGAACATGTTCATCCGCCCGACCGAGGAGGAACTCGCTTCATTCGGCGAGCCTGACTTCGTTGTCTATAACGCGTCAAAGGCAAAGGTGGCGAACTACAAGGAGCTCGGACTCAACTCTGAGACCGCAGTGGTCTTCAACCTCACCTCAAAGGAGCAGGTCATCATCAACACATGGTACGGCGGCGAGATGAAGAAGGGAATGTTCTCAATCATGAACTACCTCAACCCGCTCCGCGGCATCGCCTCAATGCACTGCTCTGCCAACACCGACAAGGAAGGAAAGAGCTCGGCCATCTTCTTCGGTCTTTCAGGAACGGGCAAAACCACCCTTTCAACCGACCC
>DJPQ01000054.1 GCA_002439805.1 Bacteroidales bacterium UBA6408
AGCGAGAGACGGTCTCCGGACAGAGAGAAGCTGTAGCTGCCTCCCCACGGATGGTTTTCGCCGTAATTGCCGCTGAGTATGCCGTCGCTGATGGAATACTTGCCGCTGAACTTGCTGTAGTGCCCGGAGCCGAGCCGCTGCCAGCACTCGAAATTCATGTCTTCAGTAAAGCTCACATAGACATCCGCAGAGCTTTCCTCCGCGTCCTGACCGAAATAGCTTTCAAGCTTCCATTCCCCGATGACCGACGGGACATCAGGTTTGTTGTCCTTGGTGCACGACCATAACGCTGCTGCCGCGAGGGTCAATAAGATTACTGCCTTTATTCCTTTCATCTTGTTACATTCTTGAATTTTGTAAGACATCCGCTTGTCAAGATTTTCGCTTGTCAAGATTTCCACTTGTCCGGGACTGCGTCAGAACCAGCCTCCGTTGTCCGAAAGCGCAGGCCTCGAAATTATTGAAATCGTACGGGTCATCACTATTCCGCCCGGCAAACCGTTCTCCCCGTCAGGAAGCGTCGAGCCGGCGACGGCGTGGACGGTAATTCGGGCGCATCCCGACTTGGTAGGATAAATGCGCAGCTTCCCGTAGGCCATCTTAGGAGTTTCGGCGAGACCGAGAGCCTCGCTGTCCTCAGTCGAAACCTCGACGGCTCCGTCCGGATAGTAGAGATCCGGGGCTCCGCCGCCGAAATACTCAGAGATGTCAATCCTCTGGGATTTCCCCGTCTCCGCCATCACCGACGGAACCCCGTCCATCTGCATATAGAGCCTCCAGACATCGGTCACGCCGCTTCCCATCTGCCCCTTATAGGGATTGAGCATAATGTTGCCGATGGATGTCCCGACAAGGGACTTCTTGACCCCGTTCAGACGGTTGTCAATCCGCGACGCGGACGACAGCAGGATGGACTTGAACTCGTCATTGGTGTAGTGCAGACCCTGCTTCAGCGCGTATGAAAGCCCGAGCGCAGCCACTCCGCTGACATGAGGACAGGCCATTGACGTTCCCTGCATATAGCCATAATTCGCTGCGGATTTGTCCCCTGTCGGCCTTCCGTTCTCGTCCCAGAGGACTATGGATTCCGTGGGCATCGTGGAAAGGATGCCGCCCTTCATGTCATCGGTCTTTCCGCCCGCATAGTAGTCGCCTCCGGGAGCGGAGATGTTGCACCCGTAGCCGTAGTTGGTGTAATACCCCGGAAGGCCGTCGGCCCCAACGGCGCAGACGCTTATGCAGTCATTGAGCGCGGCCGGATAACCCGACATGGCCTTACCGTCATTTCCGGATGCGAATATGGCGACTCCGCCGTCCAGTGCCGAGCAGTTCGACTTTGCAAGGAAATAGCGTATTGCATCTATTTCCGCCCGATAGCCGTAACGGGCATATTCGGCTTCGCTCTTCACAGAACCGGACGTGATTCCGAACGAGCACTGCGCGATGCACGCCCCGTTGTCCGCCGCATACTCAAAGGCATTCACGACGCCGCTGACGGTGCTCTTTCCTTGGTTGAATATCTGGCAGGACATAATCTTAACTCCATCTCCGCGCCCGCTGCCGCCGGCGACGCCGCAGACACCGACTCCATTGTTATTGACCGCAGCAACGGTTCCGGCCACGTGAGTTCCGTGTCCGCTGTTCCCGTCGCTTTTCCAGTCGAGGTTCGGAGTTCCATCGACGAAATTATAGCCGTGGATGTCGTCCCTGTAGCCGTTCCTGTCGTCGTCCGTTCCGTTGCCGGCAATCTCTCCGGGATTCGTCCAGATGTTTGCGGCAAGGTCGGGATGGTCGCACTGCACGGCCTCGTCGATGACGGCGACCACAACCTCCGGATTTCCGGCACAAAGACTCCACGCACGCGAGACATTGATGTCCGCCCCGACCCTTGCAGTCGGGCACCAGCCCTTGTCCCCGGTGTTCTCAAAGCCCCACTGGTCCACACGGTAGGGGTCATTGAAGCCTGCGGCGGCAATCGCCCTCGTCGCGGGACCGGGTTCGTAAGGCCATGACCGCCAGTCAGAACAACGCTCCACCGAAGCGTTGAACTCGACGCTCGAAACGCAGGCGAGAGAAGCCAGCGCCGCAGCCCCTGCCTCGACATCATAGTCCTCCGCGAACTCCACAGCAAGCCAGCGGTCAAGCCCCAATCGCCTCTTGAGTTCAACATCCCCTGTTTCCATATTAAACAGCGGCGTCACGTGCAACACTCCGGAGACCGCCCCGGCCGCCGCAATTACGGCCTCGACGTCGTCAGACGCATAGACCATAAGCACGGTTCCGCTCTGTGAGGAAGCGACGTTGCATATTTTCTGTACACCGGCAATGTCCTCCGCATCATCGGATGGCAGCCCTGCCATGTCCGAGCAGCCGACGGCAAGCAGAGCGGCCGACAGCATAAAAGTCAATGTACCAATTCTTTTCATCAGCAAAACTACACTAAGCCTTTTATTATCTCAAAAAGGACAGGCGAGACACACCCGCCTGTCCTGAACATATCCCGGTTCAAAGATAGCTATTTTTCAACAATCTTCAATCCGTTAATCCGGTGACCGTTCTTTTCTGCCTTGACCGCCTGCCGAGACGAAACAGAGAAATCAGCCGCCGTGACGGTTCGCTCGCCGACAAAACCCTGCTCAATGCCATAGAGTTTCACCTTAACCTTAGCCGCGTCGATGATTGAACGGATGTGCCCGCGCCTTGTCTCCACACAGTTGAACGGAAGTGCCTGAGCCATCTCGCTCACCGCATGGAGCTCGCTCATTCCGGAGACAGCCTTGGAAGTAGGCGCAACCCCATTGTCATCCTTGCCTTCCGCGACGAAGAGAAGGTCGGAATACCATGCCAACGACCCGAGCGCGTTCTTATATTCCGCATCTCCGAATGCGACTGCGGCAATGCCCGTAAACTCAAGTTTGGCCTGCTGAACATAAGCCGGAGAAGGTACAATCGCAATATACCCGTCAGCAACAAATCCGCCCCAGAGGAGATAGTCATATCCACCGGTGTAAGGCTGCTTGTCCGTGGCAATGTACGGCATAGTCCAGTAAGAACCGTAAGCGCCCCAGTCCTGTGAAAGGCTATAGAGTATGCCGTCATAGCATTCCCAAACCATCGTGTCATCGAAATCAATCGGCTCGCCGCCTTCCTCATCCGGCTCAGTCAGGACATTGAAAATGCCCTTGATGTCAACATATTCGGTCACGATACCATCCTCATCCGGCTCGCTGTCAGGCTTGCTGCTGTCAGAAATCGTAACCTTAGAGATATATTCACGGATCCCGAGCTTTCCGAACTTATTGACCGCGTAGAAATTATATTTCCCGAAATATCCGTCCGACTTCGCCGGGACAAGTTTCTCATCGACATCATCGAAAGAATAGTCTTCATAAATCGGGAGCGGGTCGCCGGTCGTCGTCACGGATGATTCGCTGACAATGACATTCGACTCATATCCGTTTGAGGCATATACAACGAGCTGATACTCAGTGCCTGGAAGGAGCGAAGGCACAATGCCGACATACCCGGTTCCATTGATTGCCTTTAGAACATCCTTATCGACAGAAGCTGCGGAAACAACATTCTTTACGACTGCACTCATGTTGCCAACGATGTCCATTTTCTTCGCCGCGACAATCTTCACATCAGTCAGGTCCTTGCCATAGACATAGAACTCGATGGTGTTGTCGGTAGAATATCCCTTCGGGACATATTTCTCCGCAGAACCGACGCCGCAGCTCAGCACGACAGGAACAGTCTCGCCCTTGGCGATGTAGGAGAATGTCTCTGCGACACTCTTGCTCGGATTGCCGTCCTTGTCGAAAGATACTGCGATGATGGTGTAGTAGCCGGTCGCCATGCCGCTCACTGTTATTGACGGATTCTGAAGATCGACAGTCTTGGCATTCGCATCGCTCTCAAGAGCAGTCCTGTTCTCATAGATTTCGCCGTCGTCGAGCTTTCCGTCATAAATCTGATAGACAGCCTTGGTGACGTCGGCTCCGAGAACAAAGTCGATAGGCTGGTCACCGTCCTCGGCATCTCCGAGTTCAATGGCTATGCTGTAGTCCTTAAGAACCGCACCCGGAAGAACGAACGCGAACTTCCCGGCTGTGTTACCGTAATAAGTTCCCTCGGAAGGCAACACCACATAACACCCCTTTTGAGGAAATGTTATCACCCCGTCCTCAAGGGTTCCGTACTCGTCCCTGGCGGAAGCTATGGACATCACTCCATAACCGAAGTCTATGCCGATGGATTGGCTCGGAATCGAAATCTTGGCAGGATCGCTGGCATCGATATAGGTCCAGGTTCCGGCCGGGCAGCCTTCCTCCTCCTTATGGGGAGCATAATCCGGGTCAATAATGTCGAGGTAGTCAACGCTATAGACATCCAGCAGACGATAGTAGCCTTTCTTGTCGGCTCTCTCATATACCTCAACCTTGTCATTGAAAACATACTCCAGAGAGAAAAGACCGGCAATGAAATCATCCCGCCATGAGCCATATTTCTCCCCGTTGGCGCCGAGCACCCTCTCCCACTTCACGCGGGAAACGGTAAAGTCAATTGAAACAGGGTTCACGCCGTACGAGCTGACATATTTCCTGTCAGTCAGGGAAATGGTGCAGGCGTATTCCTTGCCCAGTTCGGCCTTTGGGAATGAAACCTTGAAAGTGGTCTCCGTCTGTCCGTCAACAAACTCAATCTTACCGAGGGTGAATATGTCTTCACTGGCCGTAACCGTAACGGGAACGGTTATGTCGCCGTCCTCAACGGCCCTGGCAGCCTTGAATTCGAGTTCCGTAGCCTCATCGGGGTCAAGGCTTATCGTTCCGCCCTGTCCTGACGGAAAATAAACTCCGAAGCAGTCCTTCTCATCCGCCTCTCCGGGAACATATTCCTCCTTGTTGCAGGACACGAGGGTAAGCCCCAGCCCGACGGCGGCAATCAGTAAATATTTTGCCTTGTTCATAATTCTCTTCATTTAAATGTAAAACAGCTGCTACTCCCACAATGGAATCACCTGAGACGGGTCTGGGTTGTTCAGTTCCGGGGTTATGCCCGTGTTGGCCTGGAACTCGCCGCGTGTGATGACTATGTTCCACTCAGGAGAACGCCCGGAGGTGTTGAACCTCATAGTAGCCGGGAAATTTGTTCCCGTATATCCCCTCGTGATGCCCTGGTTCAGACGCTTGTAGTCAAAGATCAGCACGCCCTCTCCCCAGAACTCGGCCCGCTTCTGAAGGAGCATCTCCTTGAGGAACGCCTTTTCGGTAGCGGCGGAACTCTCGTAGGAACCGTCCGTGATGCGATGGCTCATGAAATCCGTAAGAGCCTCATTGGCCGCAGTAAGGTTATGCTGACGGGCGAGAGCCTCCATCTTGATGAAATACATCTCCTCCACCCTCATCATAGGGTAGTCGCCCACACCGCCGGTGACATAGTTGTCAATCTCGCCGTACTTTGCGCGGAACTTGATGTTGGCATAGCTCTTTATTCGCTTATAGAACGCGGCAATCTGATCGGAACTGCCGGCAAGTTTGTAGTCATAGTACTCCGACTTCTTCGGATCTATGAACGAGTGCTTGCGGAAGTCACTGTCCGAGATGCTGTCGTACAGGGACTTGCCGGCTCCGAACTGGGCGTAGTAGCCATAGCCCCATGTGGCCTCGCTTGAAATCCAGGCATTGAAGGAGGTGAGGTTTCCGACAGACTCGCTCACGACAGGGATACCCCAAATCCATGAGTTCTGTGAAGACGCGGAGTTGAAGCCGTTTGCGGAATCTTCCCACTCATTCTGTGTGAGAGGGGTCTTGCCGCTCTTCGCAATAGCCTTCTCGGCATAGTCCTGAGCCTTCTTGAAGGCATCATTGTCAAATTCGGTGTCGGAGACATAGCCGAGTTCCAGCCATGTCCTCGCAAGGAGTCCATCGACCATCGCGGCGCCGGGTTCAAGGGCGGAGCCTTCATATCCGTCGATGTACTTCTCCGCCTTCTCAAGGTCGCTGAGTATGAAATCGTACATTTCCTTTCTCGGCACACGCTTGTTATTCATGGCCTCCTTTTCGGTGGTCTTCTCAGTCACGATAGGAACAGTGAGCCCATAGACACCCTCGGGAACAGTGTAGTTCTTGTAGTTGGCCTCCTTGACCGGCTTTGCCTCATAGAGACGCGCGAGGTCGAGATAGAAAGACGCCCTGTAGGCATATGCCTGTCCGAGTGAAACCAGTGTCGAGGCGTCAAGCTTCTCCGGGTCGTCGATGGAGGCGATGATGTTGTTCGCCGCAAAAATCCATGAATAGTAGGCATCCCAGTAGTAGGAGCACATCCAGTAGTCCGAACCCTGATATTTGTTGGAAAGCCAATAGGTGAACCACCATGAAGACGAACCGCAATAGATGAAGTCTTCAAGCATACACTCCGTAAGCATGTGAACCGTCGGCATTCCGAAGTCTATATGCGTGCCGTAAAGACTGTAGTAGCCGGCCGCATTGTGCCTGTGAAGCGAGGCCGTGAGCGCCCCGAGCTTAACCGCAAGAGGGTCGTCGCTCTTCTGAATCTGGTCATCGGTGACGGTGCTCCCGGCCGGGAACGTCTCCTTGATGCATGAAGACGCTGACAGGGCAAGTGCCACGATAACAAATAATCCGAATATATTCCTTTTCATTGTCATTGTCTTTTAGAATGTGATGTTTATACCGCCGGAAAGCGTCCTTACCGGAGAGTTGACCGAGTCGTTGGTGCTTCCGCTGAAACTGTATCGAGGGTCAAGTCCCTGCCTGTATGAACAGTACCAGATGTTGTCACAGGTGAGGTAGAAACGGAGCTTGCTGACCTTTATCTTCTGCGTAATCTTCGACGGCAGGGTGTAGCCAATCTGAGCATTCTGGAAGTTCAGATAACTTGCCGGAACAAGGAAACGGTCTGATGAGGACGAGTTGTACTGGTCGCCGAGCTGGAATCTCGGAATGTCCGTGTCCGTATTCTCCGGAGTCCATGCCTTGAGGATGTCCTTGTGGAAGTTTCCACCTGTGTTGTCGGCTACAGGACTGGCCATAAGGGAGGCATATCCGGAATCATAGGTAAGGCCGCCGAGGGAATATGTGAACGACACGGAAATGTCAACCCCAAAGAACTCGAAGCTTGTTCCGAAGCCGCCGTAGAGCTTCGGAGTAGGGTCGTCGCAGAGATAATCCGTCGCCTGAGAATACACGTTCGTAGTCTCACGTCCCGTCACGTTGCCCTGCTCGTCCTTGACGTCCTTGTACCAAAGAGGCTCGCCCGTGGCCTTGTCAACGCCTGCGTATTTCGGCATATAGAAGGTGTAGAGAGGCAGTCCCTCGCCGATGAACTTGTTGCCGTTGGCATATCCGCTGAAGCCCTCGATTGTACGGGTCTTCTTCTCGTCGGGGATGTACGTCACCTTGTTAGTGTAGTGAGTGGCGTTCGCATACACATCCCACCGGAAGTTCTTGGTCTGGACAGGGGTTCCGTAGAGCGAAATCTCGATGCCCTGATTTCTCATGTCACCGACATTGTCGTAGTATCCGCCGTATCCGAGGGACGCCGGGACGGTGAAGTAGTAGAGCATATCGGATGTCTTCCTGTAGAAATACTCGACGGTTCCGGAAAGGCGGTTGCCGAAGAACTCGAAATCAACGCCGGTGTTGAAGTTGGTGTTAGTCTCCCAAGTGATGTCCTTAGTTCCCTTGGTGCCGAAAATCGTCGCGATTCCGTTGTTGTTGTCGTTCACGATAGAGTATGTATCGACATAGAGATAATTGCCGATGTTGTCGTTACCCTGCGAGCCGATGGAAGCCTTAAGTTTGAGCATATCCACCCAAGAAGCATGGAACCAGGACTCGTGGTTGATGAGCCACGCCGCGCTGGCTGACCAGAAGTTACCCCAGCGGTAGTCCGGATGAAACCTTGACGATGCGTCGCGGCGATATGATGCGCTCGCGAAGACCCTGTTGGCATAATCGTACTGTGCGCGGACGAAATAGCCTTCATTCATATATGTGCTGCGTGATGAAGCGGCTGCCTTTGAATCCACGACGGCTCCGTTGAGCTCGTCGTTCGACATGTCGAATACATTTGACTTAGACGCAGAAAGGGAATAGCCGTTCTGCACAAAATTCTCATGTCCGAGGAGCACGTTCACATTATGGTCTCCGAACGCCCTGTTCCAGGAGAGCAGCTGCTGGAGGTTGTAGTAGAGCGTGCGGTCGTGAGACTTGTCTGTATATCCGCCGTCCTCAGCGAACTGGCCATAATATTTGTTGGCCATATTCGTAGCCCTGACTTCCTGAAGTCCGAAACCTCCGTTGAGAGAGAACTTGAAATCCTTGAGGAATGTGATGTCAGCAAATGCGGTTCCGTTCACTGCGTTGCCCTCGGAGTATGCCCTGTCGAGTTTGAGGGCCGCGAGAGCGTTGGAGCCGTTGAATGTCGGACGGGTAAGACCGGCGTTCATACCGTTACCGTAGTCGTACATCTTGTGGCCGTACGAGTCGTACATAATCTGCTTGTTGGCGTCCCTCACATACAGCGGGTAGATAGGAGCCACGGCCGTGGCATTCGCGAACACGTTTCCGGTGCTGGACTCGCCCTCGTCGGAATTGGCATTTGTGTAGTTGAACTTGGTATATGCGGCGTTTCCTCCGACTTTCAGCCATTTCTTCGCCTGATAGTCAGCCTTGAGACGCGCGGTGTATCTCGTCATGTGCGCACTGTCTATGATACCATAATTCTTGAGGTAGCCGGCTGACGCGAGAATCGAGGCCTTGCCGGTGGTTCCGGACACGCTGATGTTGTATTCCTGCCTCAGAGAAGAGTGGTAGGCCGAGTCCATCCAGTTGTCCGGCTGCAGCCAATAGTCCGTGCCGTCGTAGTTCACGAGACGGCCGAGAGTCGCGTTAGGGTTGACCTTTCCGTTCGTCCCGATAAATGACTGCCCTTCAGGAACGGTATAGACCATATATTCAAGCCCCCCGTCACCCTGAGCGCCGGTCAATACGGAATTAGCCTTCAGCCATGCGTCACTCGCGCTCGAACCGGCGGACACATAGCTGTTGTAAAGAGCCGCATAGTGCGTCTCGTAATACTGTGCAGGGTCGGTGATGTAGTCGTAGTATTTAAGGGCCTTGGTATTCCATCCCCACTTTGCGTCAATGTTCACCACAGCCTCCCCGGCCTTTGCCTTCTTGGTCGTAATCATGATGACGCCGTTGGCTCCGCGTGCGCCATAGAGGGCATTGGAAGCCGCGTCCTTCAGGACGGTCATAGTCTCAATGTCGGCCGAGTTAATGTTGTTAAGGTCCCCCGAATACGGCACTCCATCAACGACGAAGAGCGGCGAAGAACCGGCGCTAATTGAAGAAGTTCCTCGGATTCGTATGCTCGGAGAGGTTCCGAGAGTTCCGGACGAGGTGGTCATCTGCACGCCGGCGACGACTCCTTCGAGTGCGCGGGTAGCGTCCGACGACTGCACCTTGGCGATGTCGGATGACTTCACGACCGTGGCCGAACCGGTGAATGACTCCTTTGTCGATGTACCGAACGCGACGACGATGGTCTCGTCGAGGGCGGTGGCGTCAACCGGAAGTTCAACATTGACGATGCTCCTGCCGGCGGCCGCTGCCTCGACCTGCTTGTAACCGACGGAGATGAACACGAGCACATCTTCTCCTGCCTTGACCTTGATGCTGTAATTACCGTCAGCATCGGCCGATGTGCCAGTCATTGTGCCTTTGACCTGAACTGATGCGAAAGGGATGCCTTCGCCTGTGGAGGCGTCGGTGACCTTGCCGGAAATCTCCCTGTTCTGCGCAAGGGCAAGTCCGGCGGACATCATGATGGCCACGAAAAAAAGAAGGACTTTTTTCATAAGCAAAAATTTAATTAAACATTATAATACCTTTGATGCGATTTCAACATTTATCATCATGCGATTTTTCACATTCACTACTACTCCGCGCACCTCCGCCCGTATGCCCCGAAACCGTGTGCTGAAAACCGTGCACTAAAAAACGGGCGTTTTTTAGTGCACGGGGAAATGTCTACATAACAAACATATTTTCAATACATTACAAGTCCGAAACAATCATGTCTGTCATTGCGTATGTGAGGGTCAGCACACAGGAGCAACCCTTTGAAAGTCAGGAATATGAAATCAAAAGATGGTGCAGGGAGCATTCGCTGGACATTGACGGTTGGGTGACGGAATCAGTTTCGGGGACTGTTTCATGGGAAAAGCGTATGCTCGGAAAAGCCATTCGGAGGATGAGGTCCGGAGACCTGCTCGTGTGTTCTGAAATATCGCGCCTCGGCCGTAATATGCTGATGATTATGTCCATACTCAACATCTGCTCCCAGAAAGGACTGCGCATCCACACGATAAAGGACGACTTCGACCTCGCCGACAACATAAACTCAAAGATCATCGCATTCGCGTTCGCCCTCGCCGCCGAAATCGAAAGAAACCTCATCTCCCAGCGGACCCGCGAGGCCCTTGCCGCAAAGAAGACCGCAGGCGTGAACCTCGGCCGGCCTAAGGGACACTCGGAGAAAGTTCAAAGGATATGCAGCGAATCCGGCGACATAGAGGCGCTCATCGCTTCCGGAAGCACAATGGCCTCAGTCGCCAAGCTCTACAATGTCCACCGCAATACCCTCGCCCGACTCCGCCGGATGAACTACCGCATCCAGCCCGGCGAAGCAATCGCGTCCGAACAGAATGAAATTTAGCCATTCTTGGATAGTGTCGGAATAAAGCATATATTTGTGTCGGAATAATGTCGGAATAAAGGACATACAGCGTATCAGAAAGTAACACTTTGAGCGGGGGCTGCGGAGTGGAAAATCGGGTGGGAAAATATGCGTTTAATGTGATTTAACCGAGATTTTTGAAGAAAATTGAACATTTTTCAAAAATTTTCATTTCGCGTCGTCAAAACAAAAATAATGTCAAATCGTTACTTTTTGTCGAATTTACATAATAAATTAAAAGCAATTTATTTCCTAAAGTATTAGCATCGTTGGTTAAACGACTGTCAGACAACCTAAAAAGATTTGGATTTGTGAAATTTAATCACAAACTTTGCAATTCGCACGCACAATAAAACGCCCGTTTTTTAGTGCACGGTTTTCTGCACACGGCTTCGGAGCATACGGGCGGAGGTGCGCGGCGAGTAGTAGTGAATGTGAAAAATCGCATCAAAGGTATTATATGTTTAACAATTCTAATGAGTTTTTTATGAGTAAAAGATTATTCTCATTAGCGCTGTGCCTGCTGATTGGCGTGGGCACGGCATTCGCTCAGACTGTAAAGGTCTCCGGAACTGTCACGGACAACAACGGCGACCCTGTGGTCAGCGCGGCTGTCCAGCTCAAGGGCAGCACAAGCGTCTATACTATGACAGACGCTGTCGGAGAGTTCTCCATCAATGTTCCCGGCGACGGCACCCTTGCCGTAAGCTGCCTCGGGTTCACCCCGACAGAAGTTCCGGTCAACGGACGCAGCACTGTTACGATTCAGCTCAAGCCCGACAGTCAGGTGCTTGAAGACGTCATCGTCGTGGCTTACGGAACGGTCCGAAGGGAAGCCAACACGGGCTCCGTCACATCGGTAAAGAACGAACAGCTGGCGCAGGTCCCGGCGACATCAGTCGATAAGATGCTCGCGGGAAAGATGGCCGGCGTGTCAATAACGTCGGGCTCCGGCCAGCCGGGCTCGACATCAACCGTCCGCGTGCGCGGAACGTCATCCATCAACGCCGGCAACGAGCCTCTCTGGGTTGTCGATGGCATTCCGGTGATGAGCGGCGACGGACGCCAGATGTCTAACATGGGTGTCGGCGGCGGCTCTTCAACCACTTTCCTCAACCCTAACGACATCGAGTCAATCACTGTCCTCAAGGACGCGGCCGCGGCATCCATCTACGGTTCCCGCGCAGCCAACGGAGTCATACTCGTGACCACCAAGAGCGGAAAGAACGGGCAGGCAAAATTCACCGCGAGGGCAAAGTACGGGGCGCAGCAGCTCATCAACGACAACAATTACCGTCCCCTCACAGGCTCCGAGCTGCTCGATTACAAGCGAGTATGCGCAATCAACGCCGGCTACAATCCGGACGACCCGACTTCGCAGTACTATTATCCTCAGTCGCTTCTTCAGAACGGGACAACGGACTGGTACAAAGAGCTCACCAAGGTCGGTTCACTTCAGGAGTACGAGATCAACGCCACCGGCGGTACTGAAAAGGCTTCATACTACTCGTCAGTTTCATATCACAAGAATGACGGCGTGTTCTATGGCGTAGGGTACCAGCGCTTCACCGCCCGCGTGAATGCGGACATGAAGCTTACCAACACCCTCAAGGCAGGAGCGAAGTTCAACCTCAGCTATGCTGATTCCGATTCAGGCCAGATGGGTGACCTCTACTACGCAAACCCGCAGATTGCGATGTTCACGATTCTTCCGTGGACGCCGCTGTTGAATAAAGACGGCAGCTATAACACCGTAATTCAGGAAAACTCCAACACGAACCCGCGCGCCAACGCAGCGTACGACGAGAACAACGACAAGGACTACCGTCTCCAGGGTAACCTCTACCTTGAGTGGAAGCCGATAAAGCAACTCACGTTCAAGACAAACAACGGGGTGGAGTTCGACTATGTGGATTCGCGCCAATACAGGGATCCTAAGACGCATCAGGGCACCGCGACCCTGTTCACATACTGGAACAAGGACATCCGCTACACTACGTCAAACACCATCACCTACGACGACAAGTACGGCGACCACGCCCTCAGGGTTCTCGTCGGCCAGGAGGCAATGTATGACAAGGCAGACCTGCTCGGCGGATATTCCCCGAATGTGGACCCGGCAATCCCTTATCCGACCACCGGAGTGGGAGACACCGACCAGGTGGATTTCAGCATGGCGGAGGAATCGCTCCTTTCATTCTTCGGCGTTGCGGACTACAACTATCTCGGCAAATACTACCTTCAGGCCTCGGTACGTGCGGACGGCAGCTCGCTCTTCGGCGTACAGAACAAATGGGGCGTGTTCTGGTCCGTCAGCGGTTCATGGAACATCAACCGGGAGAAATGGATGTCCGCAACTAAAGACTGGCTCAGCGCACTTAAAATCCGCGCGTCATACGGCGTGAACGGAAACAACAACATCGCCGCGTACAGAGCCTACGGCACATATGCATCAATCACCTACGGAGGCGCAACCGGTATGGCGCAGTCCCGCCCTGCAAATCCTAACCTCTCGTGGGAGAAGAACAAGACCTGGGACGCCGGACTCGATTTCGGATTCTTCAACGACCGCCTCACCGGTTCGCTCGATGTTTATAGCAGAAAGACGACCGATATGCTGCTTTCAAAGAGGGTTCCTTACACAACAGGATTCGGAACGAACTTCATGAATGTCGGCGCAATCCGCAACAACGGCATCGAATTCCAGCTTGAAGGAGTGCTTCTGAACCTTAACGACTGGAACTGGACGGTCGGATTCAATGTCGCCCTCAACCGTTCCAAGGTTCTTGATCTGGCGGACTCCGAGTATCTTTCCGTCTCCGATTCAAGGGCAAACAGCAATGACAGTACGCCTGTACGCATTGCCAAAGGCCATGGTCTCTACACGTTCTATACGAGGGACTACTACGGAGTGAATCCGTCGAACGGAGAGCCTCTCTGGTACGATGAGGACGGGAAACTCACTTCCGTCTCTTCAAAGGCGCGCTACATCTATGCCGGCTCGCCGGAGCCGAAGGCCACGGGCGGTTTCAACACCACGATTTCATGGAAAGGACTCAGCCTCTCGGCTTACTTCGAGTTCATCGCGGGCAACAAAGTGTTCGTCAACGGACAGGCAGATGTGGACGGTGCCTCAATGAACACCAACACTTCCACGGCGTCGCTCAACTACTGGAAAAAGCCGGGAGACACAGGTGTCTCTCCTAAGCCGGTTGCAGGTCAGGCCAACAGGTCCTATGCAGCATCAACTCGCAACATTCAGGACGGAAGCTATACGAGAATCAAGGACATCACCCTTTCATACAGCCTGCCGCAGAACGCACTCAAGGCGATACATATGAAGGGACTCAGAATTTATGTCAGCGCACTCAATCCTTACACTTTCCACAAAGTGAAAGGCGTGATGGACCCGGAGCTCGGAACTCTCGGCTACACGATGGGTGCGTCCCATACGATGGTAAAATCTTTCGTCGGAGGAGTGGAAGTGTCATTCTAAAATGATGTTGATTATGAAAAAGAGAATATTGCTTTATACATTGGCAGCCGCATCACTTTTTGCAGCAGCCGGCTGCTCGGACTTCCTCACGCGGGATCCGAAACTGCAGCAGAGCACGGACATCACGCTGTCCTCCTACACGGGACTCAACAGTGCCACTTGGGGTGCGTACAACTACCTTGCTTCCACCTCATGGTACGGAAACGACTGGGTCATTTCAGCCGAAATGCGTTCAGGCAACGGCAAGAAATCTAATTTCCGCGACAGCAACCGCTGCACGGCCGCATACACGTGGAATTACACGGAAACCTCAACTTCCGGAATGTGGAGCTACTGCTATCTCACGGTGTCTAACGCAAACAACGTGATAGACAACCTCGAAGGGAAGGCGACAGGAGACGTGACCGAGCAGGATTTGAACAACCTCAAGGCAGAGTGCCTTTTCCTCAGGGCATTCTCCCATTTCTGCAACGTGCTCACTTATGGCCAGCCATACACTTGGTGCGTGAAGAACGACCCTGAAAGTCTCGGTGTCCCTTACATCTACCACACGAATCCGAATGACCAGTCGCCGCGCGAAACGGTGGTCTCCAACTACGGAAAAATAGTTGAAGACCTGCTTGAGGCGGAGAGCATAATCGACCCTGATTATGCCCGCTCTGGCATTGCAGACCCGGCTTCAGCCGTGAACATCAGCACGATACAGGCGCTTCTTTCCCGTGTCTATCTCTATATGGGAGAATGGCAGAAGTCAGCCGACTATGCGACCAAGGTCATCGGAAGCGGCAAATACAGGCTCTGGACAGCAGAAGAGTATCCAAATGTGTGGGGAGTCGACAAGGGAACGGGCGAAGTCATCTTCGAGGTTTACGGCAAGCTGACGAACTCTGCACATGGCAATTGGGAGGACATCTCATGGCTCACCAGCCCGGAAGGTTCAGGTGACCCGCAGGCTGCGGAGCCTCTCCTGAAGCTCTACGAATCCGGTGACGTGCGCCTCAAGGCCTACAGGACAGACAAGAACGAGGAGTCCGGCGGAATACTTTGGACCGCGAAATATCCCGGAAAGGGCGACAACGCCGCACCGGACTGCAACAATGTCATCATTTTCCGCCTCTCTGAGATGTATCTGAACCGTGCGGAGGCCATAAAGAACGGAGCAACAGTTGAAGGAGTGACTGCGCTTGACGACATCAACGCCGTCGCAACCCTCAGGAACGCGACGCCTTACACCTCGGTAGGACAGACGGACATTGAGACTGAGCGGCGCAAGGAGTTCGCGTGGGAAGGCCTCTATCTTTACGACCTCGCCCGCTGGAACAAGCCTGTGGAGCGTGACGAGAAAGACTACCCGCTCTGCTCGCAGAACCTTAACGTTCCGTTCCCGAGCTACCACTGGGCTCTGCCGATTGCAAAGTCGGAACTTGACGTCAACAAGAGTCTAAAACAGAATCCTACTGAATGATAAGGGATTAAGTAGTAAGGATTTGAGTAGTAATGAAAATGAAGTAATTATGAAAAGAGTATTAAACTATATAGGTCTCGCGTTCTCTGCTGCGGTCGCTTTCTCCGCCTGCGACAAGAACCTTGATCCGACATTCGATGACAAGAACGCCTTTGTCGCGTTCGAGAAGACAAGTTATTCTGTGTCTGAGGACTATTCAGCGGCGGACGGAGCGACCTACCGCATCCCGGTGACTCTGGCGTCCGTTTCAGGAATAGAGACATCCGTGAAATATGAAATCACGGCTCCCGCCTCATGGCAGGCGACCGAAAATCCCGGGAAAGGAGCGATTGCCGGTGTTGATTACGAACTGGTGGACAACTCAGGTGTACTTTCTTTCAACGGAGAGAACAGAACCTGCTACATTGAGTTCAAGACCATGACGAACGGCACATACACGGGCGACCTTGAATTTTATGTCGAGGTCTTCGGAAATGATGATGTAGAGGTAGGCTCTGAAAACAAATGCACGGTCAAGCTGTCCGACATTGACCATCCGCTCGGATTCATGCTCGGAACATACACCACAACGGGTGAAGACAACTGGGACGGGGTCGTTTCATGGACAACCACGATTCTGAAGGATGAAACCGATGACCATAAGGTCTGGTTCAACAACCTTGCTAACGACGGCGGAAATACGGTCTTCAACACCTACGGCAATGTGAACGACGAGCTCGATACAATCAACATTCCGTTCGGACAGACCTTCACGGTCGGGACCCGTACTGTCACGCTCAAAGGAGTGACCCCGGAAGGCGAACTCACCACAAGCGGTTCGATTGACATCAAGATTGTCAAGACGGGCGAAAAGATCACTCTCGACTTCGGCGAGTCCTACGGATTTGCCTACGGCATAACGGAAGGCGGTTCAGGCTATTATGCGATTGTTTGGCCGGGAATCACTTCAGTCAAAAATTAAGGAGATCAGTTTATGGAAAAAAGAATTCTGTTAAGCATACTTGCAGTTGCGGCCGTGTCCGCATCCTGCGCAAAATTCGCGGAGGAGACCCCGATTGACTTCAAGGAGTCAGTTCCTCCTGCGGTGACGGCCACCACGACAGCGGATGACGTGATTGAAGTGACCGTGACTCCGGACGAAACGACCAGCTTCTATTCCTACATCGTTGCCAAGGGAGAGGCTGAGGAGATTGACGCGGAGACTCTCCTCAAGGGCAAATATTCCGACTCTGCCGTAAAGTACGGCAACGGCACGGCTGCTGCTGTTCTCGACTACACCAAGGTACAGACCGTTTCCCTCGCAATCGAGGGACTGTCTTCCAACACGCCTTACACCGTCTATGCAGTGGCGACAAACTCGCAGGGAGTTGTCAGCGCGATTGCTACGGCGACAACCACCACAACGGACGGAACCGCGCCTAAAGTCAAGTCTTACGGCGCAACAGAAGCGGAAGACGGAAGCTTTACGTTCACGATTTCCTTTGATGACCCGGTGACGCTCGGTGAGACGGGGGATGCCACGGCTCATTTCTATGGAGTCTGCACGACTCCAGATGAGAAGGGCAACCTCGTGGCGACAAAGACCGTACAGATCGCACACGAGTCTCTCGCGGCCTCAGGCAACTCTCTTACGGTCACTGTTCCTGCAAAGGAGTACATTCCGGGAGCCATTATCGCAATCACCTATCCGAAAGGCGTCGTGGTCAATGCCCTCGGAGCGGAGTGCGCGGCGTTCACCAATGCGGTCGTGACTGCGGAACTTGACGCAGCCGGCATTGCAAGCCAGTATAAAAGTGTTCCGTTCAAGCTTTCCGTCAATGAAAACGGGGACGAGGAGGACGGTGACGATGAAGAGAACAAGCCGGTAGTCTTCACCGACTGGACAAAGCTTCAGATGCTCAGCTATGCGCAGACCGAATATCCTTTGGCAGACTACGGAGAGACAGCAGAGCTCACCATAAAGGTGACCGACGGAAACGGGCGCACAGTGACATATTCCGGCAAAAGTCTTGAGATTGCCGACGACGGGAAGACCATTGCGGCAGCACTTGACGAAGACCCGGGATACGGGGTGTCCATTTCCTACACCATCGCCGCCGGCACCGTCGTTGACATCTACGGCAACGAGAACGAGGAGTTCACAGTCGAGAACGGCTACTATTGCTCCTACGGCTACAAGGTGGAGGACATACTCGGAACTTACACCGTTTCAGGCCTGTCTCCATTCACCGAAGAGGACGTCACGGTTTCCTATCCGCTCGAAATCAAGGCTTCCGACAACGCCGATTATGGTAATGTTATGATTACAAATGTCTTCGGCCTCACCGAAGGCGCCGCGCTCTACTGCGAGTTTGACGGAGATGCCGGAACCCTGCTCATCTATGAGTATGACATTTTCATCGGGGACAAAACAGCAGGCTACTGCACCTACTTCAACAATGCCGGGAACAAGACCTGCACATTTGAACCGGGAAAGATTCAGATACCGGGGATGTTCGCCATTGCGACAGTTGCAGGGGGCAGCGCGACAGGACTTGCGTCCGATGCGAACGGGTACATAGGAACATTTAACGGTGTCGCCGCCAAGCAATAGGCAAGGTTCACATCATTTTTGATTCAGGAGACCATTCCGGAGCAATCCCGGGATGTCTCCTTTTAACATTAGAGACACATATGAAACGAACATTACTTCTGTCGGCAATATGCCTGATGCTCTCGGCTCTTGCCGGAGCGCAGTCGCCCACGACGACATACCCCTACCTCTACCCCACCTTCACTGAAGGCAAAGTCATACTGAGCGGAGGAAAGGAGGAGGAAAGGAAGATGAACATACACCTCAGACGCGACAATCTCCACTACATCGACAACGGAGTAATCAAGGCGGCGTTCCTCACGGACGTCGTCGCGGTCGAAATCGGGAACGACGTGTTCATTCCCGTCGATGGAAGGATGCTGAGAGTCGTGGCAAAAAATGAGAACGGCTGCGTGGCGGAGGAGATTCTCGGAGACTTCGAGGCTTCGCTGGAGTCCGGCGGGGCATACGGTATGTCCTCCACTTCGTCCGCTACAATGAAGCTCACTTCCGTACAGACGGACAGTCAGGTGAACCAGAACTACATGAACATACTCAACGAGAAATCGCAGGGTGTGGAACTGCGCGTGGAAACAAAGCTCTGGCTTGTGGGGCCGGAGTTCAGGGTACGCGCCACCAAAAAGGACGTGGCCTCGGTTCTCACCGGAGAGAAGGCCGCAGGGTGGAAGGCGTTTCTGAAGCAGCACAAGATCAGGTGGAAAGAGCCCCAGAGCCTGCTCGCGGTGGTTGACTACGTGAGCGGCGGAGAAGATGCAAAATAAGAAACTTTTGAACAGAAAGAAAATGAAAGGATGTGTCCGTTTGATTTGCCTTGCTGCCGCCGCCTGCTCGCTGTGGGCGTGCAGCATCAGGGAAGATGACATTTTCGACAGCGGCAGCGAGGTCCGTCCCTCCGGGGAGGTCTTCGGAGAAGGGCTTGAGGAAGACGCGCTGCTGCATGAGATGAACATTTATGTGGAACCCGGGACGGCCGAGGCGCTTGAGAAGGCGACGGGAGAGAACGGTTTTGTGAAGATGTCCGAGGTGCCGTCGCTTGCCGCGCAGGGAGTGGTGAGGATGAGACGGCTCTTCCCCGATGCCGGAGAGTTCGAGGAAAGGACCCGCGAGGCCGGACTGCACAGATGGTATGTGCTCTCCTATGACGAGATGCGGCCGATGACACGCGCTGCGGAAGGACTTGACCTGCCGGGTGTCGTGGAGGTTGAGTACTGTCCGAAGATTGAGATTGTCGGGAATCCGGAAATCGTGGAATATGTTTCCGAATCGTCAGTGTCAGAAGCATCTGTGCCGGAAACATCCGTGCCTGAAACACCCGTGCCCGAAGTGCAGGCTTCCGGGAAATATGCGTCCGCCGCGACGAAGGCCGGGAGTTCGGAGCCCTTTGACGACCCGATGCTGTCCCAGCAGTGGCATTACTACAACAACGGTTCCGCGTCATCATCAGTCAGCGGCTGCGACATAAACGTCTATCCTGTGTGGAGGAATTATTCCACCTACGCGAAATACAAGGGGGACATCGTCGTCGCCGTGGTTGACGGAGGAATCGACTACACGCACGAGGACCTGAAGGACAATATGTGGCGCAATCCGGAAAAGACGGGAGAGAATGTCTATGGATATAACTTCGTCTCAAACTCATATGTCATCAACGCGGAGGAGCACGGCACTCATGTCGCCGGGACCATAGCCGCCGTCAACAACAACGGCAAGGGTGTCTGCGGAGTGGCAGGAGGCGACGGCGGGAGCGGAGTCAAGGGCGCGAAGCTCATGTCCTGCCAGATTTTCGACGGCGACAACCAGGGTTCCGGAGCGGAGGCGATAAAATGGGCCGCCGACCACGGAGCGGTGATTTCCCAGAACAGCTGGGGCTACACGAACCTCACATCGACACCGTCCTCTCTGAAGGAGGCAGTTGACTATTTCATAAGGAACGCCGGCGTTGATAAGAACGGGAATCAGACCGGGCCGATGCGGGGAGGAATCGTCATCTTTGCGGCGGGGAACGACAACAAGACCGTTTCAGGCAACGACTATGACAAGATTCTCAATGTCAGTTCGGTTGGAGCCGACTACAAGCGGGCCTACTACACGAACTACGGTTCTTGGTGCGACGTCTCCGCTCCGGGTGGAGACGCGAAGAAAGGCAACATGGTGCTCAGCACGCTTCCGGGCAACAAGTACGGGAAGATGCAGGGAACATCCATGGCCTGTCCGCACGTCTCGGGAGTTGCGGCTCTGGTCCTTGCCCGCCACGGGGGCAGCGGCTACACCTGCGACGCGCTCCGCAGGCGAATCGAGGACAACCTGACGGACATCTCCTCACAGAACCCCGGCTACTATCTGGGAAAGGGGCTCGTGAACGCCTACAAAGCCATTGCCGGCAGCGGGGGCAAGGCTCCGGCAGCGCCGACGGGCCTTGAGACGAGCGCGGAGTCGAACAACATCAGCTTCAGCGTTACAGTTCCTTCGGATGCCGATGACGGGAAGCCGACAAGCATCTACATCTATTATTCGACGGCCGACTTCACATCCGCCAAGGATGCCATGTTCGGAGTGTTCTATGTGGAGGACATCCCTGTAGGAGGCAGGCTCAGCGGCATGATTACAGGAACCGAGTTTGAAACGGAGTACTATGTGGCGGCGCAGGCGTGCGACCTTGCCGGAAACAAGTCGCCTCTCACCGCCCGCGTGAAAGTCACCACCGGACCGAACCACGCCCCGCAGATGAACGCCAAGTCCGCGCTTGAGTTCACTCTCAAGCCGCACGAGAGCGCTGTGGCGGAGTTCGAGGTCATCGAGCCTGACGGACATTTCTACAGCATCGGCTTTGATTCCGGATCCAAGGCTGCCGTGCTTGACACCCTTGTCAGGGAGAATCCGAAAATCAGAATCAATGCCGCTTCAGCGGAGACCGGGAAATACACCGCGACGCTTACAGTCACCGACTATTACGGCCTTTCAGCCTCAGCGACAGTGAAATACGAAATTCTCGAAAACCATAAGCCGGAAATCGTCAAGGCGCTCGAAAACATGGTCTTCGACTCAAAGGGTTCGGGCACCACACAGATTGACGCCTCGGACTATTTCTCCGACGCAGACGGCGAGGAACTGACATACAGCTTCAGCTTCTCCAACCCCAATGTCGTGAACATGACCTATGGAAGGGGCAAGTTCCTCATAACTCCGATGAACTACGGCATATCGGAAATAACCGTGACGGGAGCCGATGTCCGGGGAGAGTCAGTCTCCCAGTCGTTCAAGATTCTGGTGGCCGACAAATCCAAGTCTGTGGTATGCTACCCGAACCCGGTCAGGGACAGGATGTACATCAAGACAAACGCCGCTTACGAGTCCGTTTCGGTAAAGGTTATCTCCTCATTAGGTTCAGTGTTCCTCGACAAGGAACTGGGTAAGGCTGACCCGTTCGAGCCTTCGTCCGTCGATATGTCGTCGGCGGCTCCGGGGAGTTACACGGTTGTTGTCACACTGGACGGGAGTATGCATAAAACGAATATTGTGAAAATATGAGAATGAAAAGAATTATATTTCTGAATATATTTATGGCCATCGCGGCAGTCTCAGCGTCCGCACAGTCGCTTCCGTCGCTGTTTGTAGGCTCAGACGCCGCAGGATTCTCAATGGGTTCGGCGACGGTCGCAGGAGCCCCGGGAGCATATTCCCTTGAAAACAACGTGGCGGCGATGTCGTTCATCGACGGCCGGATGTCCGCCGGAGCATCATTCGGAATGTGGCAGCCATCATACGGCGACGACAAGGTCATAGGTGCAGGTGCATCCGTCAAGGCGACAAAAAGGCTCGCCTTCGGGGCAGCGTTCAAATACTTCGCCCGGCCGTCATACGAAATCACGACTGACAGCGGCACGGCGTCACGTGACGGTTCGTTCCGTCCCTCGGAGTTCAACGTCGCGGCCGGAGGCTCTTTCGCAGTGACAAATTATCTCTCAGTCGGGCTGACGGCAAGGATGCTTCATTCATCTCTCACAAACGACGTGTCCGCAAATGTGTTCGGAGCGGACCTCGGGGTATATTTCAGGATGAAAGGAATCAGCGCGGGCCTTTCCGTGAATAACCTCGGGACCAAGGCGAAATTCGGAGAAAGTTCCGTTAGCCAGCCCATGATGGCAAAGCTCGGGGCCGGCTACGCCCATGCATTCGGGAAGCACGCTGTCTCAGCGACCGCCGAAGCCGACATCCTCTTTGCTGGAGCGGCCATGGCCGGAGCCGGTCTCGAATACTCTTTCGGCGGGCTCCTTTTCGTGCGCGGAGGCTACCACTACGGCGCTCCGCATAAGGCAGTCGTCCCGTCCTACGGATCGGCAGGCCTCGGAGTAAAGTTCTTCGGCATCCGTCTCGACGCCGCCTACATTTTCGGCTCTGAAATTCTCAGGAACAGCTTCGGCCTCTCCCTCGGCTACGAGTTCTGAGTCTTCGGCTTGCGGGACGGCTTCCCTGAATGCCGCCTGCCCCTTGATGACGGATTGCCTGACTTTGCGGACTCCTTCACCGACGGCTTGGCGCTGTTCTTTGACGGCTTGCCCTTGTCCGGGTTCTGACGGCCGGAAACGCTGTCGCCTCTGCCGGATTTCCCGCCTTTGCGTGAGCGGTGACCGCCGCCATGGGAGCCGGACTCGCCTTCAGACCTGCGGCCGCCCCTCCGAGAGCCCCCTCTGCCCTCGCCGTGACGGAAATCCCCCTGCTCGCGGGACGGGCGCTCGGGAGCATCCGGCTCGATGAGCTCGTAGTCGAGCAGGCACTGGTCCTGGTTGGCCTTCTTCACGCGGATGCGGACGGCGTCGCCGAGATTATAGACCTTGTGCGTGCGGCGCCCGACAAGAGTGTAGTGCTCGTCGTCAAACTCGAAGAAGTCCGAGCGGATGTCCCGCAGGGCGACCATACCCTCAATCTTCGTAGGCTCAATCTCGACATACATTCCCCATTCGGTGAGCCCGGAGACGTGGCCGTCGAACTCGTTCCCGACCTTGTCCTGCATGAACTCGACGAGTTTGTACTTGACGCTCGCGCGCTCAGCCTCGGCTGCGACCACCTCACGCTGGGAGGCGTACTTGCAGGCTGTCTCATAAGTCTCACGGTCAGCGCTCTTTCCTCCGGCGAGATAGTTCGCGAGGAGGCGGTGCACCATCATGTCCGGGTAGCGGCGGATAGGCGATGTGAAATGGGTGTAGTATGTAAACGCGAGGCCGTAGTGTCCGATATTGTTCACGTCGTAGCGGGCCTTCGCCATTGTCCTCAGGGAGAGAAGCTCTATGGCGTTGAACTCAGGCTTGTCCTTTGCCGCGTTGAACAGCCCGTTCAGTTCACGGGAAAACTCCTTTCCGTCGGCAACCTTTCCGAGAGTGTAGCCGAAATTGCCCACGAACCCGCGCAGGTTGTCAACCTTTGCCATGTCCGGCTCATCGTGAACACGATAGACGAAGGTCTTTTCCTCCTTCCAGCCCTTTGCCGGAGCCTTCCCGACCACGGCATAGCCGTCCTTGTCGAGGTTCGCCCCGGTCGCCACGAACTCAGCCACGCAGCGGTTTGCAAGGAGCATGAACTCCTCTATGAGCCAGTTGGCCTCCTTGGAGATCTTCTGATAGACCCCGACAGGCTTTCCTGTCTCATCGACCTCGACCTTCATCTCAGGACGCTCGAAGCTGATCGCCCCTGCGGCAAAACGCTTCTTGCGGAACTTTGCGGCCAATTTGTTCAGAATCAGAACAGCCTCCTGCACCTCTTCAGGCACGACCGAAGTCACGCCATCGACCGAGGTTTCATAGCCCTTCACGACCTTGCCGGCCTCGATTATGGTCTGTGCGCCCTCGTAGGCGAAACGGTAGTCGGAGTCTATTATCGTGCGGCCGAACCACCTCGTGACCACCCTCGCGAGCGGGGTTATCTCGAACACCGCAGAGAACGTGAGCTTGCGCTCGTGCGGACGGAGGGAGCAGAGCTTGTTGCAGAGCTTCTCCGGAAGCATAGGCACCGTTCTGTCAACCAGATAGACGGAAGTTCCGCGAGTGCGGGCCTCCTCGTCAACCACGGAGCCGGGCTGGACATAGTAGGAGACGTCGGCGATGTGGATGCCCACCTCGTAGTTCCCGTTTTCCAGCTTTTTGAACGACAGCGCGTCGTCGAAATCCTTCGCGTCCGCCGGGTCGATGGTGAAGGTCAGCGTCTTGGTGAAATCGCGCCGAAGCTTCCACTCCCCTGCCGGAATCTTGTCCGAAATCTTGTCGGCGGCGTTCTCCACCTCCGGCTCGAACCTGTACGGCAGGCCGAATTCGGAGAGAATCGCGTGCATCTCCGTCTCGTTCTCACCGGGCATTCCGAGCACATCGACGATATGTCCCGTAGGGCAGGTATCCCCTTTCTTCCAGAAATCCACGACGGCGGCGACCTTCATTCCCGTCTCCGCGTCAGGATGCTTGTCGAGGTCAGAAACGACGATGTCGTAAGGCATATTCCTGCTCTGCATGAGCACCCACGCCTGAGAGTCGAAGATGTGGAGGATTCCGACGAACGGGCGCTTCGACCTCTCGACAATCTCAACGACATATCCCTCTCTCCTTGACTTTTCCGTCTTCTCGCGGGTCACGGCAACCTTAACGCGGTCTCCGTGAAGCGCACCCCCTATCTTCGACGCCCTCACATAGACGTCATCTTCCTCTCCCTCGACAATTATGAAGGCATACCCTTCCCTCGTCATCTGCACCGTTCCCTCCAACACGGGAATCTGCCTCTTTTCGCGGACCTTCCGCGCACCGAATTTTCTTTTCCTTGACATAAATTATTATCTTTGCGGCACAAATTTAGTTAAAATAAAATTCTTGGGCATATTTATATGCATAAAGATTTCTCACTTCGTTCGAAATGACAGGAATAAGGTTCGAAATGACAGTAAAATAAATCAATATGAGCAAAAAAGTACTTCTTATGATCCTCGACGGATGGGGCGAGGGCAAGCATGACTGGACGAACGCCATTTACACGCAGGGAGCGCCGTACATCGACTCGCTCCGCGCAAAATATCCCCACTCTCACCTTCAGGCCTGCGGCGAGGCCGTGGGACTTCCGGAAGGACAGATGGGTAACTCGGAGGTGGGCCACCTCAACCTCGGCGCCGGAAGGGTCGTCTATCAGGACCTTGTGAAAATCAACATGGCCTGCCGCGACCACAAGCTCCTTGAAAATCCCGAAATCAAGGCCGCATACGACTATGCGGCGAAGAGCGGGAAGAAGCTCCATCTTATGGGACTGATGTCGAAGGGCGGCGTGCATTCGTCGCAGGAGCATGTCTATGAGTTCCTGTCCGTGGCGAAGTCATACGGTCTGAAGGACGTGTTCGTGCACTGCTTCATGGACGGGCGCGACTGCGACCCGCACAGCGGAAAGGGCTTCGTGGAGGAGCTTGAGGGCGAGATGGCAAAGACCTGCGGAAAGGTGGCGAGCGTCTGCGGAAGGTTCTACGCGATGGACCGCGACAAGAGATGGGACCGCGTGAAGGCGGCCTATGATATGCTTGTTGCGGGCGAGGGCATCAAGGCGACATCCGCCACAGAGGCGATTGAGGCATCCTACGACGAGGGCGTGACCGACGAGTTCATCAAGCCTACGGTCATCACCGACGCTTCCGGCAAGGCTCTCGGCAGGATTGAGGAGGGCGATGCAGTCATCTTCTTCAACTTCCGCAACGACCGTGCGCGCGAAATCACTGCTGCGCTCACCCAGACAGATATGCCGGAACATGGAATGCACACGATTCCTCTCTACTACTGCTGCATGACCCCGTATGACTCCTCATTCACCGGAGTCCACATCCTCTTCCCTAAGGAAAATGTCACAGACACTCTCGGAGAGACCGTCGCGAAGGCCGGCAAGAGGCAGCTGCGCATCGCGGAGACGGAGAAATATGCCCACGTGACCTTCTTCTTCAACGGAGGACGCGAGGCGCAGTTCGAGAACGAGGACCGCATACTCGTGAACTCGCCGAAGGTTCCGACCTACGACCTGCTGCCGGAGATGAGTGCGCCGGAAGTGACAGACAAGCTTGTAGATGCAATCAACACCGGCAGGGAGGACATGATCATCCTCAATTTCGCGAATGGGGATATGGTCGGGCACACGGGAGTGTTCACGTCAATCTGCCGCGCCGTTGCGAAGATTGACCAGTGCGTGAAACGTGTCGTCGAGGCCGCTGTCGCGCAGGACTATGCGATTCTTCTCACGGCTGACCACGGAAACGCCGACCATGCGGTCAACTCCGACGGCACGCCGAACACCGCACATTCCCTCAACACCGTGCAGTTCATCGTCATCAATGCCGGCGACGAGGTGAAGGCCGCGAAGGACGGCCGCCTTGCCGACGTCGCTCCGACGATTCTGAAGCTGATGGGCATACCACAGCCCGAAGCAATGACAGGATGTGCGCTTATATAACCGCACTCTCAG
>DJPQ01000113.1 GCA_002439805.1 Bacteroidales bacterium UBA6408
AACCGCCGCAAAGGAGCGAAGTAGTTACATGAACAGCATGGCAACGCCGCAGGCGGCGAGGAGGATGGACATTATGGTTGAAACGGTCCGGAGATGTGCGGTGACGAAAGGGCGGATGGCGGAACCGGCGAGAAGCCAGACGAGGTTGGCTCCAGGGCCGGCGAGTAGAAGGAGGGAGGCGCCGGGGAGCAGGTCAATGAAGCGGTCGGAATAGGGGAGAACGAAGAGGGAATAGCAGCTCAGGTCAAAGAGTATGATCTTGGCATTGGTGAACTGGACTATGAATCCGCTCGCGAAGGTGGGTGCGGTTGCCGCAGTGTCTGAAATGCCTCCGCGACAGGTCTTCCATGCGAGGTAAAGAATGTACGCAACCGCAACATAGCGGATATAAGGAACATACGCTCCGAATGCCATGCCTGCAAGGTGCGCCGCAAGAGCCGCGAGCAGGGCCGCGCAACAGAATCCGCACAGCAGTCCCACCCACACGCGCATTGCCGGGCGAAGGCCGTAGCGGACAGAACATGACATGGCGTAGATGTTCGCCGGCCCTGGTGTATATCCCACGGCGAGTATGGAAAGCAGCAGTGCCGGTAATTGTTCTGTAGGCATATATGATTGATTTTGATTCAAATATAGCATATATTTGAATGAGTTCATAAGTTTGTGGTCCACAAACTTGTGAACTTCTTACATTCATAAAAATTTATGGAGGTATTGTCCGCTAAGAAAATCTTAATACCTTTGTGAAAAACAGGGATATGCTGTTAACCAATAAAATAACGTCGTATGAAAAAGTTTAATTTTATCCCGGCGCTGGCGATGCTTCTTTTCTTTGTGTCCTGCACGAAATCAAATTCGACTGTTGATGACAATGTCCCTAAGTCGTGGACAGAAAACTGGATTGTCGCTTCAAAGACTGTCATTGCTGATGAACAGGATAATTTCTGGATAAAGAGAAACGGGAATCCAGTGTGGCAAAGGGTTGGAGCATACGTGACAGGGTTTGACTATGTTGAGGGGTATGAGTATGATATTGACGTCAATGCTGTGGAAGTTCCTGAACCGCCGGAAGATGCTCCTACGGTAAGATATTCCCTTATCCGAGTTAATTCAAAAGTTCAGAAAGACTCTGATGTCCCGACATTGTATAGGGAAATGCCGGCAGGCACGTCGTCATACCGCGTCGGCGAAGCCCACAACATCGAGCACTATGACCGGGGCAATCCTGTTGAGGTGAACATGACGACCTACGGCATCGACCCAATAATGACTCAGTTGCAGTGACAGCATTGTTGTGCCCCGACCGAGCCAAGCCGGTCGGGGCACAATATTTCGATATTAGATATATTTCTTCAGATTCCAAGCCGGGATGTTGCGGATGCCGTCCTTGACCGGAAGGGAGATGTCGTCGATGGACACGACATATTTTTCGTAGTTGTCCGGGATTGAACGCAGCGGACTGTATTCACGGTCGATTGTTGTGTCGTCCAGAAGCATATAGCAGACCTGAACATAGATGCGCCGGTCGCCTTTTTCCGCGATAAAGTCAATCTCCTGCGACCGGAGCACTCCGACATAAACATTGTAGCCGGCGCGGCGCAGGTCCAGATAGACCATGTTCTCAAGCATATATCCCGCACCATAGCCGTAGCCTCCGAACAGATAGTTGTGGAAGGCCTGGTCATTGGAGTAATATTTCGCCGTCCCGTTCAGGATCTCGCGTCCACGCAGGTCGTAGCGTTCGGCCTTTCTTACAATGAATGTTTCTGTCAGATAGTCAATGTATTGCGACACAGTTTCATATCCGGTCTTTCTGCCTTTTGAAGACATATAGTTCACGATGTTCTGAACTGACACGAGATTGGAGGCATTGTTCACGAGATAGGCGAACAGGCTTTCCAGCAAGTTTGTGTCGCGCACCTGATGCCGCTGGATTATATCTTTCAGCAGAATCGTGTTCTTCAGTCCCTCAATATATTGCCGTCTGGCTTCCTCCCCGGAAAGATTCCCGAGTTCAGGAAGCCCCCCGGTATTCATGTATTTTACATATGAGTCCCGCCCGGTCTCAAGCCCATTAGTGTCTGTATATTCCGAATATGAAAACGGAAATATCGAAAATTCAAGATAGCGCCCCGTGAGAAGAGTCGAGAGTTCCGAAGACAGCATCTTTGAGTTGGATCCGCTGATAAAGAGCCGATATTCAGAGGTGTAGTCCTGGGAATATGAGTTCACGAAACGTTCCCATCCCTCGATGTCCTGAACTTCGTCGAGAAATATGAATATGCGCCCTTTGGGTGAACGCCGTCTCTTGTATTCCTGAAACAAATCTTCCAAATCCTGAAATGTCCTGACGAAATCAAACGCAAGAAATTCCTTGTTCAAAAAGAATATATTGTTTCGCGGTACTCCGCTGTCAATCAGCGATTTCGCAATCTGCCGCAGGATATAGCTCTTGCCGGAGCGCCGCTGCCCTGTAAGGACCGTAATCAGTCGGCTTTCATCAATTCCTCCCATCCGTTCAAGATATTCCGTCCTGACATACCCGACTTCCGGACTCCTGTCTCCCCAGAAACTATATTTCTCCAGTACTGCAAATTTTTCGTCCATAACCGAAAATTTTTACAAAAATACAAAATTTTCGGTTATAAACGAAAATTTTGTGCTGCCGCCTTTTCTTTGCCCCGTCAACAAGACGCATCAGCGTCAGTGGAGAATCCGGTTCGGCTTCGAGACGTTGTTGCCAGAGAACTCTGAAATGGTCGCTGAAAGAAAGGGGATGAAGAAAAGGATGGGATGCAAGGCGCACGGCGAAGTCAAATACCGCAGCAACCT
>DJPQ01000067.1:0-931 GCA_002439805.1 Bacteroidales bacterium UBA6408
CAGCACAGCAGGGACATTGCCCCACAGCCTCACTTCCTTATGTCTATGACCATCTTCTCCGCAAAAAACTCCCCGTGAAGAGCCGACGAGACAGGCCACACCCCCACGGAGCCTTTCGGAAGCCGGAAGCGCCCCATCGCCCGCGCTATTTCCTCCACGAGGTCTCCGCCCTTGAGGTAGAGGATGTCCCTGCGCCACTTTCCCTTCACCCACGGGAGGAAGTTCTCCAGAGAGGTCACGGCACGCGAAACGACATAGTCATAGGACCCCGGCAAGGTTTCCGCCCTGGCATTCACGGTCTCGACATTCTCCAGCCCGAGAGCCTCGGCCACCTCCCGCGCCACGGTCACCTTCTTCCCGATTGAGTCGCAGAGCGTGAACCTCACGAGCGGGAAAAGCGTCGCCAGCGGGATGCCCGGGAATCCTCCGCCGCAGCCCAGATCCAGCACGGAGACAATTCCTGCGGCCGGCTCTTCCGAAACCGCGCCGCCTGTCACTCCGTCAGCCGCACCGCCGGTCATTCCTTCGGCCGCGCCGCCGACCGGACTCCCCAAAGTGCCCTCACAAAGCAGCGGCTTCCCTCCCCACGAGCGGAAAACCTCCGGACGCTGATATTTCAGATACAGCGCAATCCCGAGCGAATGCAGCACGTGATGCTCGTAAAGGCAGTCGATGTCCCTGCGCGACACCACATTTACCTTCGAGTTCCATTCCCGGTAAAGCCCCGCCATCGCCTCGAAGCGCTCCAGCTGCGTCCGGGTCACCCCCGGGAACTCGGCGGTCAATATATCCCTAAATTCAGAAAAATCCATATTCGTCTATTCTTTGCCATATTTTACAGAATGCAACAATTCTCTGCCATATTTTCCGGGATTGTGAAATTCCCTCGGCCTGCATCATCGCGCCCCTCTACAGCGCCCCTCTACAGCGC
>DJPQ01000067.1:976-4375 GCA_002439805.1 Bacteroidales bacterium UBA6408
GCATCGTCGCTCATTTCCATCATCTTCATCAGTTTGGTGCGGGCGCGGTGAATCTTGGTCTTGACTGTGTTGAGCGGCATTCCGAGCGCGTCGGCGATTTCCTGATAGCCGTAGTTGTCAATGAGGAACATCTTCGCGACCGTCTTGTAATCCCCCTCAAGCAATTCAATGACAGTCAGCCACTTGTCGTATTCCTCCTGATTGATGACGCTGTCCTCCGGGGATGTGGCCTCCGAAGGGATGTCAAGCGAGGTGTCGGAGTCATAGGCGATGGTCTGCACCGGCATATTCGCCGCCTTCCTCCTGCGGCGGTTCAGGTGGTCGAATGCGGTGTTCTGCCCGATGCGGAACAGCCATGTCGAGAACATGTAGGCCTCGTTGTAGAGCTCAATCCGGCTGAAGGCCTTCTGAAAGGACTCGATGCAGACATCCTCGACATCCTCCCGGTTTGAGATAAAGCGCGAGACATGAGCGCAGAGAGCCGCATGATAGCGCTGGTAGAGAATCACGAACGCCATCTGGTCCCGCGTCTTAGCGAGGGCGACAAGTTCCGCGTCACTGAGGTCAGTGAGCTTCGAGCCAGTTCTTTCCTTCATGGCAATCAACTGTTAGCGGTACTGACAACTTGGTCACGTTCTCCATCTCCTCGACCACAAGGCTCTTCAGCCCCTCAACCTCCCCCGGAACGGCGTCAAAGAGCAATTCGTCGTGAATCTGGAGCACCATGCGGCTCTGAAGCCCCTCCGAGGTCATGCGGCGGTCAACATTTATCATGGCCATCTTTATGATGTCGGCGGCGGTCCCCTGAATCGGGGCGTTCACGGCGTTCCTCTCGGCGAGGGCGCGGACCGTGGCGTTGTGCGAATTGATGTCGGGGATATATCTCCTCCGGCCGAAAATGGTCTCGACATATCCGTTCTCACGGGCCGAGGCGAGAGTGTCCTCGATGAAATATGAGATTGACGGGAAATGCCTGAAGTAGTCGTCGATAATCTGCTTCGCCTCGGTCCGGGCTATGCGGAGGCGCTGCGCGAGACCGAAGGCGGAGATTCCGTACATGATGCCGAAATTCGCGGTCTTGGCTATGCGCCGCTGCTCCGGGGTGACCTCCCCTATCGGAACTCCGAAAATCTTCGAGGCCGTCATCGCGTGGATGTCCTCCCCTGCACGGAAAGCCTCGATGAGGTGGGAGTCGCAGCTCAGGTGCGCCATAATCCTCAGTTCAATCTGAGAATAGTCGGCCGAGACGATGAGCCCGTCGGGACGCGAAGGCACGAAGGCCTTGCGGATTTCCTTGCCCCGCTCGCTGCGCACCGGTATGTTCTGGAGGTTCGGTCTGGACGAGCTCAGGCGGCCTGTGGAGGTGAGAGCCTGATTGAACGTAGTGTGAACCTTCCCCGTCACCGGATTGACGAGAGAGTAGAACGGCTCGATGTAGGTCGAGAGAAGCTTGCGCACGGCGCGGTATTCAAGGATGTCGCCCACGACCGGATGCTTGTCCAGCAGGCCGACGAGCGTATCCTCGTCCGTCGGATACTCATAGCGGACATCCTTTTTTGCCTTGATTTTAGGATTGAGTTTCAGCTTCTCGAACAAAAGCACGCCTATCTGCTTGGGAGACAGAATGTTCAGCGTCGGCTCACCGGCATCTGCCCTGATGCGGTCCTGAATCTGCGAGAGCTCCGCCGAGAGAGAATCGGAGTAGCGCCGAAGCTGGTTCAGATCGACCTTCACCCCCTCTATCTCCATCTTCGCGAGCACCCTGATAAGCGGCTCTTCAATCCCGTCGTAAAGCCTCGACAGGCCGAGCGCATCCATGTTCTTCCGCACGCGAAGTCCGAGCGCAAGGCTTATCGCGGCCTCCCTCGAACGGTCATTCTCAGAAGACGGGGCAGCCTCGTCAAAAAGCGAAAGCTCCTTTTCCGTCTCCTGACCTGCTGGAGCGTCTCCCTCAAGGCTCACCCCGAGCACGGTGCGTGACAGGACGTCTATCTTGTGGGTCTTTTCGGGATTTATCAGGTAGTCCATCAGCTCTATGTCCAGCAGCCTTCCGTTCATTTCCACCCCGAGGCCGCGCAGCCATTTCCAACATTCCTTCATGCCGTAGCCGGTCTTTGCGACGTCGCCGTCCTCAAGCAGTTCACGGAACTCTTCCGGACTGCCGGCCGCCACCATAATGCCCCCGCAGGAGTTTTCCCGGGCAGCATTGCCGGAATTTGTCCGGGCGCCGTCGCCGCGCCCCTCTTCCCCCGGGCCTCCGGCGGAAACAAGCATCGAATCCCCATCCTTAAGCACGGAAACCACCCCCGACGCCTTCCCGGCCGCGACGACGGGGGCCACGCCGCATTTTTCAAACCCGAAGGCCGTTCCGGACGCTCCCCCGCCGTCATAATCCGACGGAGCCTTGCCGAGCCAGCGCTTCAGGGAGCCGAACTCATAGAAGTCGAACAGTTCAAAGATACGCTTCCCGTAATGGCGGTCAACGGCCATGCAGGAGGTCGGGAAAGCGCTCATGTCGATGTCAGTCTTGATTGTCACGAGGAAACGGCTCAGCTCTATATGGTCGCGGGCGGCCTCGAAGAGAGCCCGCTGCTTCGGGGTCAGCTTGTCCAGATTGTCATAAATCCCCTGCACGGTGCCGTAGAGGCCCAACAGTTTCTTCGCGCCGACCTCCCCCACGCCCTTCACACCGGGAACATTGTCGGAGGAATCCCCGCAGATTGTCAGGTAGTCAATCACCTGCACAGGCTCGTGCACGCCGTATTTCTCACAGATTTTTGCCTTGTCGAGCAGTTCGCTGTCCGAACCGGCCTTCCCCGGCCTGAGCTGGAAGACATGGTCGGTGACAAGCTGTCCGTAGTCTTTGTCCGGTGTCACCATATAGACCGTAAATCCCTCGCCCTCAGCCTTTTTCGACATTGAACCGATGACATCGTCGGCCTCGTATTTCGGAATCATCAGCACCGGTATGTTCAGAGCCCGGCAAATCTCGCACAGAGGCTCAAGCGCGTCAATCACCTGCTGGGGCGTCGCGCTGCGTGTCCCCTTGTAGTCCGGATAGGCATCATGCCTGAAAGTCCCTCCCGGAGGGTCGAAGGAGACCGCAAGATGGGTCGGGCGCTCCTTTTCAAGAAGTTCAAAGAGATACTTCGTGAATCCGAAAAGAATCGATGTGTCCGCGCCCTTTGAATTTATCATCGGATGCGAAAGAAGCGCGTAGTACATCTTAAATACAAGCGCATGACCATCAATGAGATAGAGCCTTTTTTCCTCTGTTGCCATATTTATGGTATCAATTTTTGACACACAGGATTCCTCTTCCGGAACACGAGCGCGTCGGATTGAAACCCAAAGGTACGCAAAGTTTCACGAATTTGAGCATATTTTTCGTAACTTTGA
>DJPQ01000047.1 GCA_002439805.1 Bacteroidales bacterium UBA6408
CTTTCAGACTACGGTATTTTTCATTCAGTTCTCCGGAAATCATGTCATAGACCCTGTCGGCGACACCACACTCGCGCATATAGTCATGAATGCGGGAAACGACGTCAAGAGTGTTTCGGATTATCTCTCCCGGCCTGTTGATGTCATACCTTCTCCCCACTGCCACAAGGTCTTCCTCCGTTATGTCATTCTTCTTGCCGTTGATGCTGAGGAATTGCCCCTTCTGAACGTCGAGGACAGACGGATCGATGCTATAGACCATGTCGTAGGCAGGAGCCAATGACCATCTGCCGATTCTGTCCATAAGGAACGAGAAGTTCCTCGCATGGTCGTCGATGTTTCCGGCAATGACATTGAACACCATACGGCGATACAGCTGCTCATAGTCTCCATAGTTCATCTTCAGCCGCCGCAGGACATCGAAGGCATCTTCGTATGAATCCGCTCCTCCGGTCATCGCGAGCAGCGACTGCACATGGACTTTTCCGGTCTCATTCCGGTCGAAGCGCTCCGTGATGAAATGTGACGCCGTCGAGAATGTCCTTAACTCGGAGTGCATCATCTCTATTCCTGCGGCAAGGCACATTTTGTAATAGGCATATTCCATCCGCGCATACGGGAAAGAGTCCGACTCATTGTCATATTTCAAGATATAGTACTTCCAGCCGGGAGGAAGAACCGCCTGCCCGGACTTTATGACAGAACTTTCGGGGTTCACGGCAATCAGAGCCTTAGGACGCTTACCGCCGGGAGGTGTGCCGAGCTTGACAAGATCCTGCCACAGCAGTTCCCTGTCCGAAGAATACTCCGGAACAGATTTCTCTTCAAGCACTTCCTTCGCGAAGGAATACAGTTTCTCCACATCCACGTCAAAGGCGTCGTCTTCGTCCCGTATAATCGCCGGCATATATTCAAGCGCCCCCATCGCGCGTTTTCCGACAAACGAAAGCAAATCCACCGGTGTAAATCCACGCAGGCTCATCTTCTGCTCTTTAGCCCATGCCCGGAATATGCTGTTTCCCCAATGGTCGGGAAGCGAATCAGCGAACACCGGCGGCAGCCCCCTGAACTCGTCCTTGGGTCTGCCGCCCCTGAGCGGAAGTCCCGTAACGGAGAGAGGCGAATAAATTGACATTCGCAGAGGGGATATATCAAGCTCCTTTGACAAAAAGTCGGAATCAAACTTGAATACGGAAGTCTCCGTTCGCCAGTTTGACTTGTCCCATATGAGGTAGCCGACTGTCATTCCCCACAATTCAATCTTAACGGTATTGTTCATGTCTTGCCTCCCCTATTTCTGATTCTTCCAAAGTTTTTCCGGGTCTATGCCGGGAATATCCGGAATTATGTCCGCGAAACCTTCCACAAGGCCTACACTGTCAAGCAACAGAAGGAAATGCGCCAGCGACATCCCCTGCCCATTACCGTTTTCAAAGGCGCTGATTGTGAAAAGCGACACCCCGGTCTTACATTGGATGTCCTTCTGTGACAAGTGAAGCGCCTTGCGATATTTGCGGAACAGTCTTCCGACATTCGCGATTATCTCGAAATTTGTGTCCTCCGTAGAGTAATTCATAACTGATATATCACATATATATGGCAAAAATAAGCAAAACTAACAGATATATCAAGTATTATTCTCATTTTTTGTATAAAATCTCTCAAAAGCTGATACTCTTTCATTATCAGCGCATTTTTACTATTTTTGCAGGAAATTTGACAGACCATTATGGAAAGAAGAACACGAGTGAGATTCGCGCCGTCGCCGACGGGGCCGCTTCACATGGGAGGAGTCAGGACAGCGCTTTATAACTATCTGTACGCCAAGCAGCACGGCGGGGATTTCATCATCAGGATTGAGGACACGGACTCGCAGAGGTTCGTTCCGGGAGCGGAGGCCTACATCATCGAGGCCCTGAACTGGTGCGGAATCATTCCGGACGAGGGAGTCGATGAGAACGGCAAGGTCGTGGAGGTCGCTTCCGAAAGGCATCCGCACGCGCCGTACAGACAGAGCCAGAGGCGCGGAATCTATCGGAAATATGCCGAGGAACTGGTGGAGAAGGGCTTTGCCTACTATGCGTTCGACACTGCCGAGGAGCTTTCAAAAATCCGCACGGAGATGGAGGAGCGCAAGGAGACCTTCATCTACAACCATTCCACGCGCATGAGCCTGCGCAATTCCCTCAGCCTCCCGGAGGACGAGGTGAAGAGGCTGCTTGAGGAGCGCACGGACTGGACCATCCGCTTCAAGATGCCGCAGGACAGGGTCGTGAAGATGGACGACCTCATCCGCGGCCACGTGGAGGTCAACTCCGGCACGCTCGACGACAAGGTGCTCTGGAAAAGGGCCGACGAGCTTCCGACCTACCACCTCGCGAACATCGTCGATGACCACCTGATGGAAATCACCGAGGTCATCCGAGGCGAGGAGTGGCTACCGTCGCTCCCGCTCCACTACCTGCTCTACGAGGCGTTCGGATGGCAGGACACCATGCCGCGCTTCGCTCATCTTTCGCTGCTTCTCAAGCCGGACGGCAAGGGCAAGCTCAGCAAGAGGGACGGCGACAGGCTCGGTTTCCCGGTGTTCCCGCTCCGGTGGGTCAATGCCGAGGGCGAGGTTTCACGCGGCTACCGCGAGGACGGGTATTTCCCGGAGGCTTTCGTGAACATGCTGGCCATGCTCGGCTGGAACCCGGGGGACGACCGCGAGCTCTTCACGATGCCTGAGCTGATTGAGGCGTTCTCGCTCGAAAGGGTGGTGATGCACGGCGCGAAGTTCAACCCGGAGAAGGCGAAGTGGTACAACAAGGAGTATCTCCGCAAGAAGAGCGACAACGAGCTGGCCAAGCTCTTCAAGCCGGTTCTGGCGGAGCACGGCATCACGGTGATGTGCCCTAAGTGCGCGGAGAAACATGGCGTGGAATACCGTCCGGAGCCGGATTTTGCCGGGAAGTGGTTTCCGAAGGCATACGTCGAGAAGGTTGTGGGACTCATCAAGGAAAGGGCGACTTTCGTCGCGGATTTCTGGGACATAGCGTCATATCTTTTCGTGGCCCCGACGGAGTATGTCGAGAAGGACGCGGCGAAGTTCTGGAAGAGCGAGAATGTGTCTCTTGCGCTTCAGGCTGCGAAGTTCATAGAGGATTTCGCGGACAAGGCCGGCAAGGAAGGATTCACGAAGGAGGCTCTCGAAGGGCCGCTTGAGGAGTTCATCCGAGGCAACGAGTGGCCTATGGGCAAGGTGATGAACTGCCTGCGCCTTGCGCTTGTGGGCGCGTCGAGCGGGCTGGGTATCGCCGACATCGTGACGCTCATCGGACGCGACGAGTTTGCGCGCAGGATTGACAATGCGGTCGCCAAATTGGGAAAGTAGGTCAGAGGAAAGATCTCTCACTCCGTTCGAGATGACAGGAATGCTTTGAGACGGGAATTTATGCGAGCCTGTCATTCCGAGCGAAAACGAAATGAAGTCGAGGAATCCTTAAAATTGAATATCATGAAAATAGGAATATGCAGCGACCACGCCGGCGTGGAATACAAGGCGACGATAATCGAGACCCTGAAGAAAGAGGGATATGAGATGGTGAACTTCGGCACCGACAGCACCGAGAGCATGGACTATCCGGACGTGGCTCATCCGCTCGCCCTCGCCGTCGAGAAGGGAGAGGTCGATCTGGGCATCGCGCTGTGCGGCACCGGCAACGGAATGGCGATTACCCTCAACAAGCATCAGGGAATACGCGCCGGACTCGCATGGAACGTCGAAATCGGAAAGCTGGTGAAGGAGCACAACAACGCGAACGTGCTCGTGATGCCGGCCAGGTTCATCCCGATTGAGACCGCCCTTGAGATTGTCCACGCTTGGCTGAACTCAACATTCCAGGGGGGACGGCATCAGCGGCGCATTGATAAGATTCCGGTGAAATAATGACAATCACTCCGTTGAGCCATAATATTGAGGACTATCCCGACGGGATAGTCCTTGCTGTTGTCAAGCCCTACCGCTGGACCTCAGCAGATGTCATCCGCAAGGTCAAGTGGCTCGCGTGCAGGCATTTCGGGAAGAAGAACCTGAAAGTGGGCCATGCCGGGACGCTCGACCCGCTAGCCACCGGCGTGCTGCTCGTGTGCATCGGCAACGCGACAAAACAGGCGGAGCGGCTCCAGGCGCACGACAAGGAGTACATCGCCGGCATATCGTTCGGGGCGACGACCCCGTCCTACGACCTTGAAAAGGACATCGACCGCCGTTTCCCGACCGACAATGTCAGCGAGTCCTCCGTCCGCGAGGCCCTGAGAGGATTTCTCGGCGAACAGGAGCAGGTCGCTCCCCTTTTCAGCGCAAAGTCTGTCGATGGTGTCCGCGCCTACGAACTGGCACGCAGGCTTTACCGCAAGCAGGCTGCCACCTGCAAGACAGAGGTCCAAGAATGTCCTGCCAACCTGAATAATACAGAAAACGCATCAGATGCCTCAAAGCAGGATGCTTCAGACACCGTTCAGGAACAATCCCAGTCCGTCTTCGACGCCCACGCCGCCGACCTGATACGCACCTCACGCATCCGCATCGACGAACTCGAGCTTCTGAACTTCAGCCCCGACGGCACGCCGGCGCACGCCCCGTCAATGTTTCCCGACTACAGCGGAATGACCGAGCAGGAAATCGCCCGCGCCAAGGAAAAGGACAGCCGCATCCACATCACCGACATCACGCCCCTCCACCTCCCTCTCGCCGAAGTCCGCATCACCTGCACCAAAGGCACCTACATCCGCGCCTTCGCCCGCGACCTCGGCGAGGCCCTCAACTCCGGCGCCTTCCTAAGCTACCTCATCCGCTCCCGCAGCGGCGGCCACCCCCTCTCCCAGGCCCTCACTATGTCTCAGGTCTCCGCGCTGTTTCAAGAGAGAGATTAGCCCCATCCCACTGCAAACTTACTGATAAAGTTCACTAACTTTGCAGTGAAACCACATATCCTTCAGTGACAGAGCTTGTAAGATGAACGAATATTTCCTGTAATCCAACTCTATTCGCGTCCCCACCTTTGCTTTATCTAATCTAAGAAACCGAACAGCCAAAGTGGAATTTTGTTGCCATTGCCGATCTCAATAGAATCTACTGCCAGAAAACTGTCCGGTTCATCCTTAATCTGCTCAAAAGATTTCTTTCTGCCGCCGACCTCAAAAAGATAATTCCCGTCAATCATAAAGTCACCTTTTGACGGCAACGAAACAACATGAGAACGAGAAAGCTGATTCATAAAGAATGTCTCCCTTATAGTTCCGATCTGCACATCTTCTGACAATGCATACATCAGATTTGTATTGTCAAGATACAGTTTATCGGGAGAAGAGAGATGCTTCAATGCCTTAAGGGGAGACTTCAACATAGCTATCAGTCTGGCCTTTTTGAGTATATCAAGAAGCTTGAGCCCTTGTTCGCGACTTGTATTCAGCTCATGATACAATTCATTCATCTTCGGGATGAACGGCACCTGCACAGCCAATATCATCAGAAGCTTCTTCAACTTCTGGAGTGTTTCATACTCTACTTCCTCAACCGCAGGAATGTCGTTATCAATCGTCTGTGTCACAACCTCCTGCACTCTGGATAAATACCCGTCCCCCTCTTCCTTGTAAAACGGATAATATCCGGAGCTCAAATAACGCTCAAAATATGGAAGTATCTTTATTTCAGATGTAATATCGGATGCAAGCGAGACATGATTGGTGAGAACATCGTCAATCTTCATCACAGGATAGTTCCGTACGGTTTCAAATGCCAAATATTCCCTGAAAGAAAGCCCATTCAGCTCATACGACCGCAACCTTCTGGAGAGATCTCCATCAGCAGCCCTGAGTTTCAGCATTGACGAGCCGGTATATACGACATGAAGGTCAGGATAATCATCATATATATTCTTTATGCTGTCCTGCCATTGCTTGTACCTATGTACCTCATCTAAAAAAATATGAGTCCCGCCATGAGTATAATGATATTCCACCAAATCTATAAGGCTATTGGAACTGAACCATATATTGTCCAGAGAAACATACAGCACCTTGCTTCTATCCGTGAAGTTCTCCTTGATATGCTGAAGAAGCAAAGTACTTTTCCCGACCCCTTTTGGCCCACGGATGCCAATCAGGCGGTTATCCCAATTGATAATGTGATACAGCGGTCGTTTGTAGTCCAAGGAAACCATGGATATTTTCCTATTGGACACCTGATATAAATAGTCGATTGTAACCATACCCCCCCCCAAAAAAAACAATATTCAAATATTTTTTTCAAAAATAAAAACAATTTTTCAATATTGTTTCATTTGATAGAAAACTTTCAGTCGTTCTTAGGTCAGGATTACGGTCATGAACGTATAGATTGACTTGAACTGAAAAAAGTTG
>DJPQ01000099.1:0-3216 GCA_002439805.1 Bacteroidales bacterium UBA6408
ACGGCCTATTTCGGATGGTTACGCACTTGAATATCCGCTGTCATCTCGACCGGAGCGGAGAAATCTGCGTTACATCATCAGACATACAAAAACAGGGACGCTACCGCGCCCCTGCTAAAAGCATCAAAAATATTCTCTATTCAGCATATGTCACGGTCAGTTTCTGAATACGACGGTTGCCTGAAGAACCACCGACAGTAAATTTCACTGAAGTTGCGGAACCAGTCCATATACCGCTATCGTATGTTCCTGTGTCCGAGCTGATGGCATTTTTACCATCTCCTGTACCAAATGTTATTTCTACCTTTTCTATTGTAGCGCCAGCAACAGTGAAATAGTTCCCTCCATAGCATCTCACCGCTGTACCGGAAGTATAGTATTTTGCAGCATTACTGCTTGTACCCTTATTGAATGTTGCTGTTATAGGAGAAACAGTCAAAGATGATATTTCTTCTGCATTGTCATAGCTCTGAGCAGTAAAGTCAAGGGTTACCGTCTTAGTCACTGCACTACCCGCCGCATTCTGCTTAAGAGTGATAGTCTTGGTGAGAGTCGCGTCGGAGGCGTGGGTCACGGTGAGGACTGCCTCGTTGGCGGTCTCGGAGGTGTTCTCGCCGTTTGGAGTTACGGTGATTGTGCCGGCAGTCTTATCAACGGCAACAGTCGCCCAAGAAAGCTCCGTCGGTGAAACCGTCCAGTCCCCGCCCTCGTTTACCGTAACTTTGACTACGAAGGCATCCGTTGCCGTGCTTGCCCAGGTCTTCGATGCCTTGTCTATTGAAAGTGTCTTTCTGAACAGAGAGACTATCTGGCTGCCCGCGTCAAATTCATTGGTACCGTTGTAGTCTTTAACTTTTCCTTTTATCACCACTTCATCTCCCACTTGAATCTGATCGGTCGAAGTGAAATCTGCTCCGTTTATATATTTACCGCGAAATACTTGTACCGTTTCTTTTGTGCTATCGTCACCGATGTAATAAGTAGCATTCTTGTATGAAATTGAGACCTCGTCAATTTTTGTGATTTTGCCTCTTGCATAAACCACATCACTTGCACTTGTCCCAAGTGTCCCGATAAGCTTAATCACATCCGAAACACTATACGGGTCTTCCGCCGTACCGGCGTGGTCATATTTGACATCCTCAGGCTTAAGAGAGAAAGAGACCGAAACCGTGACATTGGATGCCGGCATCCAGAATGCATTATTAGAGACCTTCACACTATTGCCGGAAGCATCCTTTACTGTCCAACTATCGCAGATGTAGCCATCGGCAGGAGTTGCCTCAAGGGTGACCTTTTCGCCTTTTGTCGCTGTCTCCACTTCGGTGTCGCCAATCTTCACCGTGAAAGTCCCGTTTTCAGCTGTCTCCTTGGTGATGGTGTAGCTGATTTTCTTGAAAGAGCCAGAAACAGTCACATCCTTTGCCGGCATCGTGAATTTGCCGTCGGTCACTGTGATTTCGGAGTTGTCCGCGCCCTTTACAGTCCAGTCGTTGCTGAACTCATAGCCCTCGTCAGGAGTGGCAGTCAATGTGATTTCTGTGCCTTCGACCGCCTTAACTGGAGATGCTGACAACACTCCGCCTTCTACTTCAGAACAAGTCACATTGTACTTTTTTACAGCCGTGCCTTCGCGTTTATACAGAGAAAGCGCACCACCTGTAGCCTCTGCATAACAAGCAAAGCCATATGTTCCGTTGCATCGAAGATTTGCATTAACTTCATTCGCGGTATTGGCCTTGTTCACGAACTCAAATGTAGATTCTTTGTCCATTTTCGAGACGGTCCACAGAGATTTATCATCAGTCCCGTCTGCAAGCAACTGAGCCTTACTCTTTGCACCAGTACTTGCAGCATATTTATTTTCACCATCGTTGTATATGGTCCAATAATCTCCACTCTGAGATATATGCCAGATGATTGTCTTGTCCTCAGTTTCAATTGCATCTTCAGACGCAGTGACTGTGCTATATGCGAAACGGTTACTACTTACTTCAGCCTTCATTGCCTTACCGTTATAGGCAATAATGTAGTCACCGTCCGTAAGTTCGTCCTCGTACAATACATATTTTGATGACGGCGCCGGTGTGGTCTTCGCGACCCACTTCTCAGCAGGGATTTCCTTGACGACCTTGTAGAGTTTGCCGGCTTCGTACATATCATCGGCCGTGCGGCTGATGGTGAGAGTGTGGGCGGCTGTCTCGACCGTAAGGGTCATCTTGGAATAGATGGTCGGGAGGACATTGAACCACAGTTTGAAGTCCGATGCCTTTGGAGCTGTACCATCATCAAAAGTTATGGTGATTTCCTTAAGAGCATTGCTCTCAGTTTCATCAAACTTATACCCCTTTGAATAGTCGTCAAGTTTAGCTGATGAAGTGGCAAGACAGGCAATCTCGCCCTCTACAGACAGTTTCGCGGAAACAACATCCTCGTCCAGAGTTCCGGTAAGGTGGAAGTATGCTATAGCCGTCTGACGGTTCATGTTGAACACGATGTCCTTCCCATCATCTGTCTTTCCTGCCGCAGCGTTTTCTGCCGTTGCCGAACCGTACATGAAATCGTACTTGCTGTTATACAGATTTCCGTTCTGTTTGCGAGATGACCCAAAGTCTGCTTTCTTTTCAGAATCTGGCACAGGATAGACAGCGTCATACATCCAAGGACCTGTTTCTCCGGCAAGTTGTGCCTCAAAATTAGAGCCCTTCCATTCCGCAGTTGCTGTAGCTGGTTCGCCATAATTATAAGAATACTCCACGCTGAGCACATCCCCGTTCTCCCACGCCGAGTTGAATGTCTGTTCGTCGTCGGTGGTGAGGGTTGCCTTGGTTGTGGCAATCTGAGATTCCGCCCCGAAATGGACGGTCACGAGGCTGCCCTGAGGTTTCTCGGCCGGCGCAAGCTCTTCCTGTGCGCAGGATGCCAGTCCGAATGCGGCTGCAACGGCCGCGAAGAAAATTCTGCTGTAGGTTTTCATAAGGCTTCGTCGTTTTAGTTCCAGTCACCGGACTGGTCGGTTACATCTGCTCCGGTAATGTCCTGGAGACCATAGGCATTGTGGGTGGACGCTCCGCTGTCGGCGAAGCCGCCTTCCGTCGAGACACCCGTCACCTCGACGAGGGGCGTCTCATAAATGTTTGTTTTTGAGTAACTCATTTTGTTTTTGTTTATAAGGTTTAACTCTTTCTTGTCCGCTTCGTTGTTCTTCGCACGGCG
>DJPQ01000099.1:3245-46573 GCA_002439805.1 Bacteroidales bacterium UBA6408
TTTAAAATGAGCCCCTGTGCGGACGATCACTGGCGTTTCTCAACGGCGGGGCTCAAACAACCTTTATAATTTCAATGTACTACGCTCGTCCGTTTGCGTATATACGACGGAAGGGTACTGAAGCCAATCATAGCTTCAGTACCCTTCCGGATACATTCGTATTCAATATCTTACCCGACTCTACGGACGCATATTCCTGCCCCCCCCCGAAGGCGGTTGCAGCACAACGCATTACGCTAACATTCATTCCGTTAAGTCTCATCTGTCTCTTTCACATTCAACGGGGCAAAGGTCGCAATTCTCTCGCAAATAAGCAAATTTTTAACAATTTCTTCACATCCATCATTCCGACGGTCTGTTGAAGCGACTGAGACGAGTGTTCACGACACGGAGATAGCTGCGCTTCATCTTGTCGTTGAGATAGGAATCGCCGATGAGCACGGATTCATCGCGGGAAGACAACTCTCTCTACAGTTCACCCGAGCTGTCCGGTTCGGACTCGGGCCAGTCGAGGGGCTGGAACCAGGTGAACCAACGCCCCCATTCGCGGGGAGGGTCGCTGTGGGCATAGCTGAGAAACTGCTGAACCCCGACACGGACATGACCGCAGCCGTCGCCGCTCATCCCGGCGTTGATTACGCCCTTGCGGAGGTCACCCTGAACGAGGTCGCCTTTTGTGAAAGTGATGCCGTCCTTCGATTCCCAGACACGGATGCGGCTTCTGTCGGTGTTGCGGCGTTCCGCGTGGATGGCGACGAACTTCTGGCTCTTCTGGATAAACTTCACGTCGGTGTGGTCGGGGTTGCTGATGTCGCTTTTGTCGAGGGCTACTCCCCTGTACTCAAGACGGGAGGGCCAGTCGCTGTCCTTGGCGGATGCGGTTGAGACCCGTGTGGTCGTGCCCTGCCGGTTCTGCTCCACAAGAAAATCATTGTATGAGTAGTAGAGATAAACCACATCGTCCTTCACCACGATGCAAGGCTCTCCCGCTCCGAAGACCACGCCCTCATGCCCGGGAACAGGCTCATAGTCGATGACAGGCTGCGGGTCGTCGCCCCAGCCGTCTCCGCTCCATTTCTCCCACGGGCCGGTCGGAGTGAGGCCGCGGGCGATGTAGAGGTCATTGTCGTAGCCGTTCGGTTCCTCAGTCGAGGTGTAGGCAATGTAATAGTACCCGCCCCATTTTGCCACGCCCGGATCACAGACTGAGAATGCGTCGCGCTTTCCGTCCGAAGGGAGCAGCGCGTCCGCCTCGTCAGTCCATGTCTTTCCCCCGTCGGCGGAGTGACGCCATGTTATCTTGTCCCAGTAGTATTTTCCCGAACCGCCGGAGGTCACGCGGCATCGGAACTGCCCGTCAGTCGCCACGCCGTCAATGTAGGAGACGGCAGCCGTGTTCCCCGACGAGCCGTTGTCAGTGCATTTCCATATTCCTGACTTTTCAGTGCCGTCGCTCATAGTCCACAGGTATGTCCCGGCGGGAAATGTCTCGGCATAGTCTTCCTTTTCCGTCCTGTAGAGACTGAGCCATGCGTTGTCGGCATAGTTCACGAAAGTCTTGGCGGCCATGGCGTTGCCGCTGACGGTCGTCGCATAGTCCGTGTCCCATGCGTAAAGTTTCAATGTGAATCCTTCAGTCGTGCTGTTCCATGCCGGGCACTGAATGGATATGAAGCCGAAATCCGTGTCTGAAGTGAATCTCTGGGCGAAGACCGACGATGTGCCGAGCTGTGCGGCCGTCTGATTGTCGGATACGGGAATGGAGACATTAGTTCCGTAATAGTCACCCGGCGTCGCGAGCCATATATCTATTGAATTGTCGTCGTTTATGATTATCGACGGACCATAGCGATAGTTCGGGCCGGTGTATATGTCCCAACCTTCCCGTGCGAGGGGATAGACATCTACGGGATCGGGATATGGACTGTGGCCGATTATCACGTCTGACGGTCTTTCCGCAGGCTCACAGGCGGAGAAGACTGCGGCAGCCGCGATTACGGTCAAGACGACGCAGGCATATTTCTTCAACTTCTTCATTGTATGCAGTCAAATTTGTACGAATGTGCAATCATCAAGTCATAGATTTACATGAATCTGCCCGTTACGGGAAGAGAATGTACGGATACGGTCGCCGGTCGCCGTGTGCTCGGTGAGGAGAACCTGGAGTCTGCCTTTCGGGGTGCGGGAGACGGTGAGGTCGAAGTCCGAGCTGAAGGCGCGGATGTGACGCAGTGTCATCGAATCCCAGCCAGAAGGAAGAGATACATTCATCGTGAAGCTTCGGAGCCCGGTCGGACGGATGCCGAAGAGCCCCTCCGTGATGACGCGGCAATAGAGGCCGCTCTCGGCGGAGAGGTGGCGCTGGGAGCCCTCCGGCCAGGCCTCGACCGCGTACGGGACATGGTCTCCGAGAAGGCGGCGGGCAGAGAGACGGTGCAGGATGCCGAGAGCCTTGTCAGTGCTGCCTGTGTAGAAGATGCCACGGAGGGCATAGAGTGTGGCCCTGTCCCAGAACACGTCGCTCCCCTGCTCGGTGAGGCAGCCGTTTTCGGTCATCAGTTCCGGGCCGGTGAGGGCTGCGGAAGTCCCGGCGGCGCGGGTGTCCAGACCGGCAATCAGCGGCATACAAATCCACGAGCGAAGGAGTGTGTTGCCCTTGTAGTAGCGGTAGGTCTCGTAGCCGGCGACCGTGCCTCCGAAATACCTCTCGATTGCAGACGCCATTTCCCGCGACCGGCGGAGATAATCCTTTGTCACCGAATGGCTTACGCCTATCTCCTTTCCGAGATATGAGGCAGAGACGAGAGCGTCGTAGTAGAGCGTCGATGTGCAGAGATTGGCGTCTCCGGACTCGAAGCGGTTTTCAAGTTCGTCGGTGTCGGAAGAGACGACCCCATCGGCATTAATCTGGCGTCGGCAGTACTCCAGACACCACTGAATCAGCGGCCAGAGTTCACGGGCCTCTGCCTTGTCGCCCCTCGCGAGGGCATAGCGGGCTGCCCCGTAGGCAATCATGGCAGCGTCGCCCCTGTCGCCGCAGCCGTCCCAGATGTCCTCGCCCTCCGCTATGACTGAGCTCGGGACGGGTTTATAATCCGGCGTGGTGAAGCGCGCGAAATGACGGAAGGAGTTGAGCGCGGACTCGTTGCCTTCAGCATAGCCGAGAAACGGAAAGAACGGGTCTATGTACTCGGCCTGGTCGTTGGCCCAGATTGCCGCATAGTAGCTCTCTCCGCCCGGACTGTGCATCAGGCCTCCCTTTGTGCGGAATATGCTCTCTGAAGCGCGGATTTTGGCAAAGCGGAACATCTCGTTCAGGACGGTGTCGGGAGTTTCGAGGACGAGGTTGTCCCCGAGCCCGCTGACGAACGCCTGACGGGCGGCAAGTTCCGCATCGACATCCGGATGCAGAGGAGACTCGGCCGGGACGGTGCGCGTCACCGGCTGCGAGCCGGCAAGCAGAGGGGAGGTCACGACACCGCCCTCGCGATAGGCCTGATAGGTGACGGTGAATGTGCGCTCGCTGCCCGGCGTCATCCACGCGGTGCCGCTGCCGTCAATCTCGGCGCGGACAAGGTAGGCTCCATCCACTCCGGCATAGCGGTCAGTGGAGGCAGTCTGACAGAACTGCGGGACGGTCACAAGGAGGTTGTCTCCCGTGACATTACGAAGTTTAAACCGCTCATAGACAGCGGGAAGGGTCGTTGAAGGAAAGAGCGCGCGGGTCATCTGAATGCAGGCAGTCTCCGTCTTTCCGGAGCCCACGCCTATGAAATCATTTGACTTTGACCATAGACTCGTCACCTCAACCATCCCGTTTATGCGCACGGAATCCACCCGTTCGCGGATAAGGCTGCGTCCATTCACCGCAAGCAGCGAGGGGATGTCGGCGGCGACGCGGAAATTCATCGACGCGTGAGTGTTGTTCGGAATCGTGCGGAGCATCGGGAACACGAGCGACTTTTCGCTGTGGAATGCCCTGTCAGTATCAACTCCCCAGCGCAGCACGCAGGAGACCTGCTCGCCGCTCATCTCGATGTGGTCTTCATGAGGAAGTCCCTTGGAAGCGTCCCAATGAATGCCCCGGCCGCCGCGCTCAATCGTCCAGCGGGTCGGGGCGGACGTGCCGCAGGCTGAGCCGGCGCCAGCCCCGTCAGCGGAACCGGCCAGCTCAGAAGCAGAAGCCTCCGAGCTGGCGGAACCGGCCGCCGCAGAAGCCGCAGGATCCGGCTGTATGTCATAAAGCCCGTTAGGATTCCCGGTCTTATAGGTCGGAAGAGAAGAATCGACAATCTCAGCATCCACACATTCACGCGAGCCCCGCATCACGTTCCGCTCGATGAAATCCGCCTGCTTGTCAACTGTCTGGGGCATATATCCGGCGACGGCATGATTGATTCCCGGAAAGCGGTAGAAGCGGCAGGCCGCGCCGGCAGCCTCAAGAGCCTTCTGAATCCGGCAAGGGCCGCAGAACGACAGTCCGCCGGAAGTCACGCCGTCATAAGGCACAAGCTCGTCCTCAGTCCCGTGGAACATCATCACCGGGCAAGGCGTCGAGGCATAGCGCAGCGGCTCACGGACAAGGACGGCTCCGGCGAACGCCATGATTCCCGCATAGTTGAAGCCGGAGGGAAGCGCGGAGGCGAGCGCGGTACCGTTGCAGATTTCCCACTCGGCCTGCTGAGCCGTAATCGCCCCGGCGGACGAACCGGTCACGATGATGTTCCGGGCGTCAATCCCCATTGACGAGCCGTTCTCAAGGAGATATGCGGTCGCCGCGAACAAATCCTCCACGGCAAGACGTATTGCATTGTCCAGCAAGACATTGAACTCCGACTGCGTCACACCGAGCACGCCTTTGAGCCCGAGCCGGTAGTCAATCGAAATCATACGGTAGCCCAGCGAGTTCATTTCCCTGAACCATGGACGCAGCCAAGACTCCTCACGCGAGCCCTCCTTGAACCCGCCTCCGAAGACATGAATCACCGTCGGACGTTCCTTCCCGTCGGGGCACACGACCATCGAGGGTTCGGGGTCATATATGTCCATATACAATGAACACGTGTCCCTTTCGGCGAACTTCACCGTCCTGTCAGGTTCAAGCCGAGGCTGATTATCCTGCGCAAGAAGCGATGCCGACGGGAATCCCGCCAGCACCGCAGCAATAATGAGTCTATATGATTTCATACGTCATGATTTCACACGTCAGCTCTGGAAAAAGAAAGGATTCGGGGAATCCACGACCTCAATGTCCGAGTCATTGACCACCTCCACACAATTGTGGATGCTGAGCGTGGCGTCCTTTTTCCATTTTGAAAAATCATTCCCGACAATCTCGACGTCGCCGCAGAACTGAACGTCGATGACGGAAAGCCGCGGGAAAAGGGGCGCGTATGTCCCGGTGTCGATGAACTTGTTGTTCTTGATTTCCAATGACCTGACACTCAGGGCATATATTATCTGGTTGTCGAAAGTTGAGACAACATTGTTTTCAAAAACGATGCGGTCGTGGTAGAAGAAGTCGTTCGTGCGCGCATCCTTCGGGATTATCGGGTCTATCTGGAGTATGGCCTGCGGCTCCCTTCCGCCTATTCCGAGATCCGTGAAACTGTTGTTCCGGATGACGACATTGCGGGTGTTGCCGGACTCGAACCAGTAGTTGGCGTCGCCGCAGATGCGGATGCCCGCCATCATCGAACCGAACCTGCAGTTTTCTATGAGCACGTCGCCGGGAGTGGAAATCAGGAGACTACGGGCACGGTTGTACTCCACGGTGCAGTTGCGGATAATCGCAGAAGCGCCCCTGGTCGTGTTTTCGACGGCATAACGACGCGGCTCGGCGAGTATGTCCCGTAGGTCAGCGTCAACGGTCATCACATACCGGCTGCGGTCCGACTTGTCGATGGACGTGAGCCTTGCCTCGGCAACAGGACGGAGACTGGTCTTGTCCACGAAACGAAGGACATCGCCCTCGTCCGCGAAATGGTTGCCCTCCTGCTGGAAATGTCCGAAGACGGCCGCAAACGCGTTGTCGGAAATGAGGGTATCGACCTTCATGTACACGCCGTGGATGTTCGTGGCGTCGTCGAGCATACTTTCGAAACGGCTGTTTTCAAGAAGCACAAGTCCCTTGCAGTCAACGAAATGAGTTGCATCGGCAGAAGCCGTGATCATTCTCGGAGAGCCGGGGCGCTGCGCAGTCGAGAACCCGGACACGGTGACATTCTCGCAGTACTCGGCAATCAGAGCCATCGCTCCGCTCCTATAGACATGAACGTCCTTCACCTTTATGTCCTTGCTCGAAAGCAGGGCTATTCCCGGATAGGAACGGTTGAGCCGCATCGGTCCCTTGTCGTCCCAGATGCTTCCGACCGGAGGCACGTCGCGGGCGCTCAGACGGGTAAATTCCACTATGCCCGGTTCGATTTCACGCGCACCCATCTCGCCTGACCAATAGCCGTGGTCATAGGCGGCCGTGTCGTAGTAGGGTCGGCGGGTCGAGGGGTCAAAGACAATGCTCTCCCCCATCGGGTACTCCCAGTCATATCCGCCGAAGAAGAGGCGGTCGCCCTCGATTCTGTATTTGTTGTCAGGAAATACGCGAACGACGAAGCTGCGCCGCACCGGATCGGCGGAAAGCACTTCGCCCTCGAAGGTCCACGGATAGTCATAATCAATTGACACTCCGCTGATTTCAACATCCTCGGAGTTCTTCGCCGCAAACGGGACAATGCCGCCGTGGAACATAAAGGCAGTCTCATCGCCGGAAATCCGCACATTCTTCATATTCTTCAGAAGGAAGGCGACCCTGCGCTCTCCGCTGCAGTTGTTGGAGAGGGTCAGGAACTCCTCCGCGGCCTGCTCCGGATAAAAATCATAGACACCCTTTTCGAAGCGAAGCGTGACATTTCCTTTCGGGGCGGTTTCAAGAATCCCGCGCACCACCGGAGTGTAGTCCTTCACAGCCGCGTCATATTTTACGACCACAGTCCTGCCGCAGCTGACAAACATCACGGAAAATGCCAACAGAGACATGGCGGTCTTGCATATATTATTCATAGACACTACTTTAAGAATTTGATTCTGCAATAGCCGAGCTCACGGACACCCTGATCGTTCTGATTGTGCGACCAATAGATTTTCACAATTTCGCCGCCGGTCAGGTCACCCTCCGCGCCGATGAGGTTCGGATACCAGGCCGGAGAGCCTATGGAACCGAGAATCTTCACCGGAGAAGACCAGTGCAGGGCATCGTCGCTGTAGCTTATCACAACCCGCTTGCCCCATGTGGCATAGACCATTACCCATTTGTTAAGGAACGTGTTCCACATTACCGAAGGATTCGCCCCGGCCATGGAAGAGAGGTTCGCGATTGCGATGTTCTCGCCTCCGAGTCCCGTCTTCTGTGAGCACGCCTCAATCGTAAAGTCATTCCCATCCCATTTTTTCCATGTCCCGGGAGCGCCTTTCACGTCGGATGAAGCCGCCATGCACAGAGTGTTGGAGCCGCCCTCCACCTTGCCCTGATAGTAGCAGATGTAGCGGGAATGCACGGAATCCCATACGACGCATCCGTCACCGAGCCCCGTCCATGCCGGCTCTGTCGGTTTCGCGTCCTTGTCCGTTATTATCGGCTTCGGGTCATGCCACGTCGCGCCGTAATCATCAGAATAAACAACTCCTATGGACTTGTGCGCCGTGCCGCTGAGGTCCCAGTGGCTCTCGGCGTGGAAGAACCCGACATAACTGCCGGTCTTTTCAAGCGGGAATATGCCGATGAACCACGATCCTCCGTCGTTGAACCCGTCGATGCGGACGAATTCCTTGCCCCAGATCTTGCTTGAGTTCACGAGCTTGGAGATGTGATCTTCCGGATATGGGGTGTCTCCGACAGTGAGGGCATCCGTGGCCTCGCTCCAGAAGAGCTGCCACTCGTTGCCTTTCTTCACCGGAATCAGCTTTCCGTCAGGCCAATACCCTTTCATGAAAGTGCTTGAGGTCTGCTCGGCCACCTTTGTCTCGCCGAGAGCCACTTTGGCATCGGCTATCTCCGTCCAGTTTTCCGTCGGCTCCGGAGTCGGTTCCTCGCCCTCAGGCCCGCGGTTGGCCCATTTGGTCTGTGACGGATCCGGGGTCGGAATCCACTCCTTCGAGCAGGAGACAGCCGCCGACAGAAGCACTGCGGCTCCGAACATAATCATATTCTTTATTTCCATAGCGGATTCTGTTCTATTGCGCCGTTGGAGGCGTCGATTACTGACTGAGGGATAGGGAAAATAGAGTGCTTCTCCTGACAGTTTTCGCGCACCGAATCATAGTAAGGCTTGAACTTCTCGTCCATCCCGACAGAGCGGAAAGCATCCTGAAGCTTGCCGAAGCGGACGAGGTCCGCCCAGCGATGTCCCTCGAAGCAAAGCTCGAGGCTGCGCTCCCTGAGAATCACCTCGTCGAACTCGCTGCCGGACGACATCGGGAGGTCAACGCCCGCAGCCGGAGTGTTTATGTCCTTGCCGAAACCGCGTCGGCGCACCTGATTGACACATTCGAGGGACTCCGCCGTCGGGGATCCGTAGGCGCGGTTCTCTGCCTCGGCATACATAAGGAGCACGTCGGCATAGCGGATAATCGGGAAGTTGATGTTGTTGCACCAGTTTGCCCAGGTCTCGCCCCGGTCGGACTTGTCGAGAGGGTGTCGGAACTTATAGACCCAATAGATGTCCTTGTAGTTTTCGTCCCCCATAACGAGTTCGGCCTTGCCGGTTATCTTGCTGACGGCAATGTGACCGCCATGGTTGACAGCCTCCCGGCGCAGGTCGGCAGGGTCGAACTTATCGTACATTTCCTTGTAGGTACGCACCTGTGCCCAATAAGCGTTCTGTTCGTGATCTATCCCGTCCACAGTGCCGACCTGCCCTCCGTAGAGAGAGTTGCTGGCGGTGTTGTCGAACTCCACGTCAAAGATGTACTCGCTGTTGTGCTCGTGCTTGCCGTCGAACTGTGAGAAATAGTCTGTCACGAGAGCATATTTCCCGCTTGCAATCACCTCCTTGCAGGCTTTTGCAGCAAGTTCCGCCGCAGACTTGTCCTCGAGAGGCTTGCCGGACATCTGAAGATAGGCCCGGGCCTTGAGCGCGGTCGCGGCGTACTTCGTGGCGTGTCCGACAGTGTTCGTGACAGGAAGAAGTTCCTCCGCCGTCTCATAGTCCTTTATAACCTGGGCATAGACCTCGGAGAGCGAAGCCTTGCGGGTGTCGAGCTTAGAGATGTCGGTAGTTTCCTGAAGAACGAGCGGCACCTCCCCGTAGTAGCGGGCAAGCTGGAAATAGAACCAGGCGCGGAGGAAATGGGCCTCGCCGAGTATCCGCGACCGGTCGGAATCAGAAACCTGGTCTCCGGTGTAGGCGTTGAGCCTGTCAATCACGACGTTGGCGCGCTGGATGCCGAGATACTGCATGAACCAGACCTTCTCCACGAAGAGGTTTTCAGGAGTGTAGGTGTAGTTGCCGATGAGATCCTCGCCGTTGTTTCCGTGGGAGACATAGGCCTCGTCCGTTCCGATTCGTCCCCAGTACATAAACCCGGTGAAATAGTCCCCGTAGCGGTGCTGCGCGTCCCATTCGACGGATGTGAAGGTGTAATAGACACCGGTCAGAGCCATGTCGAAATCGCTCGTGTTCCGGAAGAAATTGTTCGTCGTTATGTTGCTCTCGACCGTAGTCTCCAAGAAGTTGCAGGAGACGGACGAAAGCGTCAGGAGTATTCCTGAAAATATGGATATATATCGTTTCATACCTGTGTCCTCCTATTTGAATGAAAGGTTCACTCCGAAAGTAAACGTCCTCGCGTGAGGGAAATTGCCGTAGTCGAATCCCTGCGAAAGGATAGCGGAGGCGTTGCTCTGGCTGATTCCGACCTCCGGGTCATATCCCGAATACTTCGTGAAGGTGTAGATGTTGTCCGCCGAAATGTAGAACTTGCATCCCTCGATATGCTTCACCCTTGCGAGAAGTCTGCCCGGAAGCGTGTATGTGAATCTGGCGGAAGCGAATCTCAGATATGACGCATCCTCGACGAATGCTGAGGAGACAAGTCCCTTGGGAATCTGGGAGTAGTAGCGCGAAGACTGGTTATCGACCGTCCACCTCTTGTTCCACGCGGCGCTCTGGTTCGAGCCGTCGCCGTTGTAGAAGCCGATCATCGCATAGTTCGCGTTGTAGAGGTCATTGCCGTAGGAGTACTGGAAACCGAGATAGAGGTTGAATGACTTCCAGTTGAATGTCGTGGAGAACGCGCCGTAGAACTTGGGAAGGAAGTTTCCGATGACCTCGCGGTCGTTGTCGTCAATCTTGCCGTTGCCGTCCTTGTCCCACAGCTTGATTGAACCTGGCTGTTCGCCCACGCCCTGAACCGGAACTCCTTCCTTGACCGTATAGACATATGTGCCCGGCTTTGTAGTGCTTTCGGTCGCCGTGAACTCGTCGAGCTGATAGAGTCCGATTGCCCTGTAGCCGTAGAGTTCGCCCACGCTGCCGCCCTCGCGGAGAATGACCGCGTTCTGACCTCCGAGACAGTTGATTCCCAGATAAATCGGGGCGCCGTCCTGACCGAGTTTGAGGATTTTTGAATTGTTGCAGCTTATATTGCCGTTGAGCGTCCACTGGAAGTCCTTCGTGTCAATGAGAGCCGCGTTCATAGAGAACTCCACGCCCATGTTGCGGATGCTTCCGACGTTCTGCCATGCCTTAGTATATCCCGAAATGTTGAGCACCGGAGCCTCAAGAAGGAGGTCGCGGGTGGTCTTGTGGTAGAGATCGAGGTCGAAGTGAAGCCTCTCGTCGAAGATTCCGAACTCAAGGCCGAGGTTGTATTCGAGAGTCTTTTCCCAAGTCAGGTTCTCGTTGGCGAGCGTCACCGGGGACTGCCCGATGCTGAGGCTCGTGCCGAACGCGGTGCTTGTAGTGTAGAGCTGCGCGAACGAGCCGGATGTCGGGACGTTCGAGTTGCCGACCTCGCCCACCGAAGCCCGGAGCTTGAGGGTGCTGACCGCATTGTTGTATTTGAGGAATTCCTCCTGCTTGGCGTTCCAGGCGAGCGCCCCTGAGAAGAAGGAGCCCCATTTGTTCTTGAGGAAGGATGACGTGCCGTCGCGGCGGAATGTGAACGTGCCGATGTAGCGGTCGTCGTAGGCGTAGTTGCTTCTGAATATGAACGAGAGCATCGAACCCTTGCTCGTGTTGGAGTAGGAGTGGAAATCCTTTGCGAGCGAGAGGTTGTTGTAGCCGAGCGACTCGTTGGTGAATGAGGAAGCCTCAGTGGCGTTGTAGTAGTAGCGGGAGCCCTGCTCGGTCACGCCGGCCATGAGGTTGAGCCTGTGCTTCTCGGCGAATGTCGGAGACCATGTGAGGGTGTTCTCGTTGAGCCAGCCGAAGCTGGAGATGTTGGCCATACAGGCCTGACCGTTGTAGAGGTAGCCGCGGGGAGTGGTGGTCGGGTAGAACTGCTTGTCCTCCATCACGTAGTTGTCAAAGCCGGCCGTCACCTTGAAGACGAGGTCGTCGAGTATGCTGTACTGGACATAGGAATTGGCGATGGTACGGTTCAGGATTTTCTTCATCTTGATGTCGTTGGCCATCGTCACGGGATTCTGCTTGTTGCCTTCGTTGAAGGTGTTTATCATATACTGCTCCACCCCTGCCCGGCGGAAGAGGGTCTGCGTCTGCTCGTCGCGAAGATCAAAAGGCTGCGTGAGCAGGGCGCTCATGATCGTGCCGACAGCCGTTCCGTCGCCGCCGGAAGTAGGAACGCCGTCATCGATGATGCGGCTGTAGTTGACATCCGCACCGATTTTGAGTCTGTCGGTGAAGTTGTGGTCGATGTTGGCCTTAGCCGTAAGTTTCTGCCAGTTGGTGCAGATGATGATTGACTCGTTCTGCATATATGACGCGCTGACGAGGAAATTCGTCTTGTCGGTCGCGTGCTGCATCGAGAGATTGTGGTTATGGATGAAACCTGTCCTGTAAATCCGGTCCTGCCAGTCGATGCTCTGAATCCTGTCATAGTCGAAGTTGCGCAGATTGCCGTCGGAGTCACTGAAGAGAAGGTAGGACGGATTCAAAGTGTTCATCATCGACGCATAGCCTCTGAAGTCGAGCATATCATATTTGTGAGGGAGGTTCTGCATGCTGACATATCCGTTGTACTGGATTCTGCCGTTGGATGCGCGTCCCTTCTTCGTAGTAATCATTATGACGCCGTTCGCGCCCCTGTTTCCGTAAATTGCGGTGGATGAGGCGTCCTTGAGAACCTCGATGGACGCGATGTCCTCGGTGTTTATCATCGAGAGCGAGCTCATCTGGGAGTCAAGCCCCGACATACCCATTCCCGAAGACGTGGAGACGTCGCCGAGCGGGAACCCGTCAACCACGATGAGAGGGGAGGTCGAGCCGGAAAGCGATGCCGCGCCTCGGATGAGCATCTTGGACGCCGCGCCCGGCTGTCCGCTGGTCGATGACACCATAAGGCCGGCAACTCCGCCCTTGAGAGCGTCATCGACGGAGAACATCACATGATTCTTGAGGTTGTCGGCATTGATTGAGGCCACGGAGCCCGTGAGGTCCTGGCGGCGTGCCGTGCCGTAGCCGATGACCACGGCATTGTCAAGGACTTCCGAATCGGAGTCGAGAGTGAAGTTCACGACGCTCTTTCCGGAAGCCGGCTGTTCCTTGTCCTGGTAGCCGATGAAGGATGCCACCAGCACGGCGTCTCCCGACTTGACGGAGATTTCGTACTTTCCGTCATCATCTGTCGTAGTTCCGTTCTGCGTGCCCTTCTGGAAAACGTTGGCCCACGGAATCGGCTCACCGTGACTGTCCGTCACACGACCGGTGATCTTTATCTGCTGCGCAAAAGCAGCGACTCCCACCGATGCAAGGAGCATCAGAGAGACAAGAAACCGTTTCATAAAATTCCGTTAATTAAGCAGTGCGCCCGAACCGGCGCACTGCACATCAGTACACAACAATTTGTCTATTTATTCCTCAATCAGATTGATCTGGAAGTCATCGAAGTAGAACACGGCATTGACTCCGGTGACTCCGAACGCGATATAGCAGTTCTTGAGAAGATCGCCAGGCTGACCGCCGTTCTCAAGGGTGAACTCGAAGGAGTATTTCTTCCAGTCCTTTGTGATGAGGTCCTTGAATACGATGTCATCCAAAGTGGTGCCTTCCATTGTAGTCACGCCACCTGCCCAGATAGATGCCTGCGCCCCCTCTTCCTTGAATGTCTCGCCGGGGAATACATCAGACCAGTCTGTCTTGGCAGCCGAGCCACGCATAGGGTCGTTGAGCCAGTCCGGAATCCAGTCGAAAACATTGACCCAAGAAAGAATGGCCGCAAGTTCGCCGTCATTATGCTTCAACCCGGCCGCCTCCATAGTCGTGGCCTCGGCCTTGCACCAGAAAGAAAGTTCGTACTTCTGACCGACAACCATTCTCGCGTTGTTACTCCAGTTGTTCCTGTGAGCCACCTCAAAGGCCTGTCCCTGATCGGAGAGGGCATTGATTCCTGTCGCGTCAATCCTAAGGGAATGTGCAGTGCCGTGTGCGCCTCCTTCGGCTATGGTGAGGCAAGCATCAGTGCTTTCCTTGAACCAACCATACCAAGCAAGATTGGAGGTCGCGCCCTCAAAGTCGAACGCGCTGTACTCGTCGTTTACAAGCAGCGGATAGTTGCCGGCGATGAGAGTTGTCTCAAGATTGAGCTTCGCCCCGTCAAGTTCGCGGGTCACGACGCAGGTCACCTTCACATTGTTGTCCTGCTCGTTCCATACGACCTTAGGAGAAGCATCTGTTGAGGTCGCAGGAGTCGCGCCGGGGAATGTCCATGCGTATGAGACGTTACCGCCTGCGGCGTTCTTGAACTCGTCAAGGGAGAAGGTAATTTCAGAACCTTTCTTCGCGCAGCCCTTAGGAGAGAGTCCTTCGGCCTTGATTGTTGCGGAGAAGGCGTCCTTGATGTTGATTTTCTTTGAAATCTCGTCCTTCGTTCCGTCAGAGTAGTTCACGGTGAGGGAAACAGTCTTCTCGCCGGCCTTGTTGAAGACAACTTCCTCAATTGCCTTTGCCGAGGTTGCAGGAGTGCCGTCCTCGAACGTCCACTCGCGTGACTGCACATTGATTGACTGATCCTCGAAAGTGACCGTCTCACCGACAATGGCCTCGGCCGGAATCACATACTGAAAATCCTTGTCCACAGATTTCTGCTCTTCCTTGTTGCAGGAAACTGTCAGAATGAGGCTGCAAAGGGCAGCCATAGAGAGAATCTTTTTCATAAAAATTGGTATTAGTTGTTACTATGTTTCAAAAAACCTTAAAACACGCGTTGTATTCGTTTCCGGTGCAATATTAGGAATGAACCGCCCATTGACGACTTCACAAATCGTTCATTCTTTTGCAATTTCACAAAATTCTGAAATCACGAGACCTCTTCATACGGCCTCCTGCGCACACAAGTCATTTCCCGTCAGCCTGTTTGTAATCCTTGGGTAGTTTTCCGAACTCTGCGGCGAAGATTTTAGAGAAATACGAGATGTTGTTGAACCCGACGGCGTACATGACCTCCGTGACGGTCATCCCTGCACCCGAGGAGAGCAGTTGCGCCGCACGCTTGAGACGGATGCTGCGGAGGAACTGGATTGCGGACATCCCGGTTATGGACTTTATTTTACGGTAGAGCTGAGGACGCGAGTAGCCCACGTTCAGGCAGAGCTCATCCACGCCGTACTCAGGCTCCGAGATGTGCTCCTCTATGTTGTCTATGCAGCTGCGGATGAATTTCTCATCGACCGGGGTCGCCGTCACGGCCGACGGTTCAAGGGAGATGTCAGTCCGGAAGGACTGCCTCATGCACTCGCGCTGGCGGATGAGATTGTCGATGCGGGAAATCAGAAGCTCGGCGTGGAATGGCTTTGTGATGTAGTCGTCCGCCATCATCTGGTAGCCCTCCATCTTGTAGGCCGGAAGGTCACGGGCGGAGACGAGGATGACGGGGATGTGCGAGGTGACGTTGTTCTCCTTTATCCTTCGGCATAGTTCAAGACCGTTCATCCCCGGCATCACGACATCGGTCAGCACAAGGTCAGGCTGTTCCGAGATGGTCTTTTCGTAGCCCTCTGAACCGTCCCGTGCCGTGATTATGTTGTAGCGTGTGGAAAGCAGCTGGCTGAGGTATTCACGAAGCTCGGCGCTGTCATCCACGACAAGCACGAGATGCTCGCGCTCCACTCCTCCGAGTCCTGCGGCGCGGGAGGTGCGGAACTCGGCGAGGGAGTCATAGTTGGAGATGTGGTCGCTGTTCGCGTAGTTCCTGTCAATCTGGTCGGGAGAGAACTGCGAGCAGCCGTAGGGCAGGAACACATGGAAGGAGGTTATGCCGCCCGGCACGGACTCGGCCCACATTTTCCCGGAATGGGACAGCACTGCGGAGCGGCTTATGGAGAGACCTATCCCCATGCCTCCCCTGTCGTTGTTCCGCCCCTGACGGAAGCGGTCGAAGATGTAGGGCAAGTCTTCGGGAAGGATACCGATGCCGAGGTTGGATACCGTAAGCCCGGCTCCGGTACGCCCGTCGTCGCCAGTGACTTCCGAAACCTCAGCGCTTATCTGCCCCCCCCTATCGGGAGAATACTTCACGGCGTTGGACATAAGGTTAAGGATGACCTTCTCTATGCTGTCCTTGTCTATGAACAGCTTCTGGCTCAGCGGGTTGAGCTTCACCGCGAACTCATATCCCCGGGTTCTCGCAATAGGCTGAAAAAGGAGGCATATCTCCTCGACGAAACGGGAGAAGTCAATCTCCACCACATGAAGCCGAACCTCGCCGTTGTCGTACTTTCGGAGGTCGGTGATGGACTCGATGTGTTTCTGGAGAATCTTCGCCGACTGATCGACGAGCTGGAGGCGGTTCAGCGTGGTCTTGCCGAGATTGGGATTCTTCAGCAGTTCCTCGACCGGAGTTGTTATCAGGGTGAGCGGCGTGCGGATTTCGTGGAGGAAGTCGGTGTGGAATTTCAGCTCGTTCTCGTTGCGTTCCCTCTGTTCCTCACGAAGCTTGTCTTCAAGTTCCTGCCGATGGAGACGCGCACCGCGCCTTTTCAGCAGCAGAATGACAACGGCGGCAACGGCACTCAACAGGGCGGCATAAAAGACTATTGCCGGGACGGATGCATACCAGGGCGGAAGTATGCGGATGTCGATTCTTGCCGGGGCATCACTCCAGACGCCGTCGCTGTTGGAGCCATAGACGACGAATGTGTAACGTCCCGGACGGAGGTTGAGATATGACGCGGATGGATTGAGTCCCGTGGCGGAATGCCAGCCGTCATCCAGCCCCTTCATCATATATCTGTAGCCGTTCCGCTCCGGCAGGGCATAGTGCATGGCAGAAAAGCGGAACACGATGTTGTTCATCCTGTGTCCTAGCCTGAGAGACGCGGCCGCTCTGACGGGCATCCCTCCTAGAATGTCACCCGTGGCCTCCTTTCCGTTCACTGTCAGACCGGTTATGCGCACCTGCGGGCGCACAGGGTTGTCCACGATGTCTTCCGGGGAAAATATGTTGAAGCCCTCTATGCCTCCGAAGGCCATCAGCCCGTCGCCGAGCATCGCCGCATCCCAGATTTTGAAGGCATTGCTCTGCAGCCCGTCCTTTCGCGTGAAGCATTTCACCGCCCCGGTCTTCGGAGAAAAGCGTATGAGCCCGAAGCCTCCCATCCAGAAATTGCCCGCGCCGTCTTCAAGAAGCGACTCAAATTCATTATTCGGGAATCCGGGGCAGTTTCCCTTGTTATACACACGGAAAGCCAAACTGTCCGCAGACGGTTCGGATTCAAGTTTCGCAAGCCCGAGTCCGAGCACAGACACCCAAAGGCTGTCGTCTGCGGACTTGTGTATGAAGGAGACGAACTCGCCCGAAGTGCCTCCGGCGCGGATATGCTCCCTGTCCAGCTTCAGAATTTCCCCGTCTTCCCCACAGGTCACACGGTTGAGCCCGGCTCTCGTTCCCACCCATACGATATGCCCGTCAACAAGAATGTCCGTGGTGAAGTCGTCGCTCAGAGAACCGGCGTCCTTCCGCTCATTTTGCAGACATGACCATTTTATTCCGGCAGAATGTGGTCTGCCCCCCCCAATCGGCGGACGCCCTGCCGAAGAGCGCCATACCCCGGAAGACGTGGTCATCCACAATGTGCCGAAACTGTCCTCGGCAAACTTATAGACACTGAGCTTCTCCGGCAGACCGTGAAGACGTCCCAAGGAAAAAGCCTTGCCTGCACAGGCCGAATCCACATCAGAAGGGGCGATGACTCCCACCCCATTGTCCCAGGAGCCGAGGAGGACGCTTCCGTCGGCCGTTTCATAAACAGCGGAAACGGGCATCGAAGAAAACATTGAAAGGGAGTGCCGGTCAAGACGGAAAAGGCGGTCTCCGTCCAGCACAGCCACACGTCCGTCCCTTGACGTGACCCAAAGCCGGTCACGGCTGTCGGCGTACATCGTCACAAGCTGCGCATTGTCAGGGAACGGGGTCCAAAGCCTGAAAGCCCTGTTTGTCTCGGTGCTCCTGAAACAGCCGCTCCCGTTGGTTCCTATCCACAGGACAAGGGAGCGGTCAAGAAGGAGACTTGACACCTCTATGTCCGAACCATGGGACACAGTGCTCCAAGGAGAGAGCACATAGGAGCAATTCAGATTCGGGTCATAGCGGAGGATTCCATTATGCCCCGTCCCGACAAAGAAGGAGCCGCTTTCCCCGTCAAGACAGGCGCAGCGGGAATCGAGAGAGTTCAGACGTCTCATGGTCTCCGTTCCGGCGTCATAGATAAAGCTGCCCTCGTATGCAGTTATCAGCCTGCGGTTCTCCGGAAGTTCAATCATAGATGTGGCGAACACACCTGCCCGTACATATCTCAGCCCCTCCACCTCACTGAATACGCCGACGCCGGCATTCGTCCCGACAAGCACCTCCTCCCGGTCAAGCGCACAACCCGACAGGCAAATGCTTCCTAACGACCAAGACGCCGTACTGTACCCGTTTTCATCGTGGGATATCCGCGAAATGCCGTCGTTTGTACACAGCCACACAGAGTTGCCGTCACATGAGGGAAACATCGAATTTACGCAGTTGCCGGGCACGCTGAATGTTTTCAGGAACTCATCCCGCGACGTGTCATAGACCGTCAGCCCTCCGTTTTCCGTGCCGACATAAAGAAGACTCCCCGACAAGAGCAGCGAGCGGATGCGCGAGCTTTCCAGAATCGAGTTCGAGATGTCATAGACCGTCATCTCCGCCCCGTCATAGCGGCACAGCCCCGAATATGTCCCTATCCATATATATCCGTCGCCGTCCTGAACAATCGAAGACACGTCAGTATGCGGAAGCCCCTCGTCCACCGAAAGCTGCTCCATATACGACCGCTCCTGCGCCAAGGCCGTCACCACGCTCAACAGCGACAGGACAGCCAACGCGACAAAATATTTCCATAAACCTTTCCTGCCCATACGCAAATTTTATCTGACACAAAATTAAATCTTTCCAATCACATACCCAATTTTCACGAAAAATACAAACATTTTGAGATTTGGGTAGGAATTTGGCAAAAACAATTGTGAGATTTGGTAATAAACCGCTATATTTGCCCGCGATTACCTCAAAAATTATGAGATTATGGCAGAAGCACGGGTTTTCAAGAGGAAAATATACGAGAAAATGCTCAAGTGGAAGAACGAAAAGGACGGCACTACGGCATTACTAATCAAGGGAGCACGGCGAGTGGGGAAATCCACGATAGCGGAAGAGTTCGCAAGGCGTGAATATTCCTCGTATATCAAGATTGATTTCAGCGAAATTCCCGAAGGACTGGATGATGTGATTGCCAACATCTCCAACAGGGATTACTTCTTCATGCAGCTTCAGTTCATATACAATGTCAAATTGGAGATAAGGAGATCCGTCATCATTTTTGACGAGATACAGAAAGCGCCCAAAGTGAGGGAAGCCATAAAGTATCTGGTAAAGGACCACAGATATGACTACATCGAGACAGGTTCCCTCCTTTCCATAAAGAAGAACATTGCGGGAATTGTAATTCCAAGTGAAGAAACCCGCATCGATATGTTCCCTATGGATTACGAAGAATTCAGATGGGCAATGGGCGACAACGCCACAATTCCGCTGATGAAGGAATTGTTTGACTCCAGAAAAGGAATCGGCGATGCCGTGAGTCGGAAACTGATGCAGGACTTCCGTCTGTATATGCTGGTCGGTGGAATGCCTCAGGCTGTAAACGCATTTCTGGAGAGCAAGAACCTGAGCGCAGTCGATTCGATAAAGAGAGAAATCATCGAACTGTATGCCGATGATTTCAGAAAGATAGACCCGACGGGCAAGGCTACAAGACTCTTTATGGCCGCGCCTTCACAGCTGACCGGAAATGCCGCGCGCTATCAGGTCGCGTCGGTCTTGGGACGACGGCAGAACAGCACGGAAATGGAAGAAATCATTCAAGATATGGAAGACAGCATGGCCGTGAACTTCTCATACCACGCGAATGACCCTTACGTGGGACTCGCATTGCACGCCAACATATCCCAATACAAGATGTTTGTCGGGGACACGGGACTGTTCATCACACTTGCATTCTGGGATAATGAAGTGACGGACAATATCATATATCAGAAACTTCTCAGCAATAAATTGTCTGCCGATTTGGGGTATGTTTATGAGAATGTCGTGGCGCAGATGCTGAGAGCGTCAGGCAACAGGCTGTTCTACCACACGTGGCCGACCGAAAGCGGCAAACACAATTATGAAATCGACTTTCTGCTTTCCAGAGGCAACAAGATATGCCCTGTCGAAGTAAAATCTTCCGGCTACAAGTCGCACACGTCTCTTGATGAATTTTGCGAGAAATACTCCGACAGGACAGGTTCAAAGTATCTGGTATATACGAAAGACCTGAAAAAGGATGGCGACGTCCTGCTCGTCCCCGTATATATGACACAATTTTTATAATTTTTCGGGAATATGAACACGATTGAGAAGGCTATATATAACAGGACGGAACTTCTTGTGGGAGACGATGTTATGACTGAGCTCGCAAAGACGCGGGTCATCATTTTCGGCGTCGGCGGCGTCGGGAGCTGGTGCGCCGAAGGGCTCGTGAGGAGCGGCATTACGCATCTGACGATTGTGGATTCGGACCGCGTCTGCATCACGAACGTGAACCGGCAGCTGATGGCGACCGTGCGGACCGTGGGTCAGGTTAAGGTGGAGGCCCTGCGGGACAGGCTGCTGGAAATCAACCCGAAGGCCGAAATCACCGCAATCCAGCAGATTTACAGCGCAGAGACGGCGAGCCTGTTCAATCTTGACGACTACGACTATGTGGTGGATGCCGTGGATTCGCTCAAGGACAAGGTACAGCTGATTCTTAACGCCGCGGCAAGCCGCGCGAAGTTCTTCTGCTCGCTCGGAGCCGCGCTGAAGGTGGATCCGCTGAAAGTGCAGGTGGCGGAGTTCTGGAATGTGCGCGGATGCCCGCTCGGAGCCGCCCTGCGCAAGAAGATGAAGCGTGCCGGGACATATCCGGCCAAGAAGTTCCTCTGCGTCTATGACGACGAGGTACTCCCGAACAGGGGGCACTGCCGAAGCTGCGGCACGGAGAAATGTCTCTGCCCCAAGTCCCAGGACGGCCCCGGCGACCCGTCGCTGCTCAACCACGAATGGTGCAGTTCCAAGGCTCAGATCAACGGAACGACCGCCCATGTCACGGCAATCTTCGGAATGACGCTCAGCGGACTGATTATCAGAGATATATATAATTCCGTCACGGAACAGTCCGCAATTGGAATGAACTCCGTGAAAATGGGCGAATAAGGATTTGCAAAGGATTGCACAGTATCCAAGTCAAATTGGGACGTGAAATGAAAGATGTAAAATGAAAACTGCGAAATGAAAGATGCGAATAAAATAGGCATCCTGCAAGCAGAGGAGTATTTTTGAGAGATAAAGAACAGATGAAGAACAATAAAGAGCTGCTCGGGCACTTGGCGTGCTTCACGGCATACACGATTTTCGGAATAAATATGGTGACCTGCAAGGATCTGGCGGAGAGCCACATCCTCTCGCCGATCGGACTGTTCAGCCTCAGGGCGCTCGGAGCGGGTGTGCTGTTCTGGATTGCCTCGCTGTTCTTCCCGCACGAGAAAGTCGAAAAGAAAGACTATCTGAAGATTTTTCTCGCGTCCTGCCTCGGCTTTCTCGGCCCGCAGCTGACCTTCCTCACGGCCCTGCCGCAGATTACCCCGATGACCTGCTCCATCCTGAGCGCCCTCACCCCGATTTACACGATGTTCATCGCGGCCGTCGCAGTCAAGGAGCCGATTACTCCGAAGAAGGCCGGAGGCGTGCTCCTGAGCTTCCTCGGCATAGTCTTTCTGATTCTCAACAGCACCGGCAGCGGCTCGGGAGCCACAAGCAACTCGATGACCGGCATAGTCCTGATGATTTTCAACGGAATTTCCTTCGCGCTCTACCTCGGCATCTTCCGTCCGCTGATCCAGAAATACTCGTCAGTGACCTTCATGAAATGGATTTTCCTCTTCACCGCGCTCACGACGCTCCCCTTCTCCGCTCCTGAACTCGTCACCCTCGACTGGAGCCGGTTCAGCGGCCGCCTCGGAGCCGACCTCGCCGTCCTCGTCCTCGGCGCGACATTCATCTCCTATCTCCTGCTCTCCATCGGACAGAAGAACATCCGTCCGACCCTCGTGAGCATGTACAACTACTGCCAGCCCATCATCGCAACCACCGCCAGCATCTGCATCGGCATGGACACCATGACCTGGCAGAAAGCCCTCGCCGCCCTAGCCTGCATGGCCGGCGTAATCCTCGTCAGCTTCAGCAAGAAAGCCGGCTGATGTCATGACAGAAACTACTCTGCCAATCTGAAACCAATAGCATAATTGCGTACATCAGATTTCACATGGTTTCTGTTACTGATGCGGCAATACTTTAGCTCACAATTAAACGCTCCGCCACGGAAGATTGACTCTCTTCCTGAAGAATCAACCGGGCTCACCAGATCACCGGAATAATTCTTCCCCTCATAGAAATCCGCCACCCATTCATTCACATTTCCTATCATATCGTATAACCCTGAATCACAAAGATTAACCACACCCAGATACTCGTCGTCGCCTTGAATACTCATTACTTCTGATGAAGGAATCGAATGAAAAATCGAACCGGCATCCTCAGACAATGCCGCTCCGCGGAAAAGCATTGCAAGAGCGATGAAAAGAATCATTTTCATAATGATAAATGTTTTAAGAATGAATACTGCCTTGCTGGACCTTCACAAGGATATAACAAAAAGAAATCGTGGGCCTACTTGGCATCTTATCTGAGCGGGCTCTGGACTGCCGTATAACGGATAAGATTTTCTGCTCACACTTTCTGCTATCGCGTGGGAGAACCCAAGTAATAGCCGATGCGAGCGATAACCTTTATTCCCGTTATACTGTTGAGCCATTTGGCTCGCGAATTGTCCAGATTCGCTCAAGGAATAAAAAGCTAAACGCTTTCTATATGTCTGTTGTCCGAAGACAACGTTGCAAATATATGAATTTCATTGGTGCGCAAATTTATTGTAAAACCACATAAAAAGCTCCGAATCATTATTATACGATGAATTTTCACTTCTTTGTTCCGCGCCACAATCAGGAATGGAACACAAATCAGTCCTTCAGACAGCTGAGAGGGACGACATAGACACCGTCGGGCCGACGATAGGCATAGGGTCCCACTGCCGTCAATACCATAAGGAAGGACGGAGACTTCATTTTGGTCGTATCAATCTTTTCAGAAAGGGATCTAAGGTTCTTTGCCCCTTCCTCTATCAGAGTGTCGCCGCCGAGCTTTATCTCAATCAGGGCGTATGAACCGTTGCGGAGATGCACGACGGCATCACACTCAAGACCGTTCTTGTCCCGATAATGATAGACCTTGCCTCCGAGAGCGTCGGCATAGACACGGAGGTCACGCACGCACATTGTCTCGAAAAAAAGACCGAATGTATTCAAATCGTTAATCAAATCCATCGGGCCAAGGCCAAGGGCCGCACAGGCAATCGACGAATCAACAAAATATCTCGTATCGGATGTACGGATTGCCGTCTTGCTCCGCAGATTAGGATTCCATGCCGGCATATCCTCTATAACGAAGATTTTTCTCAGCGCGGACAAATAGGACGAAATCGTCGTGTCGCTCAATTCTTCCGATTCATTCACTCTTACATCGTCAAGAATCACGGATATGCTGGTCTGGGTCCCCTGATGACGGGAATATGAGCGCATCAGTCTCTTTGCACGTTCCTCATCGCGCTGAACGTCATCAACACGGGAGATATCCGCTCTTGTAACGGCCTCGTAGTATTCAATTGCCTGAGCGAGCGCAGCTTTTTCTGATTTCTTCGTTATGGATTTAGGCCAACCGCCACGGCAAACCAGAAAGGCCATCCTTTCCATGTCAACGGAATTTTCACATCCCACAGCGTCCTGCGACAAGAACAATGAACCAAGGCTCACGCCCCCATTTGAATCGCCGGACTCCCAAAGCGACATAGGCCTCATCGTCAGCCATGCATATCGGGCAGTGCCGGTATGGCGAATTTCATCCCTGTTGGCCGGAACAGCCGAGCCGGTGAGGATAAACTGTCCGTCATCAGAGCGATGATCCACTTCAAAACGCACCGCATCCCATAATTTTGGAACATCCTGCCATTCGTCAATCAGCCTTGGAGTCTGACCAGTCAAAAGCATACGAATGTTTGTCTGCGCCAACTGTTTATACTGCTCGCCATTCTCAGGGTCGTCCATATAGATGACACTCCCGGCCTGTTGCTCTGCCGTAGTTGTCTTGCCACACCCTTTGGGACCTTCAATCAGGACTGCGCCCATTGCCTCCAATTTATCTGAAAGCAGCTGGTCTGCAATGCGATTTTTATACTCATTTGTCATAACTCAATCATTTACGACAAAGATATTAACTTTCAACGACTTCCGCAAATTTTTCAAGAACCGTTTGGCAATTTGGCCGATTTTCACTTGGCAATTTGGCCGATTTTCACTTGGCAATTTGGCCGAGGATGGAGAGGCAGGCGGCGCGGTCGGCGGCGAGCTGGTCGCGGAGGGCGGCGGTGGAGGAGAAGCGGGTCTCGCCACGGAGGCGTTTCATGAATGAAATCCTGAGGGGGAGACCGTAGATGTCCTCGTCGAAACCGAAGATGTTGGTCTCTATCGTGATGTTCGCGCCGAGATTCACCGTCGGGCGGGAGCCTATGTTGCACATTCCGTACAGGACACGCGCTCCTTGGTTCATCCTGTCAGCTCCGGAAACGCCACATGAGACGGGCGTGATGCCGGGCGCTACGGGAAATGCAGGAACAAGACCGGATTCCCCCGCCAGGGCGGGAAACTCCACCCGTACCAGATACACCCCGTTCTCGGGAATGAGCTTCAGAGGCTCATAGAGCTGCATATTCGCCGTCGGGAAGCCGAGAGTGCGGCCGATGCGGTTGCCGGAGACAACCACCCCGTTCAGGAAATAGTCGTAGCCCAGCATCGCCGAAGCGGTCTCGACCTCTCCGGCGGAAAGTGCCGAGCGAATCTTCGTCGAGCTTATGTCGCCGAGAGCCGTGCATGGAATCAGCTCGACTCCGAGCCGGGAGGCAATCCCGCGCACCGCCGAGGCGTCAGCCCCGTCAGAGCCGACCCTGTTGTCGTAGCCGAAGACCATGGCCGTGCAGCCGAAACGCCCGACGAGCCAGTCCCGGATGTACTGCTCCGCCGTAAGGCCGGCGAACTCGCGGCTGAACTGAATCACCTCCACCCTGTCAACGCCGAGCGAGAGGAGCAGTTCGCGCTTTTCAGAAAAGGAAGTCAGCAACCGCAGCTGTGGCGCGTCCTGCTGGAGCACCGCGCGCGGATGCGGACGGAAAGTAACAATCACGGAGTCCGTCCCGCGCTCCCGGGCGGCCGAGACAAGCTGTCCCACGACCGACCTGTGTCCGAGATGGACCCCGTCAAAAAAACCGGTGGCAATTACAGCCATCTCACGAGTTCAAAATCCTGTCTGTGAGGCAGAAGCGGATTCTTCGCATAGATTCTTCCGGCCACCTGATAGACTCCTGTGGTCTCAGGAAGGACAGAAGCCTCGTACTTCACGATGCCGTCGTTCACCTCAACCGGAGAGCATTCGCACTTCTCCACGATGTGCATCCTGTTCTTGGCGTCCTGAGTGGCAAAGAGGAACTCCACGCCAATCTCCGACGGGTCGAGGTCACCGATGTTGAGAACCACATCAGCCTTGTACTCGTGTCCGATTGAGACGTTCCCGGCCGCGCTGTCAGGCTTGGTGACGGAAACGACCTCGACCTGTCCCCAGTCGCGGCGCATATGCTTCTTCCATGAGGCAATCTCGCGTGCAACCTTGTAGTCATCGGCGACGAGGGACTCATAACGCCTTGACTGAGGATTGTAGTACTGGTTCACATAGTCGGTGAGCATCCTGTTCGTGGTGAAGTTGCAGGCAACCTGGGCCACGGTGTTCTTCACATACTCAATCCACGATGCGGAACGTCCCGTCGCAGGGTCCTTGTGATAGAACGTAGGGGCGATGTCATTCTCGATAATCGTGTATATCGTCGCCGCGTCAAGCTCGTCCTGATAGTTCTGGTCATCGTAGGTACGCTCCATAGGCAGAGCCCATCCGCAGCCCGGCTTGTAGCCCTCGACCCACCATCCGTCGAGCACGGAGAAGTGCATCACGCCGTTCATGGCTGCCTTCTCGCCGGACGTTCCGGAAGCCTCCAGAGGGCGCGTAGGGTTGTTCATCCACACATCCACGCCCTGAACGAGGTATTTCGCGAGGGTGATGTCATAGTTCGGGATAAAGACAATCTTTCCGATGAAGCGGTCCTGCTTCGAGATGTCGACAATCATCTTGATGAGATCCTGGCCGGCCTTGTCGGCAGGGTGCGCCTTTCCGGCAAAAAGGAACTGAACCGGACGCTCCGGGTCGTTCACAATCTCGCTAAGGCGGTCGAGGTCGCGGAAGAGCAGGTGTGCACGCTTATAGGTGGCGAAACGGCGGGCGAAGCCGATTGTGAGGACATCGTCGCGAAGGGTATCCTTGATGGTGACAATCTGGCGCGGAGAGTAGTGGTTCGACTCAGTCGTGTCGGAAAGACGCTCCTTAACCTCGGCTATGAGCTTCTTGCGCAGTTCAGTGCGGACAGACCATACGGTCTCGTCGGAAACCTTATATATTCCCTCGAAGCAGCTCTTGTCGTAGTGATGTGTCGCGAACTCCTTGCCGAACACCTTGGAATGGATTTCCTTCCACTCGGGAGCCGTCCATGTCGGGTAGTGAACGCCGTTTGTCACGTAACTTATGTGCAGTTCCTCCGGCAGATAGCCCGGATACATAGGCGCGAATATCTCCTGGCTCACCTTGCCGTGCAGCCATGACACGCCATTGACCTCCTGCGAAATGTTTGCGGCGAGGTTACTCATCGAGAACTTCTCGTTAGGGTCGGCGCCGTTCAGCTTGCCCAGTCCCATAAGGGTCTCCCAGTCAATCTTGAGGCGCTGCGGATAATGGCCGATGTACTTGCGGAGAAGACCCTCGTCAAAAGCGTCATGCCCGGCCGGAACCGGAGTATGGGTCGTATAAAGAGACGATGAACGGATGACCTCCATAGCCTCGCCGAAGCTGAGGTTCTGCTGCTCGATGTACTCGCGCAGCCTCTCAAGCCCGATGAACGCCGCGTGACCCTCGTTGCAGTGATATACCTGCGGCCAGTAGCCTATCTTGCGAAGGGCACGGATACCGCCGACTCCCAAAAGGAGCTCCTGCTTCAGACGGTTCTCCCAGTCGCCGCCGTAAAGATGGTAGGTGACCTCCCTGTCCTCCTGAAGGTTGTCCTCATAGTCGGTGTCAAGCAGATAAAGCTCAGTCCTTCCGACGTTCACGAGCCACAGGCGGGCGTTGATGTTGCGTCCCGGGAAAGCTATGCTTATCGTCACCCAGTTGCCGTCCTTGTCGCGGACAGGCTCTGCGGGGGTCTTCATGAAATCCTGCGCGTCATACTTGGAGACCTGCGCACCCTGCGCGGAGAGAATCTGCGTAAAATATCCGTAGCGGTAGAAAAGCCCCACTGCCACGAGGTTCACGTTCATGTCCGAAGTCTCCTTGAGGTAGTCGCCGGCGAGTATGCCGAGACCGCCGGAATAAATCTTCAGCGACGTGTCAAGGCCATATTCCATACAGAAATACGCCACAGACGGATTAGTCCTCTTCGCCTTCAGCCCCATATACTCGTCAAACTCGTCCTTCACCGCCTTGAGCTGGCCGAGAAATTCGACGTCGGAACTCAGCTTCTTGAACTGCTTGAGGCTCACGCGGTCCAGCAGCGCGATAGGATTCTCCCCGCAGGCCTTCCAGGCCTCAGGATCTATTGACTTGAAAAGATTCTTTGCCGACTCGTTCCAGCACCACCACAGATTCTTCGACAGAATCTCCAGATCCTTCAGTGCCTCAGGCAGATGCCTTGAGACGAAAACGCTGCTCCACGACGGCTGATTTACTTCATTCTTCTTGTACTCCATTGGTTTCTCATCCCTGAACTCCGGGAATGCTCCTTTTTCTGATATAACTTTATTTAATGCCTTTGAATATGCTTCCTTATAATAGACTATGTTGTTCTCCCACAGCGCGATGTTCGAGACGTCACGGGCATTTTCCATATAGCCCTGACGAGTCTCGGCGGTAAGGGAGGCTATCTCGCGAATCCTTCCCACGGTCTCCTCCACGACATTGTTGTAGTTAGAGTCGTTCCTCGTGACCACGGTGATGCCCGGATGCTGTTTCCCGTAGTGTCCGCGAACCCACAGCCCGAATCCGGCGAGCGAGGTCGTGAGAGTCGGGACCTTGAATGCAAGTGACTCCAGAGGGGTATATCCCCAAGGCTCGTAGTAGGACGGGAACACGGCGAGATCCATTCCGTTGAGAAGGTCATAGTAGGACATATTGAATATTCCGTCGTTGCCGTTGAGATAGGACGGAATGAAATATGCCTTCACTTTCGTATGCTCCGAATTGTCGAGCCCCAGCTGCGCGAGACGATGGGATATGGCGTCGTACTCCGGATTCATGAGGTAGTGAGAAATCTGCGTCGTGTATGACGAGCCGCTGCCTCCGAGCTTGGCGACAAGTTCCTTGTCCGCACCATGGTGTCCGGAAGGTATCATTATGAACGCCTGAATGTTACGACCGCTGTAGTCGGAACGATTGAGACGATCGAGCGCGTCGATGAAAACGTCGATGCCCTTGTTCTTCCACTCGTAGCGTCCGCCGATGCACATGAGCATCGCGTCATCAGGCACCTCAGTACCCGACATCGCTGAAGCCACAGAAATGAGCCGCCTGCGCGCCTCTTTGCGCTTTGCCGGATATTCCTCATCCGACGGGGTGAAGCTCGGCTCGAAGCCGTTCGGAGTCACCACATCCACAGCGCGGCCGAGGAAATGACGGCACTCCTGCGCGGTGATTTCGCTGACGGTCGTGAACACGTCCGCGTTCCGCGCCGAGGTCTTTTCGAGGGAGTGACGGGCCATGACATTGAACTCCCGCGCCTTGGCATCCGGGTCGTAGCTGTCAAGCGCGTCGTAGAGAGGCAGGTTGTTGCCGGCGATGCAGCGACCGAGAACCGTGGCGTGCGTCGTGAAGACCGTCGCAATCGGAAGCCCGGTATGCCTGATGTAGAGGAGTCCGGCACCGGTCATCCACTCGTGAAACTGCGCCACGACCTTGTCGGAAGGAAAGAGGTTGTACTTGTAGAAACTCTCTATGACCTTACCCGCAGCATAGCCGAACAGAGCGGATTCCTTATAGTCCCAATTTCCGGTGATGGAATCCACTCCGAACTCCTTCCAATACTCAGTCAGAATCTCGTTCTGGGAGGTTATGAACTGTTTGAAATCGACAAGTATGGCAATCGGCTGCCCAGGCACGTTCCACTTTCCGATTCTCACGCGAAGCCCCTCCGCAGCAGCGGCGGCCTTCCATGACTTGAATAGAAGCGGATCCTCTGTAAAATCCGGATTGCTTGCAGTGTGCATCCACACGTCCGGCCCGATGAGGATATGATGCCGCTTGTATTCGGCCTTTAGGTTCAGCGCCTTGGTCGCGATGACCGTATAGATGCCGCCTACCTTGTTGCAGACTTCCCAGCTGACTTCAAACAGGTAGTCCGGTCTGATGATGTTTTGTTCCATTTATTATTTCTGTTCCTTTGAGGACAATGCCTGATCCACACGAATCATGAAGTCGCTCAGTACGTTCATATAGTTGATGAATGCCTCGTAAGGCGTGTCATACGGGTTGAAATACTTGTGCACCGCGCCGTCGGAGAAATACTTGGTGCACATATAGTAGAAGTGGTCGCTCTCCTGAAGATGTCCGAAATCTGCCCAGAGCTCGGCGTCGTTCAGCAGGGACAGCTTCTCGGAAAGGGAGTAGAGCTTGCTGAAGGCCTCGTTCTGAAGCTCGTTTCCGAGCCATGCCGAGGTGTCACGTTCCTCGTCCGCCCAGGAAATCGCGTCCGGAATGTCGAGCACGGCAACGGCCTTGTGCTTTCTGGCCGCACGTGACGGAGTGACAAACTCGAACTCTCCGTCGGCTATGACCGCCGAAGGAAGGTACTTCATGAAGTCGAATATTCCCGACGCGGCGCTCTGATGCTCTCCGAAGGTCTCGTAGTCCATAAAGAGGTTCACTATCTCGCCGTCACCGGCCTTAAGCCACGAAAGATATTTGTCAACGGTCACCGGCCAGTTATCCCAGTTTCTGTCAGAGAATCGGAAAGCGATGTCGTCGCTCAGTCCGGAATTGCGCAGGAGAAGCTTCTGCACGTGTTTCGCGGTCGATTTGTACACATAGTTCGGGCTCTGCCATCCGAGTATATGCTTCGCGCCTTCGGTCAGTATGGTCTTGAATCCCAATGAATCCACCATATCGGCGATGTCGTCGGAGTAAATCAGCTCCGTGTTGCGGAAAGTAGTCGGAGTTACCCCGAAATAATGCTCTATAGCCGCCTTGTGCTTGAGAACCTGATGCTTGAACTCGGGCTCCGAAGCGAGGGATGCAAGCGAGTGATAGTAGGTCTCGGAAAGAAATTCCACGCAGCCGGTCGCGGCAAGCGCACGGAAACTGTCAAGAACCTCCGGGCAGTAGCGGTCGAACTGCTCCAGAGCCGTTCCGGTGATTGAGAACGCAACCTTGAACGCCCCATTGTTCGCCTTAATCTGCTCAAGAAGCAACTCATTCATCGGAAGATAGCACTTCTTGGCGACACGCCGCAGGATGGTGCGGTTCGTGAAGTCATCGTAATAATGGGAGTTCTTGCCGATGTCGAAGAACCTGTATTGCCTCAACCGCAGCGGCTGATGAACCTGAAAATACAGACAAACAGACTTTTTCATATATATAAATCTTTTATTATCAATAACATACCCTCTTTATTCCAAACATCCGGCTACTTCACCACGGACTCATAAACAGCCTTGATCTTCGCGGCGGCGGCGGTCCACTTGAGGGCGTTCACCTCATCATAACCGCAGCGCGTGGCGAATTCGGACAATGCCGGATAGTTCAGCAGGCCGTAAATCGCGTCTGACATAGCATCTACGTCCCAGAAATCGACCTTGAGCGCATATTTGAGCACCTCGGCGCAGCCCGACTGCTTGGAAATGATTGAAGGAACATTGGTCTGCATCGCCTCAAGCGGCGAGATTCCGAAGGGCTCGGAGATGGACGGCATCACATAGACGTCCGACAGGGCGAACATCTTCCTCACGTCGTCGCCCCGCAGGAAGCCCGTGAAATGAAACCTGTCAGCGATGCCCAGACGCGCCACATGAAGTATGCACCTGTTCAGCATGTCTCCGCTGCCGGCCATCACGAAACGCACGTTGTCGCACCTCTTGAGCACCTTTGCGGCCGCCTCGATGAAGTATTCCGGTCCCTTCTGATAGGTCACGCGGCCGAGAAATGTGACAATCTTGTCCTTGACGCCCCTTTGCACGGTGATGCCGGAACGTCCGGAGAAATCCACTGCATTGTGGACGGTGACGACCTTGGACGGGTCTATGCCATACTTGTTTATGACAATGTTTCTCGTGAGTTCGCTCACCGTGATGACCTTGTCGGCCGCCTCCATTCCCCTCTTCTCGAGATCATATACACGGGTGTCTATGTTGTCGTCGCTCGCACGGTCGAACGAAGTCGCATGGACATGGACGACAAGCGGCTTGCCCGTGAGCTGTTTGGCGGCGATGCCGGCGAGGTAGGTCAGCCAGTCATGGGCATGGATGACATCGAACTCATCCCTGTGCTGAAGGGCAATCGTGCCCCCTACCATTCCGTAGCGGGCGACCTCTTCCATGAGGTTTGTCCCGTACTTGCCGGAAAACTGGAATTTCTGGCCGTAAGTTATGCGGAAGTCCTTAATCTGGCGGGCCCGCTCCTCCTCAACCACGTCGGCGAAATCCTCCGGCGAGACATAAGGGACCATATTCGTGCCCACATGGACGAAGCGAACCTTCCCGAGAAACTCATCCACAGTCTCGGACATGGTGTCGACTGCCACATCGCTCGCATTGATTATGCGGACGGCGGACTGGTCCTCGTCCCCCGAGGCGGACGGCATCACAAAAAGGACCTCAACACCGTTCTCGGCAAGACCCTTGGTCATTCCGTAGCAGGCAGTGCCGAGACCGCCGGCGATATGCGGCGGGAACTCCCAGCCGAACATTAGCACTCTCATTTTCTGTTCCTCCCTTTCTTGACGGTTTCTGACTTGACGGTTTCCGATATGGGTGCGGCACAACCTGCGGCAGTTCCCTCCGGGCCGACTTCAGAAACCTCATCCGCGCCATATGCGGCGGTCCTATACTTGTTCAAAAGATGTTCAACACGAAGCAGAGCCGCCGTGCTGCAGGCCGAAGAAATCGCGCCGTGCGGCTCGTGAGGAGGGTCTCCGTCATAGAGCTCGGAGAATGCTCCGACACCGTGCTTGTAGATGTCCTTGTAAAAGCCTTCCACGAGATACTCGGCCCTCTTGAGGTATGAAGGCCCGATCATAGAGAAAGCCTGGGCGATGTAGTAGTCGAGCGGGATAATCCACGCGCAACCTTGGTGGTAGGCAAGATCCCGTTCAATCTGCGAGCCCTCATAGACTCCCCTGTAGGCCTCGTTCCTCGGCGACAGGGTGCGGATTCCCCGGCTGGTAATCAGCTCATTGGAAATGGTCTGCATGATGGAGGACTTGTAGTCGTCGTTAACGGGGGAATGCTCCAGCGCAATGGCGAACAGCTGATTCGGACGGACGGCGGTGTTCTGTCCGGAGTTGTCGACATAATCCGCAAGATAGCCGCGTTCAACCCAGAATGTCCTCTCGAAATTCTCCTCGATCAGACGCTTCACCTCACTCCACCTTTCAATGAACGCGGAATTCCTGGGCTCGTACATGGCTTCCATTTCAAGGGCAAAGCAAATGGCGTCGTACCAAAAGGCGTTTGTCTCCACCTGGTAGCCGGCACGCTCCGTCACCGGCACTCCGTTCACATATGCGTTCATCCACGAAAGCGCGGTGCGCCACTTCTGGGCCCAGAGGAGTCCATTAGGATGGAGAGCGACCTCGGCACGCCTGCCGGGAAGATAGCTTTCGAGGATTCCCTTCATGGTCTCGCCATACTTCTTCCAGACTCTCTTGGGTTCTGCGCCGAAGCGGATGTACTGCTGAAGGGCGTCCGCGATGCGCAGAGGCGCCTCGACCTGAGTAGTGCGGCTCGAAAGCCTCTCCTGATTGTCCGCGATGAGATTGTCGAGAATTTCTTCGAACTCCTTTGCTCCGGCTCCGGCATATAGCGTAAGCCCCGGAAGCGCGACTACAGTCTCGCGCAGAAGTCCGGTTCCGAGCCATGTGAGCCCGGCCACTATCTGCTTATGGTCGTTGCGGTTGCAGATGAGAAGGTCCGCGTTGTATTTCAGAAGGTCCGCGTTGGATGTGATTTTGCCTTTTTTCCTCACGACTGAATTGAACTTGCGTGAAAGCCCCTTCGTGTCCTCGACTGCCGTAGAGCCGGAAATGATCACGGACTCCCCCTTTCTCAGTCTGAGCGAGAATAATCCTGGCACGAACAAATCCTCACGGCAGTCGAACCCCCGGCGATACTCGTCAGTGTAGGTTATGCCCTTGTACCACGATGGAGCATAGCGGAATTCGGCTGCCTTCGACAACTGGAGATTAAGATCCGGAAAGCCCTCATACATATTGAAGGACACGCCGTTTTCAATCTCGCGGTAGCCCGTCCGCGCATCGGGATTTTCGCAGGTGAGCCTGTGGATGCAGCGGAACGCGAGAAAAGGCTTGACGATAAGTTCGCAGGACTCGGGTGAGGAGACGAGTTCGTACTTTACCATCACCTGATCGGAGTCCGGAGCGAGGATGACCGATTTTCTGAAAGTCGTCTCCCCTATCTTGTAGGTCAGGGTCGGCACGGGCGCGGCCGTGAAATCGACGATGTACTTGTGCCCGCGAGGCTCGTAGATGTCCCCGTAGCAGTGAATCCCGAGGTTGAACTGCCTGTGGTTCACGACGATGCTCTCGTCAAGGCCTGAAAGCAGGATGTGCTTCTCTCCGCCGAACGCATCGACGGGGACGGCCAGCAGTCCGTGGTAGCGCCGCGTGTTGCAGCCCACGACGGTGGTGTTACAGTACGCCCCCGTCTTGTTTGCTCCGATGATTTCCCTCCTGAGCGAATACTCGAGGTTCACCAGTTCGGATTTGTTGAAACTAAGGAATGCCATATTTCTATTATATACTTTTGTTTCTTTTTATCGGCACGCCTTCACGCGCCGTCAAACATATTTTCCACAGAGCCTACTCTCGCCTCAACACAATAGCACAACGGCTCGGCAGATAGAGGAATAAGCTGTCTTCGTATCTGTCGTTCCCATTGGCGTTTTTCTGCGGAACCGTGAAATGGGCGTCGTGCGTCAGTCTGCCGAATCCATCGAATTCCAATGAATCTGTGGTCAAAATGTCAACCCACTTGCCGGCCGGAGCCGCAAAGCCGTAATCCACAAAGGATTCGGTCGGGTTGAAATTTGCCGCAAATATACAATTTTTTCTGCGGAAAATAAGAATTTTTTTCTGTTCGTCCTGCACGAGAAGTTCCGGAGCGTCGTCGAGTATGTCCTCGGACTTCGCCATGCCTATCATCGCCTTGTCGAAGTTGCGGAGATATTTGTATCTCAGATAGTCCGGCTCGGCTAGCGACCACTGCCTGCGGGCGTATTTGTACGACCATCCGTTCCCTTCGCGGGGAAAGTCAATCCACTCGGGATGTCCGAACTCGTTGCCCATGAAATTGAGGTAGCCGTCGCCTGCGGTGGCGAGAGTCACGAGGCGTATCATCTTGTGGAGGGCGATGCCCCTGTCGACCACCGGAGATTTGGAGTCCCTGTTCATGGAAGTGTACATCTGAGCATCCATAAGACGGAAGATTATGGTCTTGTCGCCCACCATCGCCTGATCGTGGCACTCGGCGTAGCTGATGGTCTTTTCGTCGGTGCGCTTGTTCGTGAGCTGCCACCAGATTTCTCCCATGCTCCACTGCTCGTCGCTGAGGGTCTTTATCCATTTAATCCAGTTGTCGGCTATGCCCATTGCCATGCGGAAGTCGAAGCCCACGCCCCCGGCCGCGAACGGCGCCGCAAGCCCCGGCATCCCGCTCACGTCCTCGGCAATGGTGAATGCGTCCGGGTTCATCTCGTGGATGAGCATATTCGCAAGTGCAAGATAATCAACGGCGTTTTCATCGACGGAGCCGTTGAAATAGTCGTCATATCCGGTGAACGCCCTTTCGAGCCCGTGGTCCCAGTAGAGCATACTCGTGACCCCGTCGAAGCGGAATCCGTCGATGTGATATTCCTCCATCCAGTACTTGCAGTTCGAGAGGAGGAAATATTTTGTCTCGTCCTTGCCGTAGTCAAAGCAGCGCGAGCCCCATGCCGGATGATGTCCCTGAGGCCCCTTGTAGAAATAGAGGTCCTCACGGCCGTCGAAGAGGCTCAGGCCCTCGGCCTCGTTATCGACCGAGTGCGAGTGGACTATGTCCATCACCACCGCTATCCCCTTCGCATGGGCTGCGTCGACGAGGGCCTTGAACTCCTCCGGGGTGCCGAAACGGGAGCTGAGCGCAAAGAAGTTGGAGACCTGATAGCCGAAGGAGCCGTAGTAGGGGTGCTCCTGAAGGGCCATTATCTGGAGGGTGTCGTAGCCCAGGTCGACGACTTTAGGCAGCACATTTTTCCGGAACTCGGTGAAGGTGGAGACCCGCTCCTCTTCCCCGCTCATCCCGATGTGGCACTCATAAATCAGCGGGTGCGGACGCTTCCCCGGCCTGCGGTGACGCCAGCGGTATGGCTTCTCCGGCTCCCAGACCTCGGCGCAGAATGCCTTGGTTTCCGGGTCCTGAACCGCCCGCGTGACATACGCCGGCAGCCTTTCCGCACCTCCCCCGGGCCATTCGATGAAGAGTTTGTAGAGCGTGCCGTGGCTGAGGAAGAGATCGTCCAGGACTATCTCCCAGTTGCCGCCTCCGAGCGGTCTGAGGGCGTAGGCCTCGGAGCGTTTCCAGTTATTGAATTCGCCGATGAGGTAAATCCTCGTGGCGTTCGGAGCCCATTCCCGGAACACCCATTTATGGTCCGGCGTGCGGTGCAGGCCGTAGTAGAGGTGGTTGTTGATGCCCTTCGAGAGCGAGCCTCCGACGGAATAGCGCTCTCTGAGCGCCTCAATCCGCTCATGCCTGGAGTCGATGACCTCCCTGTAGGGCATCAGCCACGGGTCGGTCTCGTATATTTTCTTTATTTCTGACATAAATCCATGTGGTTATCAGCCAACAATATATAATATATTCGTTTATATCTGGTTCACACAGACTACTCAATGTTCAGCGTCCGCTCGCGCACGCCCCGGAGCCACGCCCGGCAGTCGGCGATGAGTTTCTCGGAGCGGCGGATGTATTTGTCGATGTCGTCAACCGGAGTCTCCGGGTTCTCGACCGTCGCGGCAATCTTCTCAAGTTCCGCGACCGCCGCTGCGTAGTCAAATGTATTTTCCTGTTTCATATTATTTTACAATTTATGACCTCCGCCTCAACCGTTCCGTCGGCGAACATCACCCGAAGCCGGTCTCCCGCCTTCAGCGACGACGCCCTCTTCACGACGACGCCCTTTCCGTCGGCGACGAGCACATATCCACGTTTCAGTATATTCCTCGGATCCGCGCCCGCAATCCTCGTCAGCAGATTCTGAAGCCGCATCTCCATGGCGTTCAGACGATTTGTGAAGGCCAGCCGCATCCTCGAAGCGAACTCGCCGAGCCTCGCGTCCTCTCCCTCGAATATCCCCAAGAGTTCATCCGCAAGCGCGGTCGGAGTCTTGAGGAACGAGTACGCGACCATGTCACAGACATGATAGTCCCTGTCATGCCCCACGGCCGTCAGCACAGGCAGCGGGCACTCGGCAATCGCGCGCGCCATCACATAGTCGTCATAGCAGGCCAGGTCCAGCGCCGAGCCGCCCCCGCGAAGAAGCAGCACGACGTCGAAAGTCTCCCCGCACTCCGCAATCTCATGCAGAGCGTCCGCCACCGACTGCGGGCAGGACTCCCCCTGCATCACCGCCGGAAACAGCCGCACCTCGAACTTGAAGCCGAACTCGTTTTCGCCCAGATGCCGCATAAAGTCCCCGTAGCCGGCGGCATCCTCCGAGGACACCACGGCAAAACGCCACGGCAGGGTCGGGAACGCAAGTTCCTTCTGCATGTCCATAAGTCCCTCGTCCTGAAGCCTCTTGATGGTCTTCAGACGAAGGTCCTCCTTCTTGCCGAGGGAAAATTCGGGATTGACGTCGGTCACTGAAAGCGCGAAGCCGTAAAGCTCGCTGTAGGTCACCTGCGCCTGCACGAGAATTTCAAGCCCCTGCCGCAGAGACTCCCCCGTCACCGACTCGAAGTACGGTTTGAGCACGCGCCACTTGGAAGCCCATACCACCGCCCGGACCTTGGCCACGACCCTCCCGTCCTCGGTCTGGGACAGCTCAAGGTAGCAGTGACCGCCCAGCTTCGCGCTCACGGAAGCCACCTCCGCCCGCACCCAGAGCCTCCGGGGAAACATTTCCTCCAGCCCCTCCCGCACAAGGGTCTGCAGCTCCAGCAGATTCAAGAATTCCTTTTCCATATCACACTCGCGACACGCGCCCGGCGCATCATCGCAAATTTAGCGAATAAAAAGGAATAAAACCGCAAAATGACGCATTTTAAGAATTTCTTTCGCTATATTTGCGTTCAGCGAGTTCAAGCACAGCACACACGGAATAAACATAACACCTTAAAACAAGCCATGCCACCGAAAACACCCACTGCGGCTGACCAGTTCTCCGCACCCAATGAAAATCACGACAGCTGCACCTACGAAATATTCTGCGAAGCGGACAGCGAAGACGGGAAACATGATGTAAAGGAAGAAGCGGACTGCATCAGAATGAGGTTCCGGCAATTTCTCCATGTCGATATAATCCTGCACGAGGAGGGGCTTGGCACAAGTCAGAGATGCCCGGACATAGATGACGGCCTCCGCGTTGACGTGGCGACGCTCCGGGGGAAAGGGTCATTCTCCTGCGAGTTCGACTGTCTGGACATGGCGCAGATCGGGGCGGACGGGCTGCTTCATGTTCCGGCGATTATACCGGAAAGGCTGTTCGGTGAGGACTATATCCTGACGGACGACGAGGAGGACACTCTGGTCATCTCGGTTTTCCGCAAGGGTAAATTCGTGGCGAACAGGCATATGCAGATTCTCGGCCCGTGGCCTCCGAGGCTCGCGGCTTCGGACGCGCAGACGGTCATCAGCCGAGGGGCTTCGCCGAAGGACTGCCTCTCGGTCATACGAGGTTTCGCCGGATGGGGGAACTTCAGGAAAAGGGCGGAAGAGGCCGTGGTCTGCAGCCGCATTGAAAGAGAACGGGAAAAGGCGGGACTAAAGCCTTACAGGACAGCGCTCCACAGCCTGATAGTCGGGCATTCGGGAACAGGAAAGACCACGGCAGCCTGCATGATGGCCGCGCTCTACCGGAGTCTGGGACTTCTTGACGGGCCGAAGATTCTCTCGACAAATGTCTCCAAACTGTCCGCCTCAAGCATCAACGGAGAATATGACAACACGATTTCCACCGTCAAGGAAGCACAGGGCGGAGCCATGATTTTCGAGGACGCTCACGAACTCTACCACACGGAAGTAAAGAACTACGATGCCGAACAACGCATTGTCCGGGCGCTTACGGATGCCCTTGAGGATTCCAAGTTCAACAAATGGATGCTGGTACTGACCGGCGAGCCGGAAGGAATCGACTCGCTGATGACCGCGAACCCCTCGCTTGCGAAGCATTTCACGAAACCCATATACATGGAGGATTTCACCACGGATGAATTATGCTCAATTGCGGAAACCGTCTGTTCCGCCCGAGGGCTCATCCTTCAGGAGGAAAGCCGCAGCAAGCTCAGAAGCGCCGTCTCTCACGGGCACGTCCATCAGAAATCGGGCAAAAGAAATGCCCGCTTCGTGGAAAGGATGTTTGAAGAACAGATTGTGCCTGCAATGTGCAGGAGGCTCGGGAACACCCCCGAAAGGGATGCACCGGCGCTGACGACAATCCTGCCGGAAGACATTCCTTCGATCCGCGCCGACACGGGAGAGGAGGCCATCGCCGAACTGGACAATCTCATAGGGCTCGAAAAGATCAAGACACGGGTCAAGGATTTCCTCTATGCCGTCAGGCTGGCAGGAAGAAGGATGGAGATGGGACTCCCGGCAACTATGCCGAGGCTGAACATGGTATTCCTCGGCAATCCCGGCACGGGAAAGACAACCGTCGCCGAAATCATAGGGCGGGTGTTCGCCTCTTGGGGCATACTCGCCGAAGGACGGGTCATCAGGACGGAGAAGAGCCAGATGGTCGGGCAGTACATCGGGGAGACCGAGTTCAAGATGAACAACCTCCTTGCACGGGCGAACGGCAACATACTTTTCATCGACGAGGCCTATCAGCTTGTCGAGGGCGGCGAGAGAGACTACGGGCGGATAGTCATGAACTCGCTGCTTACCGAACTCGGCAAGGACAACCCGAACCTCGTCGTCATTCTCGCCGGCTACACCGCGCCAATGAAGAAACTCATCGAAAGCAACGCCGGAATCGGAAGCCGATTTCCAAATGTAGTCAGCTTCGAGGACTATACGGCCGACGAACTGATGGAAATCGGAAAGAACATGATTCAGCGGCAGGGCTTTGCCATCACGGAGGGTGCGGCGGCGAGGATGCGCACAATCATAGAGGAGGAGTCGGAGAAGCCTTCCACGCACTTCGGCAACGGGCGTTTCGTCTCCAACCTGCTCAGGAACGAAATCCTGGCCTCGCTCGGAACCCGCACGGCCTCGCTCGCGAACCCGACCGCCGCGCAGCTCAGCACCATACTTCCGGAAGACGTGGTGATTGACAGGGCGCACCGGGACATTGTCTTTGACAACGAGGCAATTGACGCGGCGCTCCTGAGGCTCGACTCCCTCGTGGGAATGGAAAACGTGAAGACTGCGCTCCACAATTTCGTACGTTCCGCCCGTTATCTCCATTCCATAGGCGAGCCTTATGTGGGGAAGGGACTGCTGTCCTGGAGATTCATCGGACACAGCGGTACGGGTAAAAGCACGGTCGCGGGAATCATGGCGGCCATTCTCCGGGGCATGAGGCTGATTTCCAACAGCAACATCACCGAAATCAAGGGTGAGCGCATATTCAACGCATCAGAGTCCGACTGTGACAGCGTTCTTGCAGATGCCGTCAAACGCTCATGCAACGGACTGATATTCATAGATATCGACGACCCGCAGTTCAACTGGACGAATCCCGTCTATGGACGCGGCATAGAGCAGGTGCGTCTGAAGATTCAGGAACTCACGGTGGAATCCGGCGGAGAGTGCGCCCTTGTACTTGCCGAGCTTGACGCCCCGAACAAGAGCATGGCCGAGCAGCTCTCCGACGCGGGAATCCACGAGTTCGACCACACGCTGATTTTCAAGGACTTCACCCCGGACGAACTCTACGGCATCCTGTGCAGCTGTCTGGCCCGTCACGGCGTCATCTTCAGTCCTGCCACCGAAAAGCACATGAGAGGCTACCTCCATTCACTGCCGTCCTCCGCCAAGGCCAGCGCCCGCACGATGAAGCTCATGTCCCGCACGATTTACCAGCAGGTCATACTCCGCGAGTCCGGCCTTGCCCGCCCGCCCAAGACCCATCAGGTCCAGCTTCAGGACATAGCGACCTTCAGATGGAACCCGAAGAAAGGCCGGATCGGGTTCTGAAAAGACGATGCAGGCCATTTAACTGAATCACGGATAATCATGAAAAACGGACATCCCAAAAGAACTATATATGTCAGCTTCGCCCCGGGTGACGAGGCTGTCGCGGAAGAATTCATAAGCCACATGACGCGCCCGGACATAGTGGAGGACATATTCCATTCACAGCACTTTTTCTGGTATCGGGCGGACAACAACGAGATGATGAGCCACCTCCGCATTGCAGACTCGTCCGTCATAATCCTCCTCTACACCGAACGCACGAACGGCAACTGGCGGGTGCGCGACGACATGGCCGAGGCTCTGGAATACGTCAAGCCGGTCTTCGGCTGCTTCCTCTGCGACACTCCGATGTCCGACGAGTTCGTTGGAGTCCTGAACGCCGAGGACCAGTTCGCCCACACTCAAATCCTCACCCGCGAAGAAGTCTTCAACCAGATTGCCTCCTACAAGGTCTGGCGCACGGTGATGGGGTAGGAGAAAAATCAATAGTCAATCATCCCTATCTTGCCGAGCTCCAGAACGGTATCAACCTTGAGGATTGTGAAGAGGAGTTCCTTCGCGTCCCATGTGTCATGCTGGAAAAAGTCGAAATATGGCTTCAGCAAAGCGTACAGCTCGTGTGCTTTCTGAAAGTCATCGATGCCGTAGTTTTCGGCGAAGGTGATTTCATCTATCGTGCCGAGAGCCTTTTCAAATCGTTCCTTGGCATCAGATTTATCCTCAGCCCCGCTCTTTACTCTGAAATAGCTGACAAATTCACATTTGTCTATCTCGGCATTCTTGTCAAGGTTCCCTTTCGCATCTCTGGTATATCTCAAGAACGAAACTCTGTCCCCATTCTTATTGTCGCTGTCCATCAGAAACCCGAACCCTCGTCCCACGCCGCAGCCTCCGACCGCATCATTGAACGCAGAGTCATCCCATATTTCCCTCAGATACCGGGTTTCTCCATTCCTGTTTTCGACAAGTACATTCAATTTTTGCTTATCAAAATGCTCCAGAACAAACGAAAATATCGAATACGGGACATTGTTTTCGCGACTGTAAGACTTGTTCGATTTCGTGATGGCATCCTGCAGACGGTACATCTTCGCTATCAGGAACAGCGGCTTGAAAAGAAGATTGTCGTAGTCGTTCTTAAGGGAGTCGTCGGAAATTCGGCTGTTGGCAAAATGTTTCGCAGCGGACTCAACCTCAAGATTGTAATTCTTGAACAGGAGTTTCTCCTCATGCATCTCCTTATAAACCTTGGCATCAACGGCATCGATAGGCAGGATGTACTCATCCGATAATGTCGTTAGTTTCAGGACATTCGCCTCAGAAGGGTATTTGCTCCTCCGACCGTCACGGATGTTGTTCAAGTGCCGGAATCTCAGCAATGCCGCACAAGTGCAGGCAAGGTTGCGGTAGAAATGTCGCGGAATGTCCCGAAGCATCCCCAGCTGCGCCTCCAGCGGAGCCTTCTGAGTGTGCTGCTCGGTGCTCTTCTGCGCCTTCAGAGTGTACCAACCGACAAGAAGGGAGAAGAAAGCCACGACAAACGCAAAAACGCCGTAGAGATTCCAGCCGTCCTTCATATCGTTGTGCCTGGTATTTTCCTCGATATCATAGACGACTCCCCAATTCCCGAGGCTATCAGCATTTTCTGTTTTAACCGGTTCATTATGGCAAGAACCCCCATTAAAGCCACAAGCCGTCACAATGAATAGTACCGAAACCACAGACAAAAGAATTGCTTTATTCTTCATGCGAACCTCAATCATTAAACTTATTAAACTCATCTTTCCATACCTCAAATGGCTTTTCCATATATTCCTGGTCAGCAACCTGTTGCTTCACCCATGGAATTACGGAGTATTAAAAATTATAAAGATAACACAATTTTTGAAATCCGGATGGAATTGCACCGTTTTCAGTGCACTTTTTACGAAAAACGCACTGAATCCAGTGCACATTTGCCCCAAAAGCAGTGCGGCGCATTTTCGTTGAGAATTAGCGGAATTTTGACTACCTTTGCGGTTTAATCGGAGGGGCGGTCAGGAGACCGGCTTCGAAAATGTGGTCACACGGAGATGAAAGTCAAGGAAGCACTTTTTGCTGGAAGCAGCACCAGGGTATCGGAGAGGCCGAAGCAGCGGTTCCCGGAATTCGCGTTCATCGGGAGGTCTAACGTCGGCAAGTCCTCGCTCATAAATATGCTCACCGCCAACCGGAAGCTGGCGATGACTTCCGCAAAGCCGGGAAAGACGCGGCTCGTGAACCACTTCCTCATAAACAGGAGCTGGTATCTCGTCGACCTTCCGGGCTACGGCTACGCGAAGGCGTCGGCTTCCGAACGGCAGAAGATTCAGCAGGTAATCAACAACTACATAAACCTTTCGCCCGACCTGGTCAACCTTTTTGTGCTCATCGACTCACGTCATGACATCGGAAAGATTGACCTCGACTTTCTCATGGAGCTCGGGGAGCGGCGGATTCCGTTCGCGATAATCTTCACCAAGGGCGACAAACAGGGCGTGAACGTGCTGGCGGCGCAGGTGGAGAAGGACAAGAGGCAGCTTCTGGAGTTCTGGGAGGAGCTTCCGCCATGCTTCGTGAGCTCATCGGAGACAGGAGCCGGACGTGAGGAAATACTTGACTACATCGGGAGCGTGCTGGAAAGCATCGGAAAAGACAACGATGACACGACGCGGAAAGGGAACGGGAATCCTGCGGCTG
>DJPQ01000099.1:46632-59185 GCA_002439805.1 Bacteroidales bacterium UBA6408
CGAGTGAGAGAAGGGCGAGTGAGAGAAAGAGGAGAGAGAATAGAATGACAGTTTAACAACAATCAAAATATAGAGAAAGATGGATAGAGAGCATCAGATCAAATTATTCGCCTGCAGGGCATCAAAGGAATTCGCCCTCAAGGTGGCAAAGTGTCTCAACCTCGAACTGGGACAGTCGGAAACGGTAACATTCAGCGACGGCGAGTTTCAGCCGGCCTATCTTGAAAGTGTCCGAGGTGCAACTGTATTCATCATCCAATCGACGTTCCCGCCGACGGAGAACCTTATGGAACTGCTCCTGATGTGCGACGCGGCACGCAGGGCATCAGCCTACAAAGTTGTCGCGGTGATGCCATATTTCGGATGGGCAAGACAGGACAGGAAGGACCGCCCGAGGGTGTCAATCGGAGCGAAACTCGTCGCGAACCTGCTTCATGCCGCCGGCTGCGACCGCGTGATGACCTGCGACCTCCACGCCGACCAGATTCAGGGATTCTTCGACTTCCCGGTGGATCACCTCTACGCAAGTTCCGTCTTCGTCCCCTACATAAAGTCGCTTAACATCGAGAACCTCGCGATTGCCGCCCCGGACATGGGAGGCGCAAAGAGAGCGCTCGCCTACGCGAAGCATCTCGAATGTCCGGTCATCATCTGCCACAAGTCCCGCGAGAGGGCTAATGTCGTGGGCTCAATCACCGCAATCGGGGATGTGGAGGGCAAGAACGTGATTATCGTCGATGACATGATTGACACGGCCGGAACCCTCACGAAGGCGGCCAACGTGCTCAAGGAGATGGGCGCGAAGAGCGTGCGTGCCTGCGCAACGCATCCGGTGTTCTCGGGGAACGCATATCAGAAGATAGCGGACAGTGCGCTTGAAGAGGTGATTGTGTCGGACACCATTCCGCTCAGCACTAAGCCTGAGGACGACAAGAGCAAGATTACCGTATGCTCGATGACGGGAATCTTCGCGTCAGTCATAGAAAAAGTATATAATAATGAACCTATCAGCACAGGATTTATTTATTAGGATATGAAAATATTTCTTGCAGCATTGATTCTCGTCGCATTCTGCTTTGTCGGGCTGGGATTCAACATCATATTCCGTAAGAACGGGAAATTTCCGGAGACGGAGATATCCAGCAACAGGAATATGAAGAAGCTGGGAATCAAGTGCGCGAAGGAAGAGGAAATGAAGATGTGGGGTGACAAGAAACGCGCGGCCGGCAGCTACGAGGATTTGGGATGCAGCGCGTGCGCGGGATGCGAGCTCCACCCGAAGGTCAAAGAATGAATGACGGAGAAGGGGAACCCCGAAGCCCCGAAGGTGGGAGGCAAAACACTTTGGGGTCAATCTCCACATGAAAATAAGCTTATGAATTGCCCCGTGACGGGGCTATAAACGGATAACGACTATGAGTTTGGTAGCTATTGTAGGAAGGCCGAATGTCGGCAAATCGACGCTCTTCAACCGTCTGGTGGGGATGCGTCAGGCGATTGTCGATGAGACCGCCGGAGTCACGAGGGATCGTCACTACGGGAAATGTGAATGGTGCGGGACGGAGTTCTCGATTGTCGATACGGGCGGCTACACGTCCAACTCCGACGACATCTTCGAGGAGGAGATACGCAAGCAGGTGGTGCTCGCCGTGGAGGAGTCCGACCTTGTGCTGTTTATGGTCGAGGCGGCTGCGGGAATCACCGACTACGACGCGGAGATTGCACAGATGCTGCGCCGCAGCGGAAAGCCCGTGGTGCTCGCGGTCAACAAGGTCGATTCCGGAGAAAAGGTCTATGACACATTCCAGTTCTATTCTCTTGGGCTCGGGGAAGTCTGGAGCATCTCGTCCGCGAACGGGGGAGGCACCGGAGACCTTCTGGACGAAATCGTCCGCAGACTGCCTTCAGACGCGGCCGCGGATAATGACGACCATCCGGAACTGCCGCATTTCGCGATTGTGGGCCGCCCGAATGTGGGCAAGTCGTCGCTCACCAACGCGCTGCTCGGAAAGGAGAGGAACATCGTCACTCCGATTGCCGGCACGACCCGCGACTCCATAGCCACCCTCTTCAACAAGTTCGGCCACGAGTTCATGCTGGTCGACACGGCCGGAATGCGCCGCAAGAGCAAGGTTCACGAAGACCTTGAGTTCTACTCGGTGATGCGCTCAATCCGTGCCATCGAGCACTCTGACGTCTGCATCCTCATGGTGGATGCGCAGAACGGAATCGAAGCCCAGGACATGAGCATCTTCAACCTAATCCAGCGCAACCGCAAGGGCTGCGTCATCGTCGTGAACAAGTGGGACGCGGTCGAGAAGGACAGCAACACGATGAAGAAATACACCGAGGCCATCAGGGAGCGAATAGCCCCGAACAACGATGTCCCGATTATCTTCACGTCCGTCCTCAACAAGCAGAGAATCATGGATGTGCTCGATGCGGCGGAGAAGGTCTATGCCAACTACTCGAAAAAGATTCCAACGTCAAGGCTGAACGAGGTCATGCTCCCGGAAATCGAGAACTATCCGCCGCCGGCATGGAAGGGCAAGTATGTCAAAATCAAGTACATCACCCAGCTACCGACCCGCAGCCCGTCCTTCGCGTTCTTCTGCAACCTCCCGCAGTACATCCGCGAGCCCTACAGGCGCTTCCTCGAAAACCGCCTCCGCGACAACTTCGACTTCACCGGCTGCCCCCTCCAGATTTTCATCCGGCAGAAGTAGTTAAGATTCCTCGTTGCCGTGAATCTGAACAGCTCCGCCATAAGAAGGGCTTTCGGATTCTGATAAGTATTGGCAGGAAGAATGTGAATTCTGACGGTAGCCATTAACATACTGTGACCGCCCACAGATTCGAATAAGGTCATCGCCCAATGCCACTGACAACTTAGCCAGAGTCGCCAGTGTATAATTCGGGAAACCGCGGGTCCAACGCACAATCTGGGTCTCATTACAGCCAATTGCCGCAGCAAGTTCTCTTCTGGTCATACCTTTTGCTTTCAGAAGCGCATCGATGCCGTCAACCAACTCGGCCGACCATTCCATTTCTTTTTTTACCTCAGGAGAAACTTTTGAAAGCTGCTCCTGAAACAAAGCATTGTGTTTCATATCCGAAATACCTTATCATCAACACCCTTTATTGTTTTCTCTTCAATGCATATTGAGCCGTCGGCCACACATATTCTCAAAAGGTTGTCGAATTTCTGAAGGTCAAGAACATATCCATATAGACTCTTATCCTCCTGATATGTATGGGTACGCTTTATCCCTCCATTTCCAATTATAAGAATCTGGTCAGATATTCTCAAACAATATAAACGAATCTTTCCACTTTCAATTGGCAAAGCGCACAAATTGTCTTCCGCCGCACCTTCTGGCCTAAAATATCTCTCCAACACTCCATTTTCCAATATCAGCTGTAAAGCATAGATTATCCTCTGATACTCCTCATTCAGAGTAGCTTCTGACTCAAATTTATGCATAAAACGCTCAAATTCAGTCGTATGATCCATTTCAAAGCTAATCGAATACAGGCTTACCTTATCCGACTGTTCAATCAATTCCAATGTCGTGTTCTTTTTCACGGAGCAAATATAGGAAAACTTTACATATATGTAAAGTAAATTCAAAAAATCTTTTGACCTATCTGTATTTTACAAAATACACAAATGAGCCGAAAATGTATTTTACAAAATACAGAAATGTGCCAAAAATGCATTGCGTAGAATACACGATGGGGTGGCTTGTTTTTTGTGCGACGGAGAGGGCGTATGTGCGGCTGAAAGCCGGGAATGAGTGCCCGGATTCAGAATGTCTGAAAATCTTGAAAAACTTGATATATGATACGGAATATCGCTCTTGTGGCGCATGACGCCAGAAAGGTCGAGCTTATCGACTGGGTGAAGTTCAACGCCGGGTCGCTGAAGGACTGCAGGCTTTTCTGCACGGGAACTACCGGAAGGCTTGTGCGGGAAGCATTGGAGAAGGAACTCGGGAAGGAATGCCCGGAGATTACCTGCCTGCTGTCCGGTCCTCTGGGAGGAGACGCGCAGATCGGGTCGATGATTGCGGAGGGACGGGTGGATATGCTCGTGTTCTTCTGTGACAACCTCATAATGCAGGGGCATCAGAACGACGTCATGGGGCTCGTAAGGCTCGCCTCGCTCTACAATATCCCTTTCGCCACGAACCGCAGCACGGCGGACTTCATCATCGCCTCGCCGCTCTTCAAGTCCGAGACCTATCACCCGATTATCCCCGCCTGCATCGAAAACTACAAGAACCGCAAGCTCTGACGGCCTCCGAACGGCCATTTCAATGGATGCCACTGCAAAATAGTTTCGACAGGCGGCAAAGAAACCGAAACGTCATCTGACTTTGATTATGGTCTCAGCCGACATGGTCCTGTCCGAGCCGTTGTCAGAAACAGCTCGCAAAGTCACCTTGCCTGCCTTTCCGACCGCCGGTCTGAGGATGACAAGAGCCTTTCCATACATCGCGTGACGGCGGTCCGACTTGAAGCGTTCCAGCGAAATCGGACTGCCGTTATCGACGCCCGCAATCTCAGCCGACCCGGAGACCTCGAAACGAATAAGGTTATCCGCCTTAGGGCACAGGCTTCCGTCCTTATCCAGAACCTCCACGCTCACAAAGCACAGTTCACCGCCATCGGCAGAAACGGACGTCCTGTCAGGAATAAGTCTCAACGAAGCGGGCTCGCCTGCTGTCCGCACGACAGTTTCTCGCACGGCACGCCCGTCCTTCTTGGCCACGGCCCTCAGTTCTCCCGGCTCGAACGGAATCCTCCAGCGGACATGAAACTCCGTGGAGCCGTCAGTGACTCCGGACATCGAACGCCATGCTGTCTGAGACCCGAAAACGGACGACGGATGAGACTCGCCGCAAGTTTCCGGACATCGTCCGCTCTCGGCCTCCTCAAAGGTAAGTTTTCTCCTCTCGCCGAGGCTCCGGCCGTTCAGAAAAAGTTCCACGCAGTCCGCGTTATTGTAGTAGGCCCAGACATCGACAGTCTCCCCCTCGTTCCAGTTCCAGTGAGGAAAGAGGTGCAGGACATCGACATCCGTTCTCCACACGGACTGATACATATAATATATGTCCTTCGGGAATCCGGCCAAATCCACAATTCCGAAATAGGAGCTGCGTGCGGGCCAGCCGTATGGAATCGGTTCACCGATGTAGTCGAAGCCCGTCCAGACGAACTGCCCGCTGATGAAGTCATTGTGCAGGACATCGTGGAGGGATTTTTCGTGGGTGCAGCCCCAAGGGACATGATAGTTGTCGTAGGAGGAGCAGGCGAAGGACGGCTCACGCGCCGGGTCATCCCACAGAGGCGGGCAGACCCTCACAGAATCCGAAGGCATCCTGTACCAGCCTCGGGTCATCAGCGAGGAGACGCTCTCGCTCACGACGAAGGGCTTGCCGGGGAAATCTGCAGGAACGGAAGAGAACCAACCGTCGTGGTAGTTGTAGCCAATCACGTCAAGCGCTCCGGAGCGGAAGATGTGGTTGCCCGGATCCGGCTCGTTGCATCCGGAGGTTATCGGGCGTGTCGGATCAAGTTCACGGACAATCCCTGCAAGCTTCGAGGCAAGGAGAGAGTTCACGCTCGTCTCCCCGAGCGCGGCCAGCTTGCTCCGGTCCTGTCCGAAGTTCAGTATGAAATTCGCTTCGGCGAGGGAGAGAGTGTCCGCGCTGGCGTTGCGCCACTGCTCCAGTACCTCGTTGCCTATGCTCCACATGAAAATGGACGCATGATTCCTGTCACGCATCACATGGTCGCGCAGATCCCTCTCATGCCATTCGTCAAAGAACCTCGCGTAATCCCTCTCTGTCTTTCTCTGCCGCCACATATCAAACGGCTCGTCCATCACCAGCAGCCCCATTCTGTCGCACAAATCCAGAAGTTCAGGAGCAGGTGGATTGTGCGAGCATCTCACCGCATTCACGCCCATCTCCTTCATCAGTCTCAACTGACGCTCCGCCGCCGACACATTGAACGCCGAGCCGAGAGCGCCGAGGTCGTGATGCAGGCACACCCCGTTGATTTTCATCCGTTCGCCGTTCAGAGAAAAACCCCTTTCCGCGTCAAAGGCGAATGTTCGGAATCCGGTTGAGGCTTCATGAATGTCACAGACCTTCCCGCCGTTCGTAAGGCTGACTTTCAGACGATAAAGATATGGGTCGGCGACGCTCCACAGACGCGGATTCTTCACTTCCAGCATCTGCTCGCAGCTCAGCCCCGCCCCGAGTTCCGAGCGCGCGGACGCGACTCGCCTGCCGTCGGCATCAAAGATTTCAACAAAAACCTCCGCCGCACCGGCATGAAAGTCCGAGGGAGCCTCAGCCGTCGTCGTGACCCGAATCCGGTTTCCGTCCTCTGCTCGCGCGAACACGCCCCACTGCGCGATGTGCAGCGGTTCCTGAATCCGAAGCCAGACATTCCTGTAAATCCCGCATCCGCTGTACCACCGCGAGTTGGGCTGGTCGGAATTGTTCACCCGCACCGCGAGGACATTGTCCCCGTCCCAGTTGATGTAGGGAGTCAAGTCGTATGAGAATGAAATATATCCGTAGGGCCTCGTCCCGAGTTCAACGCCGTTCAGCCACACGGTCGAGTTCATATACACCCCGTCAAAGTCGATGTGAACGACCTTCCCGCGAAGCTTCCCGTCCAACCTGAAATGCTTGCGGTACCATCCTATGCCGCCCGGAAGCGCACCTCCGCCGGTCCCTGAAGGGTTCGCCGCGTTAAAGTCTCCCTCAACGGCCCAGTCGTGCGGAAGTTCAAGGATTCTCCATGCAGAGTCGTCGAAACCGGGCAGGGCAAGGTCGCCGGAATCCTCGGGGCCGACGCTGCGTGCGAGCAGTGACTCTCCCTCAGAGGATTCCGGAAGCCAGCAACCGTAGGGAACCTCAAGGGAGGAACCTTCCTCGAAGACTGCGGCCTGGGTCTCAAGAAGCGCCGTGCCGGAGCAGAGGGTGAACTTCCAGCCTTCGTTGAAGTTCTGCCGACCGTCAGAAGAAACCTGCCCCGCGCAGGAGGGGAAAAGAATGGCCGCCGCAAGAAATGAGGCGGCAAGCGGAATCGCCGGTGGTGTGGATGAGATTTGTTTCATTCTGTTGATATTACAATATTTTGTTATCAGCCTGCATTTTATTATCAATCATTGCGTTATCCGCAAAATTAGGATATATTCAAAATAATATCCCCATAGTAATGACACCCGAAAACGATGAAAACGAACAAAAAATTCATAATTTCATTTTATGGAAATCATTGCATATCTTTACCGCGATTTTTCAGAAAGATATGGCAGCGGTTCACGATGACAAAGAATATCTCGAGGGAATCAGAAAGGGCGACACGCGCGTCTTTTCCGATTTCTTCGAAGAGTATTATCTCAACCTCGTGATGTTCTGCGGCGGATACATACGCAACCTCCACACATGCGAGGACATCGTCGCCGCCGTCTTTCTCCACATCTGGGAGACGCGCGGGAACTTCAGCATCGACCGCTCCCTGAAGTCCTACTTGCTCGCCGCCGTCAGAAACCGGGCTCTCAACGAACTGCGTCACCACCGGGTGAGGGACGAACATTGCAGCCGCGTACTTTCCGAAAGCGTGCTTGAGAGCAACGATGTCGAGCACTACATCTTCTACAGCGACCTCAGGCGTGACTATGAGAAGGCCGTGAACGCTCTTCCCGAGAAACTGCGCGAGACCTTCCTCATGTTTATGGAGGACGGGCTGCGGACACGGGACATCTCAGGAAGACTCGCAATCACTCAAAGAGCGGTGGAACTGCGGCTGAAAAAGGCGCTTGCAATGATACGTGACGGCCTGGGAGCAGTGTTTATTTTGATAAATGTTTTGCAATGATGGATAATGCAGTTGAACTGATGAGGGCCTACCTTGAGGACAGGGCCACCGAAAATGAGAGAAGGATGCTGGAGGAATATGTCTCCGCGTCCGAAGAGAACCGCCGTGAGTACCTGAGGTTCAGGAACTTGTGGGAGGCGGCGCACGCGCCGTTCAGGGAAGATGCGATAGATGTCAAAAAGGCCCGCAGGAAGATGCTCACGGAGATGGAAGCCGGACGCAGGCCTTTCGGGAGGCGGATTCTCGGTATCTGGAAGAACGCGGCGGCCATACTGCTGATTCCGCTGCTCGGAGTCTCGGCCTACCTCGCCCACAGCCTTGGCTCGGCCGGGGACAGGGAGTCCGCCGAACTCTCCGTGTCGGCTCCCTATGGCTCCGTCGTCAGGACAAAGCTCGGCGACGGGACCTCAATCTGCCTCAATTCAGGTTCTAGGCTCACCTACAGGGACAGCTACCCGCGAGGGGAGCGAATCGTAGGTCTAGACGGGGAGGGGTGGTTTGAAGTGACCTCCGACAAGAACAATCCGTTCACTGTGAAGCTCATGGACGGAAGCGAGGTGACGGCGACGGGGACATCCTTCAACATCGACGCATACGACACGGAACGGCTGCGCGTGACCCTCGTTGAAGGGACACTGGACATAGGCTGCGGAGGCGGCCGCCACAGGCTCGGACAGGGATGCCAGCTGATACGCACGGGGGAGACGGTGCGGACGGAACAGGTTCAGGACGTGTTCAAGTGGATTTCATGGAAGGACGACATACTCGCGTTCAGGGGAGACGACATGGGCTATGTCTTCGACCGCCTTTCCAACATATTCAGCGTAGGCATCGAGGTGCGAGACCTCAGCATTACGGAAATGAAGCTCCGCGCCACCTTCTCGGACGAGAAGATCGAGGACATAATGTCCATTCTTGAGCAGGTGCTCCCTATACGCTGCGAGAGGGTTTCGGGGGACTCCGCAGAGGGAGGCAGAAAAAAATTCGTGATTTCTTCAAAATAATCTTCAAAAGGACTTCGCTTTCCAACGCCTCGGGTGTCATTGATGCAGGATGTGAAAAAATGCGTCCTCCGTAATCAATAACACCAAAATGAAAAAGATTTCAGGAATACTTCTATTGTGCCTGCTGCTGTTTCAGACCGGATTCGAGGCGGCCGCACAAAAACGGTTCTCGCTGCGGGTCGAGAACGAGCCGATTCTCAAGGTCATCGAGCGCATCGAGAAGGAAAGCGGCTACTGGTTCGTCTATAGCAGCGAGCTGGTTGATGAGAAGGAGACGGTCAGCATCAATATCAGCAACGCGACTCTGAGCCAGCTCTTAGACAAGCTCTTCGACGGCTCGCAGATTCAATGGAAGATAGAAAAGAAGCAGATTGTGCTGAGCCTGCGCGGCGCCGCGCAGGGGCAGACATCGGGAAAGAACCCCGGCAGGGTCAGGGCGAGCGGACGGGTAATAGACAGACGCACGTCCGAGCCGGTCATCGGGGCCGCAGTGATGGTCGAGGGGACAAATGACGGGGTCGTCGCCGATGCCGACGGCTCATTTTCGATGGAGGTGCAGGCAGGTTCCGTACTGCGTGTCTCAAGTCTCGGCTACAAGGACGGGACAGTACGGCTCACGGCGGCCTCGGAGGGGATGCTCATACGCCTTGACGAAAACCTCGACGTGCTTGAGGAGTCCGTCGTCGTGGGCTACGGCACGGTGAACAAGAAAAACCTCACCACAGCAATCGCGCAGGTCAAGACCGACGAAGTGCCCAAGGCGGCCAATCCGAACATCAACCAGCTGCTCCTCGGGCGCGCTCCCGGGCTGCAGGCCACGCAGAACAGCGGGCAGCCCGACGGTAAGGTGAACATATCCATCTGCGGAGGCGGCACTCCGATTTATGTCGTTGACGGCGTGGTGATGCCCGCAGGCTCAATCTCCATCGGAGGCGAGGGAATGACCATGCCTTCCAATGTGAACCGCTCGGGACTCGGAGGGCTGAACCCGGCGGACATCGAGTCCGTAGAGATTCTCAAGGATGCCTCGGCATCAATCTACGGCGTGCGCTCGGCCGACGGAGTCATACTCATAACCACGAAAAAGGGAAAGGCCGGCAAGCCTCGCGTCACCTACGACGGCAGCTACAGCTTCGTCCGCAACTATCCATACCTCCAGGTTCTCAACGCGCAGGAATACATGACCATGGTCAACGTATTCAACAAGGAGACCTACCTCTACGCAAACAAGATGTACCCATACGGGGGACTCGCCTACGACGGAGGATGGACCGCTCCGTTTGACGCGAAGGAGATAAGGAACTCGCAGACCACCGACTGGACGGATTTCGTCCTGAAGAACGGCTACATACACAACCATAACCTCACGCTCTCGGGAGGTACGGAAAAAGTGAAGTACTATCTTTCCGGACAGTATTTCGGACAGGACGGAACTGTCGTGAACTCCGGAATGGACAAGTTGACCATCCACGCCAACATAGACGCGCAGGTTTTCAAGTTCCTCAACATTGCCGGCAGCGTGAACGTGAACCAGAACAACTACAGCAACGCCAATGTCGGCGCGGACTCGGGGAACGCCGGGGCGCTGGCGGCGAGCGCGCTGTACGCCGCGCTGATTCTGCCTCCGAACATCCCCGAGAAGCAGGAGGACGGTTCCTACACAATTTTCTCAAACATCCCGAATCCGAGTTCGATGAGGAGCATCGAGGACAAGTCCAAGGAAAATGGCTACAACTTCAATGTCTCGGCGACCGCGAACCTGTGGAAGAACTACCTCAAGGCCAAGATTCTCTACGGAATGAGCCACGAGAACACCATGCGCAACTCCTACATCCCATCGACAGTCTATTTCAACCTTATGAAGAAGTCCAGGGGAAATGTCCACTCACAGAGCCGACGCTACCAGACACTCGAGGGCACGCTCTCCTACAGTCAGGGATTCGCGGATGTGATAAACGTCGACGCCCTCCTCGGAGCCGGAATGTACAAGCAGGACTGGTACGGCTATTATGTTTCATACGAGGACACGCAGGACGCGATTAAGGAGGACGACCTGTCTTCGGCGACAGGAAACATACTTCCGGGGTCATACCGAGGCTACAATGAGCACCGCTCGGTCTTCGGCAAACTCTCCGCGGACATACTCGACCGCTATGTAGTTTCCGCCACCGTGCGCATGGACGGCTCCGACAAGTTCTTTCCGAATCAGAAATATAACTGGTTCCCGTCGGTCTCATTCGCATGGAAACTCTCAAACGAAAGCTTCATGAAGGACATCTCATGGATTAACCTTCTGAAGCTCAGAGGCAGCTGGGGCGTAACCGGAGCCGACAACCTCGGTTCCTCGCTCTACGGGAACTACGGCGCAAGCGAATTCCGGGCCTCCTTCGACGGCAACACGACGCAATACACCCCTTACACGCTGAACAGCGCCAACTCATGGTGGGTGTCCTGGCAGAAGACCTACATGAAGAATGTCGGACTCGACTTCTGGTTCCTACGCAAGAGAATTTCCGGAAGCTTCGATTTCTTCCGCAACGACGTCACCCGCCTGCTCGGCACCGAGCCGTCCTCCCCTCTCGCCATGTTCGAGAACCGCAAGGTCAACTACGGACATTTCTACCGCATAGGCTGGGAGATGAACCTCAACACGGTGAACATCGACCGCGCCTTCAGGTGGGAGAGCTCCCTCGCGCTGAGCCGCGTGAACAGCATCTGGCTCGAAAGGGAGAACAACCACTACTATCATGAATACCGTATCCGCGAGAAGGAGCCGATGAACGCATGGTACTACTATAATGTAATCGGGATAGTCAACGCCGACCGCTCCAATGTCCCGGAGTCCCAGAAGACCATCTCCGAAGGGGCGATGATGCCCGGAGCGCCGATTATAGAGGACAAGAACGGCGACGGCAAGATTACGATTGACGACATCTACATGAAGAATAACATACCCGCCTGCTACATCGGTTTCGGCAACACATTCTCATGGAAGAACTTCACCCTGGATGTCTATATGTACGGGCAGCTCGGCCTCTACAAGAGCAATGTCGTCCTCAACACGACCAGCGGAACATGGCTGTCGGACAACTCCAGGAACTCCAGCGCGATAGCCTACAAAATCTGGAACTCCATCTCCAACCCCGAGGGGACACGTCCTGGAATCGCCGCCGGGGACATAGGTGCCCTGCCCGGAGCCTGCGGGACGAACATCAATATGCAGGATGCCTCGTTTCTGAAAGTGAGAAACATAACCTTCGGCTACACCTTTGACGAGAAGATTCTCAAGGGCGCGTCGAAATGGATAGAGTCGATATATCTCTACTTCGACGCGCAGAATCCCCTGACATTCACGAAATATGACGGATTCGACCCCGAAATGTATATGGGAGGAGGCGGAGAAGGCGGGAAATCCACCGGCGAGTACCCGGCGACGCGTTCATATTCCCTCGGCCTGAGGCTTTCGTTCTGACGGACATCGTCAATGATACAAACATATATGTTCACAATCATCAGACAATCTTTGGATATATGAGAAAAACCATATTTTTCATCATCGCCGCGCTGACGTTCGCCGGATGTGAAAAGAATTTTGACGCAAAGATATACGGGACTCTGAATCCTGAGAACTATCCTTCGACGGCCGA
>DJPQ01000086.1:0-28094 GCA_002439805.1 Bacteroidales bacterium UBA6408
CCGTAGTCTTGTTGTCGGTATTACACTCCAATGAAACCGAAAAGTCACTCAGCGGATCCGGTCCGATGCTTATCTTAGGCACAAACCTGCTGAGAAACATTTTCGCGTTCTCCATCCACTCTTCCCATTTTCCTGATGTCGCTCTGATTACGGCTGTGGCAAATGCGTCCACGAAATCGTTTTCCGAGCGGCATCCGAAAGCGTCCAGCCTTGCAATCCTTATCTTGTCGCTCTCCACGATAGAACATGCTTTATCGACGAGCGATGTCTTTCCCATTCTTCTCGGAGAAATGAGTATTGTATTCACTCCGTAGGTGAAATTCATTTTCAAGTTTTCGGTCTCCTCCCTTCTGTCCGTGAATGCGTCACCTTTGACCTTGACTCCGAAAACAAATGGTGATTCATCGTTCTGTTTCATATCTTTAGCACTTCTTTCCGCAAATATAAACATTTTTAACAAACCTGTTTATAACAACCTTGTGAAAAATGTGCTTTTCTTGGGCGGAATGACTTTTCCCGTCAGTGGGTTTAAAATGCCATTTTATAAAAATCCGGAAAAATGTTAAATGGCGCTTAAAAGAGCCATGCGTTCAGATTTTAATGTCTGATGGATTGGACGGGCGCAAGAACATCACGTAATAGACGGGCATATATGTCACTTGCCCCTCTGTCGTGACTTCTCTTTCGTTCGATAAAACAATGCCTTTCTTTATGTTGTAGTCCTTGACCGCCATGAACTTGTCTAAAGAATTGTGTTTCCTGTAGTCCTTTCCGGACTTTACCTCAATTGGAACCGCTGACAGAGTGTCATAGTCATCGACCAGAAAATCGACTTCTCCATTTTTCTTGTTGTCGTAATAGCACAAATCGTATCCGTGGGCTTTCAGCTCGGATGCCACGACATTCTCATATACAGAGCCGAGATTGATGCTGGGAATATCCTCAAGCACGGCAGTGGCGTTGTAACTGAAAAGCAGGCTCGTGAGAATGCCGACGTCGTTCAGATACAGCTTGATGAGGCTCTTTTTCTGAGAATCCCTCAAAGGAAAGCGCGGGTTTGATATTGAGTTTACCTCCAGCGCTATGCCTGAGTTTACAATATATTCTAGCTCCGGCTCATAGTCGGTCATGCTCTTCCCTCGTTTGCCTGCAATCTCATTCACCACCACTCTTTTTTTCTTGTTTTCGAGGTTTGAAGGAATCAGGTCATATATTTTTCGTATATGAAGTTTTCTCTCGCTGTCATATTGTGAGCAGTCCTCCTTGTAGAGTTTGTGCAGTTCAGAATGTACGGCCCTGACTGATACGAGGTTATGGGTGTCGAGAAATGTGTTTACCGCATCGGGAAGACCACCGACGAGGAGATATTTTCTGAACAGGTCCATTATGAATGAGTGGGCATTGTCGTCGAGCGGTGTTCCTGCGATGAAACTGTCACGCAGGTGTCCGATTGCTTCTTCGCCTACATTGTTCGCCCACAGGAACTCCTCAAAATCCAGAGGATACATCCTTTTGACCATAATCCTTCCGCCCGGCTTCGAAAGAGTCTCATTAAGTGCAATGCCAAGCTGCGAACCGCTGACAATATAGGTGAACCTGTCATCGTCCTTGAGAAACTTGAGCATGGTCAGGAGATCCGGGTACGCCTGTATCTCATCTATAAATACAAGCGTGTCTTCCTTTGTCCCCATTTTGTCTCCGGCGACGAGGCTTATTCTGAAATAGAAGTCCTGAATCGTCCGGGTGTTTTCAAAAATTCTGTTTCCTTTCTTGTCCTCGTACATATTGAGTTCAATATAATTTGGAAACAGAGACTTTCCCTCATGGCGTATTATGAAGGATTTTCCGATTTGCCTTGCCCCGTCGATTACCAAAATCTTGTTTGACTTGGAAATCAGATAGTTGTGAATCTCTTTCTGTATCTTTCTTTTGAGCATAATGACTTTTTCCTAAAATTCATTATGCAAAAATATGACTTTTTCTTGAAACTTGATGTGTGAAAATATGACTTTTTCCGACTATGGCTCCTCCTTGGGCCAGCCTTGGGCGTGGAGGGGGAGCTCGACGCCGTCGGGGGTGACTATGACGGAGCCTACATCGGGCTTGGCGAGGTGGCCGATGATGTCGAAAGTCTGGAAGTCGTGGCGGAACTTGTCGTGCTTGCCGATGGGGATGGTGAAGAGAAGACGGCAGTCGTCGCCTCCGTTCAGGGCGGCGGCAAGCGGGTCAACTCCCAGTTCCTTGCTCAGGTCTATGGAATTGCCCATAAACGGCACTCTTTCAGCATAAATCTTCGCTCCGAGACCGGAGTCCCTGACGAGGCACTTGACGGCATCAGCGAGGCCTCTGGTGACGAAATATCCGAAACTTGGCACAATCTCCGAGTCTTCGAGCATCTTCAGGACATTCGGAGAGAGGGAAGGCTTGAGGTATTCACCGACAAAGTCCTTGTATTTGTCCAACTGCGGCTGCTCGTGGTCGTCCTTCGTCTTGTCGAACTTGCGCTTTTCGCGCTCCAGCACGCTCAGGCCGAGATAGGCTCCGCCGAGGCTGCCCGAAACGCAGAGCAGATCCATGCTCTTTGCCGGCATACGGCGCTTTGCCGTGAGCATGGAGGTCTCTCCGCAGGCGCTCACGCTGATGCTCAGGCCAACCATCGACGGCATCACTTCAAGGCTCAGCTTTTCGTAGCCGTGCTCCTTGGCGCAGGCGACAATCCCGCCCCAGAGTTCCTTGATGTGGCTGAAGTCCAGCTTTGCCGGCACACCGATGACGACGGCGAGGGTACGCGGGGAGGACAGCTCCGCATAGAGTTCGCCGGTGACCATCGTGACGCACTTGTGACCGAGGTGCTTGAGCGGAAAATAGACGAGGTCGAAGTCCGTTCCCTCAATGAAACAGCGGCTCTTCTGGGTGGCATACGCCTGTCCCTTAGTTTCGAACCATGTGCTCTCGAACGGCTTGTAGCCCGTTCCCTCAAAAAGTCTTGCAACAGCCTCCACTCTTCCGAGGCTCGCGAATCTTTCCTCTGCTGCCATATACTGAATTTCAAATTTACCTCTTCTTCTCGACATCATAACTAAGCCCCATCGCGTCAAGCACCGACACGAAGTCGTTGTTCACGCCCACGGTGAATTTACGCGACGCGAACTCGATGTTCCACTTGTGCACCGGGTCGTAGAGCTTCATCGAGAGCGGAATCGGCCCGCTGTTGTCCTTGATGAGCCGGACGAGCCTCTCGCGGAACTCCGGCGTGAGCTGCGTCGTGGTGAGCTGCACCGTGAAGTTCTTGACCTTTTCCTCAGCCACGTTGCCTAATAGCACAATCCTGTTCACCCTGAACCCGTACGGGACTTTCTGCTGCGTCTGCGCCGAAGCCCCCTCGGCCGGTTTCTGGTAGAAGCGCGGCTTGATCTCGCCGTCAATCCAGATGGCCGTGTGCGGCTGCAGGTAGGCCATGAACGCCTCGTGGTCCTTGCCGAAGAGAGCCAGTTCGAAGCTGCCTTCATAGTCCTCAATCTTTGTCTTGGAGTAGGCCCTGCCGGTCTTGGAGTTGAATGTTCCGGTCTCCGTGATGAGCCCGGCTACGCATACCTTTTCTCCTGCCTGGCGTTCCGTGCACTCGTTAATCAGCGCGTCGAGCTGTCCGAGGCTGCATTTCACGAAATTGTCGAGTTCAAAGCGGTACTTGTCGAGAGGGTGCGCCGAAAGGTACATTCCCACGAGTTCCTTCTCCTTCTGAAGGAATATGAACTCATCGACCTCATGCTCAATCTCCGGAATCTCGGGCCTTGTCGGCTTCATCTCCTCGGATTCGCCGAAAAGTGAAATCGCCGCGCTCTCCGCGTCCCTGCGGAAAAGCTCGCCGTAGCGGATGAGGGCGTCGAGGAACGTGTCTCCGCTCCTGCACGGGGTGAAGAACTGCTGCTTGGATATGTGGAAGCTCTCGAACGCGCCGGAATATATCAGCGACTCCATTGACTTTCGGTTCACGATGCCCGACATTCTCTCTATGAAGTCATAGATGTCGGTGAACTGCCCGTTCTTCGTCCTCTCGCTGATGATTGCCTGCACGATGTTGGAGCCGAAGCCCTTGATGCCTCCGAGGCCGAAGCGGACGTGTCCCTCGACATTGACGGAGAAGGCGGAGTGCGACTCGTTTATGTCCGGATTGAGAACCTTGATGCCGCTCTTCTTGCAGTCATCCATGATTTTCTTAATCTCGTCCATCTTCGAGAGGTTGTTGCTCAGATTCGCCGCCTGGAACTCGGCCGGATAGTGGGCCTTGAGCCAGCCCGTCTGGTAGCTCACCCATGCGTAGCAGGTCGCGTGGGACTTGTTGAAGGCGTACTGTGCGAACTTCTCCCAGTCCTTCCAGATTTTGTCGAGGGTCTTCTCCGGGTGGCCGTTCTTCATTCCCCCGCTCATAAACTTCTCCTTCAGCGAGTTAAGGATGTCTATCTGTTTCTTTCCCATCGCCTTGCGGAGCTTGTCGGCCTCGCCCTTGGTGAAATTCGCGAGCTTCTGCGACAGAAGCATGACCTGCTCCTGATAGACCGTCACTCCGTAGGTGTCCTTGAGGAACTCCTCCATCTCCGGAAGGTCATATTCCACAGGCTCCTGGCCCTGTTTGCGGGCGACGAACGACGGGATGTAGTCCATAGGCCCAGGGCGGTAGAGGGCGTTCATCGCTATGAGGTCCTCGAACCTTGTCGGCTGAAGCTGCTGGAGCCACTTCATCATTCCCGGCGACTCGAACTGGAACACGCTCGTGGTGTCGCCGCGTCCGTAGAGCTCGTAGGTCATCTTGTCGTCGATAGGTATGGCCTCAATGTCTATGTCAACACCATATCTCTCCTTGATGAGGTCGAGGCAGGTGTGTATGATTGTCAGCGTGTTGAGCCCGAGGAAGTCCATCTTGAGCATACCGACGTCCTCGATGTAGTGCCCGTCATATTGCGACGTCCAGAACTCCTTTTTCTTCCCGTTTTCATCGACGATTTCCTTGTCTTCGGAGAGACATATGGGGATATAGTCCATCAGGTTCCCGCGTCCGATGATGGTCGCGCAGGCATGAACCCCCACCTGACGGATGCAGCCTTCGAGCTGGAGGGCGTAGTTCAGCACCTCCTTGGTCAGCTCAGTGCCGTTCTTCAGCTCTTCCTGAAGTTCCGGAACGAGCCTGTAGCAGTTCTTGAGGGTGATTTTGGCGTTCGCCTCCTCCTTCCCGACCTGATAGTGCTTCTCGACGAAAATCTTCTGCCCCGGATTGTCAGGGTCATCGACCTCCACCTTCTTCACGACCTCGGTGAATCCCTTTTTCAGCTCGTCGAGCTTCGGGTTGAAGGGATATTCCTTATCGACCATCTCGCTCAGGCGGTCGGGAATCATCTTCGTGAGCCGGTTGGAGTCATCGATGCTCATGTGGCTGATTCGCGCCACGTCCTTGATTGCCGACTTGGCCGCCATCGTTCCGAATGTGATGACACGCGATACATGGTCAAGCCCGTAGTGGTCCTCGACATATTTGTGCGCCGCTCCCAGGTCCTCGAAATCCACGTCGATATCCGGCATGCTGATTCGGTCCGGGTTGAGGAAACGCTCGAACAGGAGCTGGTACTTGATTGGGTCGAGGTTCGTGATCCAGAGGCAGTAGGCGACCACCGAGCCGGCGGCCGAACCACGTCCCGGGCCGACCATCGAGCCCATTGCACGGGCGGCGGCGATGTAGTCCTGCACAATGAGGAAGTAGTCCGGGAAGCCCATCCGGCAGATTGTCTTGAGCTCGAAGTCGATGCGCTCGCTCTGCTCCTCGGTGAAGGTCTCCCCGTAGCGTATGTGCGCTCCCTTGTAGGTCAGGTGGCAGAGATAGGCCACCGAACGGCAGAATTCCTCCCCTCGGTCGGTGCCGTCCTTGTCGCAGCGCCCGACGTCAATCACCTCCTTATATTTCTCCAGCTGATTGTCTATGTCCGCGAGAAAATCCTCCGGCAGGTCGAACTTGGGCAGCACGTGCCCCCGGTCAATCTTGTAGCTCTCAATCTTGTCAGCGACCTCCATCGTGTTGGCGAGCACCTCCGGATGTTCCGGAAACAGCCCGGCCATCTCCTCCTCGCTCTTGAGGAACTCCTGCTGGGTGTAGCGCATTCTGTCCGCGTCGTCGAGATAGGCCCCCGTGTTGAGGCAGATGAGCCTGTCGTGCGCCGGTCCGTCCTCCTTCTTCACGAAATGCACGTCGTTCGTCGCGACGACCTTCACTCCCATCTCCTCCGCGAGCCTGAATATCCCCGCATTGGCTATCTGCTGCCTTTCCCAGACCTCCTGCGTCATCCCCGGGACCTCCGTCCTGTGGGACTGCACCTCAAGGTAGTAGTCCTCTCCGAACAGATTCTTGTGCCATTGGATTGCCTTGCGGGCGGCCTCCTCGTCCCCGTCTATGAGGTCTCTCGGCACCTCTCCGGCAATGCAGGCCGACAGGCATACGAGATTGTCGTGCCATTTTTCCAGCACCTCGTGGCTCACCCTCGGCTTGCTGTAGTACTTCCCCTCGATGTGTCCCGTAGAGACAATCTTCATCAGGTTCTTGTAGCCCTCGTAGTTCTTCGCGAGCAGGATGAGGTGGTAGTAGCCCCTGTGGTTGTTGTCCTTGAGGCGGTGGTCATAATGCCGCGTGACATAGACCTCGCACCCGAGAATCGGCTTTATGTTCGGGTGCTTCGCGGCAAACTTCATGAACTCCTTGATTCCGTACATATTGCCGTGGTCCGTAATCGCAAGCGCCGGCATCCCGAGTTCCTCCGCCCTGTCAAAGAGTTTGGGAATGGCGGAAAATCCGTCGAGGATGGAGTACTGCGTATGGACATGGAGATGTACGAATGACATATAAATCAGTGAGTTAATGTGTTGAAAGCTTATCTTTTTCCGCAGTTCTCAGGGCTTGTCTCCCCAGAGCACATCACATCGCCGCGGAACTACAAAGATACTCAAAAAAGAAGCGTCTGAAAAATTTTTCAGACGCTTCTTAAGAATTTATATTTCGCTAAAACTAGGCTTTCTTTGCCTTGCGCTTTTCTACAGCATTAACTACATCATACATCACAGGGGTTCCGATGAAGATGGAAGCGTATGTACCGATGATGATACCGAGGATGAGCGCAACCGCGAGACCCCTGATGACCTCACCGCCGAAGATTGCGATTGCAAGCATGGTGACGAGAGTCGTGAGGGAGGTGTTCATCGTACGTGAGAGCGTGCTGTTGAGCGCGTTGTTAACATTGTCCTTGAGGAGTGACTTAGGATGCTCCGTCCTGTACTCACGGATTCGGTCGAAGATGACCACGTTATCGTTGATTGCATATCCGATGATGGTCAGGATTGCCGCGATGAACGTCTGGTCGACGTCGAGCGTGAACGGAAGGATGCCGCTGAAGAGCGAGAAGAATCCGATTACGATGATTGCCGTGTGTGCGAGGGACGTGACGCCGCCGAGTCCCCATGTCCAGTTCTTGAACCTTATCGCGATGTATGCGAAGATTACGAAGAGGGCGATGATGACGGCGATGATTGCGTCGCGCTTCATGTCGTTCGCGATGGTAGGGCCCACCTTGTCGGAAGATATGATACCGTTAGGGTTATCGACCGTGGATCGGAACTCCTCAAAGGTCATGTCCTTTGCGAAGAGACCCTTCAGAGCGTTGTAGAGGAGATTCTCAACCTCTGCATCCACATCGCTTGAATCTTCATTTATCTTGTATGTCGTGGTAATCTTCATCTGGCTGTCACCGCCGAACTGCTTGGTTTCAACAGCCGCCTTTCCTTCTGATGCCACATCAAATGCTTTCAGCGTTGCCTCGCGCACCGCCTCGGCGGTCACAGGCTTGTCGAACCTCACGACATAGGTGCGGCCGCCGGTGAAATCGACGCCGTAGGTGAAGCCCTTGATGCAGATAGAGAGGATGGAGATGAGGATGAGAGCACCGGAGAAGGCGTAGGCGAACTTTCTCTTTCCGAGGAAATCGACGTGAGTGTTCTGGAGGAAGTTCCTCGTGAGCCTGTTGTCGAAGCTTACCTTCTTGCCCTTTGCGAGCCTGTCGTCAATCACGAGGCGGGTGATGAAGATGGATGTGAGGACTGAGGTGACGATACCGATGATGAGGGTCGTCGCGAAGCCCTTGACAGGACCGGAACCGAAGATGAGGAGAACGAGACCCGTGAGAGCCGTGGTCACCTGACCGTCGATGATTGCCGAATACGCATTCCTGTAACCGTCGGCAACCGCCTTTCCGAGCCCCTTGCCGGCACGGAGTTCCTCCTTGATTCGCTCATAGATGATGACGTTCGCATCGACCGCCATACCGAGCGTGAGGACGAGACCCGCGATGCCCGGCAGCGTGAGGACCGCTCCGAACGAAACAAGCGTTCCTAAGAGCAGAAGCACATTGCAGAGGAGGGCGAAGTCTGCGATGAGACCCGCTCCCTGATAGAAGAATACCATGTAGATGAGCACGAGGAGGAAGGCAATCACGAAGGAGATGAGACCCGCGTTGATTGACTCGCTACCGAGTGAAGGACCGACAACCTGCTCCTGAATGATGGTCGCAGGCGCAGGAAGCTTGCCTGACTTGAGGACATTTGCAAGGTCCTCCGCCTCCTCGAGGGTGAAGTTACCGGTAATCTGTGACGAACCGCCTGAAATCTCGCTCTGGACGGTCGGGTATGAATAGACCATTCCGTCGAGCACGATTGCCACCTGACGGCCGATGTTGTCCTTGGTGAGGCGAGCCCATGTCTGTGCGCCCTCGGCGTTCATCGACATAGAGACCTCAGGACGCGCGCCGCCGTCGCCGTACTGTACGTGGGCCTCCGTGACGGCGTCGCCGTCAAGAGGAGCCTTGCCGTCGCGGGATGTGTTCCTGATTGCGACAAGTTCAAAGTAGTTGCCGCCCGGAATCTGGTCGGAAGGCTTCACGGTCCACATCGGAGTGAACTCATGCGGGAAGCATTCCCTGATCTGAGGCATAGCGAGGTACTTGTTCACGAGAGCCGTGTCGGCGTAGCTTGCGAAGCCTATGCAGGCGTTGGTGTTGTAGCCTGAAGGACGGAGAACGGCAAAGAGCGGGTTCTGCTTCCTGTAGTTCTCAAGTTCCTCGTTCTCGTTTGCGGTGGCGTTTACTTCCTGTGAAAGAATGTCGCTGCTGTCGGCAGGCTGAGCGGCTTCGGCAACGGTCTCCGCTGAAGGGAGAATCTCAGCGAGCTTGGCATTGGCCTCCGTGAGGAACGGCTCAATCTCTGAGAACTGGAAGGTCGTCCAGAACTCAAGCGAGGCGGTTCCCTGAAGGAGCTTCCTCACACGCTCCGGCTCCTTCACGCCAGGGAGCTCGACGAGGATTCGTCCGCTGTTTCCGAGTTTCTGGATGTTAGGCTGGGTGACTCCGAAACGGTCGATACGGTTTCTCAGCACATTGAAGGAGTTGGAGATTGCGCTCTCCGACTCCTTTTCGATGACCGAGAGCACGTCGGCGTCGCTTGACTGGCTCGTCACCTTGTCCTTGAGGTCGAAGGTCGCGAATATGTCAGAAAGCGGCCGTCCGCCGGCAGTCTCCTGCCAGGCCTTTCCGAATAGGGTGATGAAGTTGTCCCTTGAATTGACGCCGCGAACCTTCGCGCTGTCGATGGCCGCAAGGAACTGCGGATCCCGGCTGTTTCCTGCAAGGGCCTTCACGAGGTCTTCAAGCTGCACCTGAAGCATAACGTTCATACCGCCCTTGAGGTCCAGACCGAGGTTGATGTCCTTGACCTTCACATCCTTGTAAGTGTAGCCGAAATAAACCTTCTCGGCTGATACGGAGTCGAGGAACCTCCTGTTGTTGACCTTTGCGATTGAGTCAAGAACATAGGCCTTGTCCTCGTCCGATACAGAGTTGAAATCCGCCGATGCGCTGAAAGCCTCCACGGCCTTCTCCGCATACTTGTCAGCCTTGTGTTCCTGTACCCTTGTCACGACAGAGAACGAAAGCTGCCAAAGACATGCGACCGCAAGGAGGATTGCAACGAATCTGATGGCACCTTTGCTTTGCATAATGTTATAAGTTTTAATTAATATATTGTCTTCTTTTGTCGCCGTGCCCGTTTTCGGGCTGCAATCCCATGTGTGCCATAAAGTATGGCACGGATTTTACTTCCGGCAAATAGGGCACAAATTTACGATTTTTTTCTTATAAACGCACTTTTTATTAAATTTGTACTCCTTTTTGTGGCATTGGCTTAACGGAACTGCGACTTCGCGGGAGCAGAGCCGGCGGTCGGCGGATGAAGAAAATGTGGAGGATAAAAGTTTTGGCAATATTCCTGTCGGTGTTTTCGACCGGCATAGCGGCGGCGCAGTCCCGGTTCGGTGACCGTGCCGATTCTCTGACGTCTCCTGTCAGGGACACTGTTTCTGCTGCGGTCGTGCCATCCGTCCTGTTCTCGCAGGACACCATAGCCGTTTCCGCGTCCGGCGCTCCGGCACAGATTGCCGTCCCGGTTCTTGAAGAGGCCCGCAGGCTCACCGACACGGAAAAGCTCGCCCTCGCGGATTCTCTCCACAGCGTCTATCGGTTCCGACGCGCCATTCAGGTCTGCGACGAGATTCTGTCCGAATCCTCCGACAGTCTCGTGAAGACCTATGCCGCAGAACTTCTCGCCAACGCGGAAAGCGGCTTCGACCTTTCTTCGCTGGTCTGCCAGCCGACGGTAATCGCCCGACAGAAATTCACGCTCAGGGACTTTTTCCTCTACTATCCTTTTCCTGACCGCTCCTGGCACGACCTCGGTTCAAGTGAGGGCCTGCGCGACAGCCTTCAGACGCTGATGACTCCGACGGCTCTCGGAATTCTTCCGGACATCGCATATTTTCAGGAATACGACGACGTGATATATTTTTCATCCCCCGACACTCTCGGGCACATGAAGATATTTTCTTCCACAAAAAACTCCCTCTGGAGCCGTCCCCGTCAGGTTTTCGCTCCGAAGGATTCCGTTTTCGCCTCTCGGGTCACGGAGGATTCGGCGGATGCTGTCTCAATGCGATGTGATTCGACGGCGGCATGTCCCGTGTCCGACGAGATATTCCCTGTTCTTTCGGCCGACCGTCGCTCGCTCTATTTTTCCGCAAGGAGAAGGGACAGCGCGGGAGGATATGACCTCTACGAATCCGTGTGGAACGAGGCCGACAGCAGCTGGGCAGAGCCGGTGAATCTGGGATTTCCGTATTCTTCGGTGGATAATGACTACCTGTATATGAATACGGACGACGGCCGCTACACCGTCTTTGCTTCGGACCGCGGCTGTACGAAAGACAGTGTGTGGGTCTATGTCCTTGAATATGAGTTCGCTCCGGAGCAGCAGAGGATTACGGATGCGGAAAGGCTGCGCCGGATTATGGAGCTTGTGCCCTCTGACGGGACGGATGTTGTCGATGCCGGCTCTGCCGTGGGCGGCGGGATTCCGGAAAACGCCGACACGAAACTCTATATGGAAAAAATGGAGGATGTCCGAATGTACCGTGACAGGCTGGACAGCACCAACGGGAAACTGGACGAAATGAGGGAGGAATTCGCGCTCAGCGACGATGTGGAACGCCGTCAGGAACTGACCACGCGGATTCTTGAAACCGAGGCGGAGATTCCTCAGATTCAGGCCTCCCTTGACAAGGCTGCGGCCGAGGTGCAGAAAATCGAGATGGAATTCCTTTTCAACGGCGTGGTCATCGACTACGGCAAGCTTTCCTCCGAAGCCTCCCGCAACCTCGTCGGCGACAGTTCCCGCTATGTCTTCAAGGAGCGCCAGATGGGTTCCCCGCTGCGGATTCAGACTTCCTTCCAGTCCTCTCCGGCCGAGGCCTATTCACGGGCTGCCGACGAAAGCGATGACGGTAATCGTTAAAAAATTTGTTAAAGCAATTATTTTGTCGTATCTTTGCCTTCCCTTTTGCGGGACAGGTTGGTACAACAACTGGTGAGATGGGTGAGTGGCTGAAACCAGCAGTTTGCTAAACTGCCGAACTCGATTAGGGTTCCGGGGGTTCGAATCCCCCTCTCACCGCAGAAGACAACAGCCCGGCTGAAAGTAATTCCAGCCGGGCTGTTTGTTTTGGCAATTCCGCTATTTGTCGAACATGAGCCTGATGGAGTGGCGTCCCGGGCCGTATTCCGCAGGGGCGCTGCCGTCGGGCAGGCAGACGGTGGCGTTGCTGCCGTCGGGGATGCTGAAATGCCATTCCCAGAGGTCGCCGTCGTATTTCCATTCGCTTGTGATAAGGCCGGCGGCGGACTTGTAGGAGGCCTTGAGGTAGCCGAGGCGGCGGTCAGGGACGGGCTTCATAATGACGTGCCTGAATCCCGGAGCCGCAGTGTCGGCTGCTATGCCCGCAGCCGTCTTCCAGAGCCACTCGCAGACGCATCCGTAGGCGTAGTGGTTGAAGCTGTTCATGCCTTTCGGACCCATTCCGCTCTCGATGGTGTAGCTGTTCCAGCGCTCCCAGATTGTGGTCGCCCCGTTATCGACGGAATAGAGCCAGCTCGGGTTCTTCCTCTGGAACAGGAGATTGTAGGCTATGTCGTCCATCCCGTTCTCAGAGAGGGTCGGCATCAGGATTGACGTACCGAGGAAGCCCGTCTGAAGGCACATCCCGTGCTCCTCAAAGTTTTTACGGAGGCGTGCGGTCATGTTGTCCTTTGCCAGTCCCTCCACGAGACCGTTCTTGAGCGCGAACAGCGTCGGGGTCTGCATCGTGTTGAACACGGCGTTCCGGAAGCTTCCGTCGGCGTTGAGGAAATTCTCCCTGAGGTAGGCCACAGCGTCGGCCGTCATCAACTCGTATGCTTTCCAGTCGCGCCCGGTGGCATTTGCCATGTCGCGCATCATCGCCGCATCGATTGCCCAGTAGCTGGCTCCGAGATAGTCCCAGTACTCGTCAAAGTCCTTCTTCAGCGTCTCTTTCCCGGAAGTGCCCCTGTCGAACTTGTCCGCGTGGCTTTCGAGGGCCTCGTAGCTGAGCCAGTCGGCGTACTGGTCGTTGCCGTTTTCCGCTGCGAGGGCGGCATGGTCGTATTTCGTCTCGTTCACATGACGCATGAACCTTTCCATGGCGTCCCAGTTCTCATCGACAATCGAATTGTCCCCGAACTGTTTCCAGACAACCCAGGGGACGATTACTCCAGCGTCGGCCCAGCCGACTCGCATCATATCCTTCGGCGATGCTCCATACTGCGCAACCGGCGCCACTCCCGGGAAACCTCCGAGTTCCGTCTGGGTGTCGCGCATATCCCTCGTCCATTTGTGAAAGAAGCGGTCGGTGTTCGCGAAGAACGAGCCGGTTTCCGCGAACACCTGCGTGTCGGCGGTCCATCCCAGACGCTCGTTTCTCTGAGGACAGTCGGTGGGGACGGAAAGATAGTTGGAACGCTGCCCCCACACCGTGTTGGAAATCAGCTGGTTGATGAGAGCGTTACCGGTTGTCAGCGTGCCTGTCTCAAGTTCTTTTGTTATGGAACTTACGGGGATGGTCACGATTGAGCGTATCTTCACCGGAGCCGTGGCGCTGACTGATGCGTAGCGGTAGCCGAAGAAAGTGCTGTGCGGATGGTATCTGACAAATCCTTTGTCCGCTCCGAAAGTATAGATGAGACGTATGCCGATTTTCTGGGCGCGCAGGTTTTCCCTGTGTATGCTGCCTTCCGGGCCGTCCATCCCGCGGCTCACTGCTCCGTTGCCGTCATTCAGAATCTCCGACGGCAGGAAAGTCAGGACAGTGCCCTCCGGCGCGCTGAACTCGAATTCCGGGATTCCGGCGGTGTTCTGCCCGAAATCGAGTACGAGGTTCTCGTCCGCCCCGACGGTCATTTCCTCGCCCGGAGCATATTCCCTGACGCGCACCACCTTGCCATATTCATTTTCCCTGATGTTCTCCACGTCCTTCCAGACATACGCCGTCTGCGGCTTGAGAGTGATGTCGCGCCGGAGATATATTTCCGCACCGTCGGACGGGAATATGTTTCCCTTAAACTCGTCGAATTTTTCCGGAACGCCGAGTTTTTCCGGAGTGAGATAGCCCTGAGGTATGCGCGCGTCGTATTCCTCGCCGTCAAAAATCGCGGCATGAGTTACTGGCCCGGCCACTCCGGCCTTCCAGTCCGTGAGGTTCGTTCCTAAGTTCCGTACGCTGCCGTCGGAGAGGGTGAGCTGAAGAACTCCTCTGAATCCGGGCTTGCGTCCGATCATACCCTCGTGTCCGTATGGGGTTATGATTTTGTCCGCCCACCAGCCCGGCGTGACCTGAGCGGAAAGCCGGTTGACCTGCCCGGCGGCCTTTTTGAACACGTCCGTGACATCGTAGGTGAAGGACAGCTTTGTCTTTTCGTAATGCGTGAACCCCGGCTTGAGGAATTCCTCCCCGACTTCTGCGCCGTTTATGAATATGCGATAGACTCCCAGCCCGGTGGTCATCCAGACCGCTTTCTCCACTTTTTCGGGGTTGGTCACGTCGCTGACGAACCAGCTTGCGCCGTCGGCCGCCCTCTCCCTGAGTTCTGATGCCGTACCTTCTATGAGACCGCTTATGACCCCCTTAACGACGGGTGCATCCGCCGCCGCTATCCATTCCGACTCCTGCCATAGCCCGTCGTCGAGCGCCGCCACCCTGGTTCCCGTCGTTTCCGTCTGTCCTGTGGCGCAGCCCATGATGGAAAGCGCTGTGGCTGTCATTGCCGCTATTTTCCTGTTCATCGTCGTGATGTTTAGAAACATAATAAAATCGCTCCGGATTTTTAACGATTACTTATTTGGTTACAGTGAACTTGCCGCACAGCTTCGCGTTGGAGTCGTGCCCGACGAAGACCTCGAAGTCGCCGGCTTCCTCTCCCCATCTGTTGTCGGCGCGGAAGAACGAGCGGGACTCCGGCGTGAGTTCAAACTCTACTGTCTTTGACTCGCCGGCCTTGAGGGCAATCTTCTCGAAGCCTTTCAGCTCGCGCACCGGGCGGGTGCGGCTGCCGAGCACATCCTTGAGGTAGAGCTGAACCACCTCCTCGCCGTCGCGCCTGCCGATGTTGCTCACCTTAACGCTCACACTGACGCTTTCCCCGAGCCTTATCTCCGGAGCGGAGACCGCAATGTCGGAGTAGGCGAACTCCGTATAGCTCAGACCCTCACCGAAGGCGAACAGCGGCTCGTTCGGCTCGTCGAGATAGCGGGAGACATATTTCGCGTTGTTGGAAGGTGTCCTGCGGGGGCGGCCGGTGCTCTTATAATTATAGTGTATAGGAACCTGTCCGAGACATAGAGGGAAGGTCATCGTCAGACGTCCCGAAGGGTTGTAGTCTCCGGAAATCACGTCCGCGAGAGCCTTTCCGGCCATGATGCCAGGATGCCATGTCACAAGCAGCCCGTCGGCGGCCGCAGTTTCTTCCGCTATGGTCATCGGACGGCCCGTCACGAGCAGAACCACCACCGGCTTGCCGGTTGCCTTCACCGCCCTGAAGAGTTCCTTCTGCGCGGCCGGAATGTCGAGGGAAGCCATCGACGCCGCCTCGCCGCTGTGGGTGTTGGGCAGTCCGAGAGCCATCAGAACGACATCGGCGCCGCGTGCTGCGGCAACTGCCCTGGATATGCCCCCGTCAATCGGGGCAAAGAAGTCGCAGCCCTTTTCGCAGACAACTTTCGGAAACCTCGCCTTCAGCCCTTCGAGGAAGCTGACAGGCTTGCCATAGTCTGCGAAGCCTTGCCATGCTCCGGTCATCTGTGCGCGGGAATCCGCCGCAGGACCGATGAGCGCAATCTTCCTGCTGTCTTCAATCGGCAGGACCCCGCCCCCATTCTTGAGCAGAACCATGGAACTCCGTGCCACCTCGCGTGCAGTCTGCAGATACTCCGGAAGCCATGTCTCCTTCTCCCAGCGTCCCTCGCCGCCGTAGCGGAACGGGTCGTCGAACAGGCCGAGCCTGAACTTTACTGTCAGCACCTCCTTGCAGAGTCTGTCAATCTGTGCCTCGCTCACGCGGCCTTCCTTCACGAGCTCCTCGGCGAACTTGTAGTAGTCTCCATCGACCATGTCCATGTTCAGACCGGCGTTCAGCGCAAGTTCGGCAGCCTCTTTCTTGTCCGCCACCACGCGGTGGTTAATCATCTCGTTTATAGAGCAGTAGTCCGACACGACAAAGCCCTTGAAGCCGAGTTCGCCGCGCAGAAGGTCGGTGAGCAGCCATTTGTTGCCGCTTGCCGGGATGCCGTCGAAGTCGTTGAACGAACTCATCACGCTCAGCGCCCCGGCGTCGAGAGCCGCCTTGTAGGAAGGCAGGTGACGCTCGCGGAACATCATCTCGGACATATCCACCGTGTTGTAGTCCCTGCCTGCCTCAGCCGCGCCGTAGGCCGCGAAATGCTTCACGCAGGAGAGCATGGTGTTCCCCGAGGAAAGGTCGTCGCCCTGATAGCCGCGAACCATGGCGGCTGAAAGCTGTCCGGCAAGATAGGCGTCTTCCCCGGAGCCTTCAGACACCCGTCCCCAGCGCGGGTCAATCGCCACGTCGCACATCGGAGAGAATGTCCATGCTATTCCGAACGCGGTGGCTTCGGCCGCCGAAATCCTCGCGACCTTCTCCGTCATCGCCGGGTCCCATGTGCAGGAAATTCCGATATTTTCAGGGAAGGTCGTCCTGCATCCGTGGATGATGTCGTGCCCGAAGAGAATGGGAATCCCCAGACGCGAACTGTCAACCGCAAGCTTCTGATATTCAATGAGCGCCTCCGGAGTCCCGACATTGAGCATGGACCCGCACATCCCCTCCTTGATTACATTTCTTACGTCAACCGGGCTTCCGTCAGGCCCCGTGACGACGGAATTGTTCGGCACGAACTGGCTCAGCTGCCCGATTTTCTCGGCGAGCGTCATCTTGGCCATAAGCTTCTCCGCCCTAACCTCGTCGGCATCCTTTTTCCCCGTGCATCCGACCATCATGGTCACGACGGCGGTCATCAATAAAAGTGTTTTTTTCATTTTGTGATTTTTTTTGTTAGTTGTCAGCAAAGCCCTGCAAAGATAGACATAATGAGGCAATAAAAATGTAATGATATTTTCAAAAACTGACATAAAAATGTTGAAATATGACTTTATATTTGTATCAGTTTCCCATATTCCTTAATTTTGCAGAAAACTGATAACATACGATGAAAAAAAGTCTTCTTTCGCTTTCAGCCATCGTGCTGCTTGCGCTGCCCTCATGTTCCGAGAGGCAGAATGTTCCGGTCTATATGGACGAAAGCCGCGACCTCGACGCCAGGGTTGCCGACGCTCTCTCGCGCATGACCATGGAGGAAAAGGTGGCGATTCTCCACGCCCAGAGCAAATTCTCGTCACCGGGCGTGCCGCGTCTCGGCATTCCTGAACTTTGGTGCACCGACGGTCCTCACGGAATACGCCCCGAGGTGAAATGGGACGAATGGGACCAGGCCGGCTGGACGAACGACTCCTGCACCGCCTATCCGGCGCTGACCTGCCTTGCCGCGACTTGGGACAGGGAGGCCGCCGCGCTCTATGGGAAGAGCATAGGCGAGGAGGCGCGCTACCGCGAGAAGGACGTGCTGCTCGGTCCGGGCGTGAACATCTACAGGACTCCTTACAACGGGCGTAACTTCGAGTACATGGGCGAGGACCCGTTCCTTGCCGGGGAGATGTGCGTCCCTTATATCAAGGAGGTGCAGAAGAACGGCGTGGCCGTCTGCCTCAAGCATTACTGCCTCAACAATCAGGAGTGCAACCGCCATGTCGCCGATGTAAAGGTCTCCGACAGGGCTCTCTATGAAATTTACCTTCCGGCGTTCAAGGCCGGCGTGGAGAAGGGAGGCGCATGGTCAATCATGGGCGCCTACAATCTCTACAAGGGACAGCACCTCTGCCACAACAAGTACCTTCTCGACGATGTGCTGAAGGGGGAGTGGAAGTTTGACGGGGCAGTCATCAGCGACTGGGGCGGCGCGTGCGACCCGGACCAGGCCGCAGCATACGGCCTCGACCTCGAATACGGCACATGGACCGACGGCCTTTCGACCAAGGGAAAGAAGAGCTACGACAGCTATATGCTCGCAGACCCTTACCTTGAGCGCCTTCGTGACGGAAGGGCTTCTCTCGCCACCCTCGACGACAAGGCCGGCCGCGTGCTCAGGCTCATCTTCCGCACCGCGATGAACACGGACAAGCCTTTCGGCTCGCTCAATTCTCCGGAGCATCACGCCGCAGCCCGTCAGATTGGCGCGGACGGCATCGTGCTCCTCAAAAACGACGCTCCGGCAGGTGGCGTCAAGGTTCTTCCGGTCGAACTCGCCTCTGCAAAGAAGATACTCGTCGTGGGCGAGAACGCCCTGAAGATGATGACCGTCGGCGGAGGCTCGTCCTCTCTGAAGGTTCAGCATGAGGTCTCTCCGCTTGAGGGTATCCTTGCCGCCGTCGGTGACAAGGCCGAGGTCGTTTATGAGCGGGGGTATGTCGGAAGCGCGTCAAACGAATATAACGGAGTTACTACCGGTCAGGACCTGTCGGAATCCCGTTCGGAGGAGCAGCTGATTGAGGATGCCGTCAAGGCCGCCGCTGATGCCGACGTGGTTCTCTTCTTCGGAGGCCTCAACAAGGACGGTCATCAGGACTGCGAGGGAACGGACCGCTGGTCCTATGGACTCCCGTATGCCCAGGACAAGGTGATTGAGGCCCTTGCGGCCGCCAATCCGCGCCTTGCCGTGTGCCTCGTGGACGGCAATGCTGTCGCGATGCCGTGGGTTGAGAATGTCCCTGCGATTCTCCAGTGCTGGTTCTGCGGCTCTCAGGCCGGCAATTCCATAGCCGATGTCGTCTTCGGCAAGGTCAATCCGAGCGGAAAGCTTCCGTTCACCTTCCCTGTGAAGATTGAGGACTCTCCGGCCCATGCGCTCGGAGTATATACCTGCGGTCCCGACGTGAAGTATGAGGAAGGGATATATGTCGGCTACCGCTGGTACGAGAACCGTGACATCAAGCCTCTCTTCGCATTCGGACACGGGCTGAGCTACACGGAGTTCGAGTACAGCGACTTCAAGGCAAGTTCATCTGTCTCTGCTGACGGGACTCTGAAGGCTTCCGTGAAGGTGACGAATGTCGGCCCCCGCGAGGGCAAGGAGGTCGTGCAGGTCTATGTGGGTGAGCACAATCCTGTTCTTGACCGTCCTGTGAAGGAGCTCAAGGCGTTCGATAAGGTAAGCCTTGCTCCGGGGGAGACAAAGACGGTGTCATTCGAGATTCCGGCATCGGACCTCGCCTACTTCAACGAGGAGAAGCATGAGTGGGTTCTTGATTCGGCACATGATTTTACAGTATATTTCGCGGCAGCGTCTGATGATGTCCGCGGAACTGTAGATTTCAAGGTTAAGTGATGTTTCCCTTTCTCTATGTCGTTTTCTTCTGATTGTTTTTCGAGTGATTTTTGCAATTTGTTGAAAATGAATAATTTATATAAATATTTGATAGTTTTGGCAGCCGTCGCGACTGTTTTGAACTTTTCTGCGGCGGCTCAGACATGGTATGAGGGCGGGGACGCGAAGACTCTGCTGAAGGAAGACATAACGAGGTGCACTAACCTGCACCACAATTATGAGGCTCCGGAGAAGATTATCGACACTCCGGCCCCCAAGGGCTACAAGCCGTTCTATGTCAGCCACTACGGCCGTCACGGCAGCCGCTACCACTGGACGGACCGCTACATCACGCGGCCGCTTGCGGTCTTTGACTCGCTTTCCGCCCACGGGCTTCTTACGGAGGAGGGAGAGACTGTCCGTGCGGATCTCCGTGCCTATGCCGAGGCTCATGACGGGCAGGTCGGCTACCTGACCCACAAGGGAGCCGCGCAGCATCAGGCAATCGCGCACCGTCTCTATCAGCGCTGCCCCGAGGTCTTCAACCAGAAGGACAGGAACGAGATCTATTGCACGGCGACTGCGGTTCAGCGCTGCATACAGAGCATGGCAAACTTCGGCCTTCAGCTCGGCAGGGAAAACCCGAAGCTAGACATAACGATGGATGCCGGAGAAAGGTTCACCAGATACCTCTGCGACACCAGGGGTGCAGGCGGAATCAATGCCCGATCGGAGGAAATCATGGACTCGGTCCTCACCGTGAAACTCGACCCTACAAGGCTGATGAACGCCTGGATGACGGACGGTGACGCCGCGCTGAGATACGCCAAGGACGGCAACGCCCGCAAGCTCATCTACGATGTCTTCTGGGCCGGCGGAATCGGCCAGTGCCTCGACGTCGAGGTTCCTGACATCCTTCGCCATTTCACGTTCGACGAGATTTACGCTCTCTGGGCATATAATGACACGTTCTATTACGACGAGATGTGCGGAACCGTCGAGAACGGAAGAATCAAGGACATCATCGGCATCCGCATCCTCCGCGACATCGTCGAAAAGTCCGACGCCGCCGTTGAGGGCAACAATCACGCGGCGGACCTGCGCTTCGGCCACGACTCCGGCCTCTCCCCGCTCCTGAGCCTTCTCCGTCTTGAGGGCTTCGAGAAGGAAAAACACCTCGGGACGGCTTCTGACGGTGCTTGGTACGGCTTTCAGGGCATGCCTATGGCCTCCAACCTCCAGATGATTTTCTACCGCAACAGGAAGGGCGACGTCCTCGTGAAGCTTCTCCGCAATGAGGTCGAGACCACCATCCCCGCTCTCCCGACCGTCTCCGGCCCGTACTACAGCTGGCCTGTCCTCCGGGACCATCTGGTGAGCCTTATCAAATAGCACGGATTATATCTCAGCCCGACTTTGCCGAATGACACCAAAATGTCGCGTTTGGCAAAGTATCATAATGAAACTTCGCCAAACGGAGGTGATTCTACCTTCATTTGGCGAAGTTTGGTTGTTTTGAATTAGACTGACATCAACTGCTCCGCTGTAATCACGTTCTGAATTATTCCGGAATATTTGTTCTGTTTCAGAGCGTATGTCGTTATCAGTGTGAGATGTATGGCTTTTTTTGTCTTGGACTCTTCATAGAGCCGTTGTTTCCTGTTCCTAAGTTTTTCCTCCTCGTCTTTGTCTATGGCATATTCCGTTTCGGAGAATTTCAGTTCGCATAGATTCATTATCCTGTCATCCCTGTCAATCAGGAGGTCAATCTGTGCTCCTCGGTTGCCGTCATTTCCCGAGAATATGCAGCAGGATGTTTCCGTATAGACTCCGGAAATTCCCAAAGCGTTCTTAATCTGCGGAATATGGTTGAAGCACAGGTTTTCGAAGGCTAGCCCCCTCCATGATTTCAGTTCTGAAGTGTTCTCGAATCTGGACCAATATCCGTCCCCTTTTGCATTCTTCCCGTCTGAGAATTTCAGGTAAAACAATATGAAGTTGTCCGTCAGCCTGTATCTCATTTCCCTCGTATTCGAAATCAATGGGCGGTAGGATGTTATAAAGTCACTTTCTTCCAATGCCTTCAGAATGGTTGTCAGCCCGCCTCCTGATTTGATTCCGGTCTCTGCGGCTATTTCCCCTCTTGTGTAGCCGATGCGTTTCCCGCTCAAAATCCGTACTGCCTTGATATAATTTTCAGGATGTTTGAACAGGGAACCCATCAGGCGGTCGAACTCGTTTGCAAGCCGGCTGTCCTTGTTGAAAAACAGCAGGTCTATGTTGGCGGCAAGGCTGAGGTCTTTTCTCAGCATATTCATATAATAAGGTATTCCGCCCAATATCATATAACATTGAATTATGTCGTAAAGGCTGAACTCGATGTTCCTATATGTCAGAAACTCCGAACATTCAGCAACTGTCATCGGGTGAAGGTGTATCTCGCTCGTCACGCGGCCGTACAGTCCGCCTTTGTTGTTCATCAGATTATCCATTATCCAAGATGTCGCCGAACCGCATACTATAAGCATGAAATCATCTCGGGAAGAACCCCAACTGTTCCAAAAATGCTCGAAGGCGGGGACGAAGCCGGACTTCTGCACATCAAGCCATGGCAACTCGTCCAAAAAAACAACCATTCTTGTACCGTCCGCCTTTTTCTCCAACAGGGCTTCCAGACGCGAGAAAGCTTCTATCCAGTTCCTCGGAGGCGCTGTGCTTTCGTCGCCGTATTTGGCAAGTGATACCTGAAAATTTATCAGCTGCTGCTTGTTGAGCTGTTCCGGGGAAATGTCCTCATACGGAGACAGCGCCGTGTGAAAGAATGTGAATTTGTCTTGGAAGAATTTTCTTACCAGAAATGTCTTTCCAACCCGTCGTCTTCCATAGACTACAGTAAATTCCGGATGTCTGCCTCCATATAGTCTCTTCAGGTCATCCTGTTCCTTTTTTCGTGCAATAATTTCGCTCATAACGGTCAAACTTTGCCACAAAGGTATAAAAAATGCTTCGCTTGGCAAAGTATCATCATGAAACTTCGCCAAATGGAGATAAAATCGGCTCCATTTGGCGAAGTTTGCTTTTATTGAGGCTCGCTGTTCTGTCCTCAAATATCTCAAGACGGGGTGTTATTTGTTGAAGCCCTTTGCGGAGAGGAATTCCCAGATGCGGTCGAGATGGGTGTAGCTTCCCGTGCCCGGAGAGCAGGTGCGCTGGAAGCAGTGATTGCGCAGGGCGAGGGTGTGGAGCTCTGACTGTATGCCCATCGCCCTCATCTTCTCCCAGCATTTCACGGAATTCATCGCGGCCCAGCCGTCGGCGTCGCCGTGGACGAACAGCATCGGAGCCGTCTTGAGGTCGAAACTGAACTCCGGAACGAGAACCGCGTCGTCTTCATTTCCGCCTCCGGTGTTGTTTCGGTCAATCCCGTCGGTGAGGGCGTAGGCCGGATATATCCCGATTCCCCACCGGACGCTGCATGGGAGCCTGTCAATGTCGTCCTTCGGAAGGTAGGAGTTGTGGAGGGACGATGTCACGCCCATGAGCGTCAGATGCCCGCCTGCCGAACTTCCCATGATTCCGATTCTGTCAGGGTCGAGCCCCCTCGAAGCAGCCTCGCTGCGGACAATCCTTATCGTGCGCTGGAGGTCTTCCCATGCAGTCGTGTGCTTGGACAGGCCTTCCGGGCGAGGGGTGCGGTATTTCAGCGTCACGACTGTCATTCCCTTGGCGTTGAGGTAGCGGCGTGCCGGCACGACCTCAAATCCGTCCGGGTCATTGCTCATGTACGAACCTCCGGAGTAGATGATTTGAATCGCCGTGGTAGTGAGTTTCTTCGGGATGTGCCATTCTATATAAGGAGTGCACTGCTTGTCCTGTGCGTCGGGCATCATTCCTTCCGGCCAGACATTCTCCCTTATGACTTCGGCCCTGTCCGCGTCGGAAGAATAGACGTCCATAATCGGAACCTCGGCCGGCACCGGCCCCATGAATCCCATCTGTCTCATGAACTCCACCGCCCGGTCGAAGCCGAACGCGCCGTGTCCCTTGTCCGGGTAGAGATGAAGCTCAGCCGGTATGTTCATGCGACGCAGCTGCCTATAGACTAAGGTCGATGCCGTAGGGGAGTAGGGGTCGAGTCCTCCGTGGTGCAGGCTCATGGGGCAGGTCTTCTCGTCGAACTTGAAGACAGGGCTGAGCTTCACGTCAGTTCCGTAGCCTTCCCTCGTGGCCGGGGTGCCGGTCTCCCCGTCGGTGGTGGCGTATGCGGGAGCGTTGACAATCGCCCAGTTTATGTGGCATGGGATGCTGTCCAGCGCGTCCACCGGTTCGTAGGCCTTTGTCTGCGACGATGTTCCGAGAAGAAGCGCGAGGTGCGAGCCTGCCGACATGGAGATTGTCCCTATCTTCTCCGGGTCAAAGCCGCGTTTTTCCGCGTCCCTGCGCACCAGCCGGACTGCCCTCTGCCCGTCTTCCCATGCCGTCTGATAGAGCGGAATGCCCTCCGGTCGCGGGGTGCGATAGACAAAGTTCACGCACTGGAAGCCGAGTGCGGTCAGTTTCTCCGCCCATCCTGCCACGAGATTCACGTCGCAGCAGCTGTTGTATCCTCCTCCGGAAATTAGAATCATGCAGGCTCCGTTGCGGACCTCGGCTTTCGGGGCGTCATACCATTCGAGGTAGGCCGTGCGGTGTTTGTCTGCCTTGAATCCCTTCTGCGCCGCCTCGTCCGTCATCGCGGCAATCTGATGTTCCTGTCTGTGCGGCATCTTTCCCTTGGGCCACACCGAGACTCTCTCTCCTGCAAAGGCAAGCGATGAAAAGAGCATGAATGCGGCGGCGAGAGCCGATGCAATGTGATTGTGTTTCATAAGAAATAAATATGTTTGAGTTAATTTGTCATGAACCAAATTTTATGCAATTATACAAAAATGTATAGCCATATCCAATTTTTGCTGTCAATGACATAATGTCGAGGGTCGCTTTGTGTAAATCTGAGCCTTTGGCTCGTCAATAGTTAAAAAACACTATCTTTGTCGGAGCGAATCCCGCTCGCTGACCGATAATTTATATAGCTGATAATTTATACACATAATATGAAGAGAACACTGATTGTCATTGCTTCGCTGCTGCTGTGCGCGGCGGCGTATGCGCAGAATCCCAAGGCAGCGGACGAGGCTGTCGTAACCATCGGAAGTGCCCGTTTTACTGTGCTGACGGACAGGCTGATACGAATGGAATGGGCTGCGGACGGACAGTTTGAGGACAGGGCGTCGCTCGCGATAATCAACAGAAATCTTGAAGTTCCTGCGTACAGGGTCAGCAACACCGGAGACAAGACGGTCATTCGCACTTCTTCGGTGACGCTCACATATTCCGGAAACGGCAGATTCACGGAGGACAACCTCAGCGTCTCCTTCCGCATGAACGGCAAGCCGGTGACATGGAGACCGGGAATGGCCGCGACCGGCAACCTCAGGGGAACGGTACGCACGCTTGACGGCATCGACGGCCGCTTTGATTCCAAGACCCTGCGCCGTTTCCGCCGCAAGGGGGAAGCGGAGAAGCGCCCGCTCGAGGACGGGATTCTTTCCCGCGACGGCTGGGCGATAGTAGATGAGAGCGACAGGCACGTGTTCGAAAAGAAAGACTCCGACTGGGGAGAGTGGGTGGCGGCGCGTCCGGAAGGGGCGCGTCAGGACCTCTACATCTTCGCCTACGGACACGACTACAAGGCCGCTCTCGCCGATTTCACGAAGGTTGCCGGCAAGATTCCTATGCCGCCTAAATACACCTTCGGCTACTGGTGGAGCCGCTACTGGCACTACACCGATGACGAGTTGCTTGCCATTGCCGCCGAACTCCGCGAGCATGAGGTTCCAGCCGATATTTTCGTCATAGACATGGACTGGCATCTCACGTGGAAGCAGATGGACAAGAGCAAGGGAAAGGACGAGTTCGGGCAGGCGCGTGGCTGGACCGGATACTCATGGAATCATGACCTCATCGAGGATCCGGTGGGGCTTCTCCACGACATTCATGCGCTCGGCTTCAAGACCTCGCTCAATCTTCACCCCGCTTCCGGAATCCGTCCTTACGAGGACTGCTACGATGACTTCGTGAAGGACTATCTTTCCCGTACCGACGACTATGACGGACCGAGGGGATATGTCTATGGCAAGGAACCCTATGTCTTTGAGGGAAACACCGGGAGCTTCGCGAAGGAGGGCCATCAGGCCCCGGTGCCCTACCGCATGGACCAGAGGGAGTGGGCTGATGCCTATTTCAACTCGGTCATACGCCCGCTTGAGCGTCAGGGGGTGGACTTCTGGTGGCTGGACTGGCAGCAGTGGGTCGACAGCAAATATATGAAGGGGCTGAACAACACCTTCTGGATTAACTGGGCGTTCTTCAATGACAAGGTCCGTCAGAGCGCGACGCTCGGCAAGGAGGCAGACCGGCCGTTCATCTATCACCGCTGGGGAGGCCTCGGCAGCCATCGCTACCAGCTCGGGTTCAGCGGCGACACCTACGACGAGTGGAGCACGCTTGAAATGCTGCCGTCGTTCACCGCGTCCGCGTCCAATGTCGGCTACGGCTATTGGGGGCACGACATCGGCGGACATTTCCAGAAGACCGGGCACCCGACCGACCCTGAACTATATACCCGCTGGCTTCAGTTCGGCGTGTTCACTCCGATTTTCAAGACCCATTCGACCGAGAGCGAGTTTCTGGAAAGGAAGATTTGGGAATATCCGTCCCACTACGAATACATGAAGTCTGCAATCGAGCTCCGCTACGCCCTCACTCCGTATGTCTATACGCTCTCCCGCGAGGCATACGACACTGGAGTCAGCATCTGCCGTCCTCTCTACTACGACTGTCCCGAGACTCCGCAGGCATACGAGTGGGACCAGGAGTATATGTTCGGCGACAACATCCTCGCCACGGCCCTCTGCCAGCCTCTCGATCCGGCAACCGGCAAGACCGAGCGCAGGATGTGGTTTCCTGAGGGCAGCGACTGGTACGACATGGCGCATCACCGCACCCACCGGGGAGGCTCGGTCAAAACGCTCTATTACGCGATTGACGAGAATCCGTGGTATGTGAAGGCCGGCTCGGTCATCCCGCTTGCCGGAGAGGGCATCCGGAATCTCCAGACTCCCGACAACCGTCTGCGATTGCTCGTCGTTCCCGGCGCGGGAAACAGCCGTTTCAGTCTCTACGAAGATGACGGCGTGAGCCAGGCATACGACACCGACTATGCAGTGACCCTCATTGAGAAATCGCTGAAAGGCAAGAAGATGCAACTTACGGTAAATCCTCGCAAAGGAAGCTACAAGAATGCCCGGGAAACACGTCGGATTGACGTCGTTCTCGAAGGCATGGCCGTGAAACCGTCGTCGGCTAAGGTCAACGGCAAGCCTGCGGAATCGGTTGTGCGCGGCACGGCGACCATAATCAGCATTCCGGAGTGCAATGTCGCCGAAAAGTCGGTAGTGACCGTCGAATTGAAATAAATTCCTTAATTTTGTCGCATTCAAAATGACATGACATAAATTTCAGGAATATATGAAAGTGCTGATACTGTCCTGTTCCACGGGCGAGGGACACAACTCTGCGGCGAAAGCCTATCTCGAATATCTTCAGTCACAGGGAATTGAGGCTGAGGTTCAGGACACCATGGGACTCGTGAGCCCCGAGGCGAAGGAACGTTCGTCGGAAATATACCTCTTCTCCACCCGCACCAAGCTCTTCGCGATGGCCTACCGCGCCGGGGCTGTTGTCAGCGACGCTCTCGAGACGTCCAAGTCGCCTGTCTATTATGCCAACACTCTCTACTGCGACCGTCTTCACGACTACATCGAACAAAACGGATTTGACGTCGTGGTCTGCGTCCACATTTTCCCGGCGGAGGCCATAACCGCCCTCAAGCGCAAGGGCAAGCTCACGGCCAAGTCCGTCTTCATCATGACCGACTACACCTGCATCCCGTTCATGAAGGACACCGAACTGGACCACTACATCGTGCCTCACGAGCACCTCATCGAGGAATGCGTCAAGAAGGGCCTTCCGAGAGAAAAACTGCACCCGTATGGAATCCCGGTGAGGGCGGTCTTTCATCAGCCGGCCAAGGACAGGCGCGAGGCGAGGGGACAGTGCATACTTGACTACGGCTACATGGACGCGGACAAGAAATGGTTTCTCCTTATGTCCGGAAGCATGGGCTTCGGGCACATTCAGGACACTGTCAAGGAAATCCTCCGCAAGTGCGGCGACGGCGTTGAGGTCATTCTCGTCTGTGGAAACAATGCCGAGCTGCGCGAGAGGCTGCAGAAGAATTTCCGCCACAACGACAATGTGGTCGCGCTCGGTTTCACTGACAAGATTCCGAATCTCATGGATGCCTGTGACGTGCTCTTCACCAAGCCTGGCGGGCTGTCCAGCACCGAGGCCGCCGCGAAGCACATCCCTATCATCCACACCGCGCCCATTCCCGGCTGCGAGACGATGAACGCCCTGTTCTTCCACTACCACGGTCTTTCCTATGCAACCACCGACATCCGCGAGCAGGTCCGTCAGGCTCTCCTCCTCTGCGACGACCCCGCCCGCCGTGCCCGCATGATTGCCGCCCAGACCGCAAACATCAGCCCCGACACCTGCCGCAACATCACAGAACT
>DJPQ01000086.1:28152-33026 GCA_002439805.1 Bacteroidales bacterium UBA6408
TATATTTGCAGCGGATTATTGCACATATAGGAGATGTTTCAGTTTGAAAGTCTCCTCAGAAGAATTGAAAATCAAGATGTTTGACCTGAGGTAAAAACTACCCCAAGGTCGGACGCGCATACAAACGGAGACATATGAAACATCTTGGATACATAATTGCGGCGGGTCTGCTCTGCACATTTTTCTCCTGTCAGAAGGGCTCTGTGGAAAATACCGGCACCGTCGGCCCGCGCACCGTCGGATTCTGCACGGGAGAGGCGGCGACGCGCACCGTGATGAATCCCGACGGGCTTTCCTCCTCATGGGAAAACGGAGACCGGCTCGCCGTCTGGGCAAGAAACTCGGCCGGGGAATACACTCTGAACAACACCCCGTTCTCGGTCTATGGCGCGAACGGGCCCCGCGCGTTCTTCACCGCGACGATTGACTCCCCGATGCCTGAGGACCGCTACACCTATTTCGCGGCCTATCCGGTTCCTGAGTCCGTCAGCGGCACGACCGCCACGTTTACGATTCCCTCTGTGCAGGACGGCAGGGTCGGCGGGGGCGCGGACATAATGATTGCAACCCCCGCTCTCCATGGTCCGCTTGAAGAAGTGACGGATTTTTCAGACTATCCGCGGATTGGAATAAAGATGGAGCACATTCTTCATCAATTCAGGTTCTATGTTCCTGAAGGAAAAGACAAACTTGATGGCGAGCCGATAGAGGAAATAGTCCTCGATTTTCCGAAATCCCTTGTCGGCAAGATGACCGCCGATTTCAGCGACCCGTATGCCGTTCCTGAACTTTCGGATGGAGGGTCTTCGATAACCCTGAAACTTTCCGAGCCTCTTGAGGTCTCGTCGGCGGAGAAAAGGAATTATGCGATGGCCTCGATTTTTCCGGCATCGTTCGGCGCGTCGGATTCATTCAATATAAAGGTATATTCCACGACAAAAATCGGAACGACGGAACCCGTAAACCTTGGCGGACGAACATTTGCAGCAGGGCATTCCACTCCTGTTCGTCTCATTTTTTCTGACGTGCGGGATTATGCGAGGGTCCGTTTCTCCGTGTCTGCCAATAACTTGGGTGAGAATGCCGATGCAGTCCGCCTTACCGCTCCGGACGGCTGCGTCTGGGGAGACGGCTCGACGGTCTATGAATATCGTCCGGGGCACGAAATCACGACCGGCGAGTCCTTCGAGATTGTGTTCGAGGACACCGACGCCTACAGGGCATTTTCCGGCAAGGATATAACGGTGACTTTTGATACGGAACATGTCGATGCGTCGCAGACAGTGCGGATGCCGGATATGACTTCGTCTCTTGTCACGGACATCTCAGCATCCATACCATATCTTCTTTATGAGGATTTTTCCGGTGTTGAGTCCTTTAATTCGGGAGACCTATATAAGACGTCTAATGCCGGCGACAAATCTCCAAAATCATTCCTGAATGGATGGACAGGCGGACGAGTCGGTGCAGAAGCCGGCAAGTGCATAAGAATAGCCGCGAGACGAGAGACATCCGCAGATTACGATGCGCGAGTTGATTCAGCTCCGATAATTTCACTAAAGAAATCTACGGATATATCCGTGTCGTACGATTATGGAATCAACAATCAATACGGAGGGATTCCGATACTCAACTTAGACGGAAATGTCGGTCAGGATGTCTATATAGGCTATGTGACTGAAACTAAAGGATATGATAGCGGGGATGATGCCGGGACCTTTGAAGCGGAGAACACTTTCTATGCGAAGGAATACACCGGTTCATATACAAATACTCCTAACAGTGACTCAAGAATCATTCATTCTGCTCCTACGGGAACAATGCGAATCACGTGGCGAAGTTCAGCGGAGCATCAGGCCGGAACCACCAACACCACCTGCTGGCTCTACATAGACAATGTCAAAGTACAGATTGCTAAGTAAATAAAAGCACATATAGGAAACCAAAAACAATGATTATGAAATTCCACAGGATTTTAGTTTGCGCGGCGGCTCTGCTTGCCGCAGTCTCCTGCTCCGTGAAGATTTCCGGAGACGGGAGCACGGAGCATGGCTTCGTGAGCTTCGGGGTGGACAACGAGGGGGACATAGACCTCATTACCAAGGCCTCTCTCTCCGACTACACGACTCTTCCCGCCGCTTCGGATTTCGCCATCGTGGTGAAGAACTCCGACAATGCGGCCGTCTATGAGGGCACGGTCAAGGACTGGGACTCATCCAAGCCGCTTCAGGTCGGCAACTACAATGTCACCGCCACCTATGGCGAGGAGGGAGCCGAGGGTTTCGGCAAACCGTATTTCACCGGCTCCACAGGATTTGCCGTGACAGGAGGGCAGACGACATCCGTTTCCGTTCCCGCGAAGCTCGGCAACTCCCTCGTGAAGATTGAATGCAGCGAAAGCTTCAGAAACTACTTCACGGACTACTCGTTCACTCTCAAGACCGGCAGCGGGACTGAAATCGCCTTCCCTAAGGACGAGACACGCGCCGCTTTCATCGAGGCCTACAAGTTTACGCTCTCCGGTTCGTTCACAAGTCAGGGCGGCGCGGAGAAGACCTTTACAAAGGACTACAATTCCATAGAGACAAACACTTGCTACACGATGAAGTTCGATGCGTCCAACATCGGAGGGCTCAAGGTCACCGTCACCTTCAACGACACGGTTGAAACAGTTGATTGCGGAGATTTGGAACTTAATGAATAACAGAAGAGAATGAACATGAAAAAGATATTTGTGATTACAGCGGCAGTGGCGGCGGCCTTTTCGTTCGCTTCCTGCAAGAAGGTGACCGTCTCGTCAAAGGACGTGACCGGCACGCTCTCGTTCGCGGAATTTTCCATCTCGTGTGACGATGAGGTCGAGACAAAGGCCGGCGTGGCCGCAAACGGGAATTACACCATTTCAATTTATGACGTCGCCACCGGAGACCTCGCCGTCTCCACGACCTACTCCGCAGTGAAGCAGAAGGACAACAAACTGTCCCTTCCTGCCGGCAATTACCGTCTTGAGGCAAGTTCTTCGGAATCAGCCGTGCCGGTGGCTGCATTCGAGCAGCCGGTCTATGGCGCGACTAAGGAATTTGCCATAACTGCCGGCGAGACGACCTCGGTCGGCAGCATCACCTGCCGCCTTCTCCAGTGCAAGGTGACCGTGAGCTACAGCGACGAGTTCCTTGCAATGGTTACCGGTGCGGGCGCGGCTTCTGTCGAGGTCACTTCCGGCCATCCGCTTGAGTATGCGCTGGACTACAGCGGCAATCTGGCGACCTACGACCAGAGCGCAGGCTATTTTGCCGTGAACAACGCTGCCGGAACTACCATGGTCGTCACCTTCAAGGGCAACATAGACGGCAAGAGCCAGAAGATGACCAAGACCTTCACCGACGTCAAGGCAAGGCAGTGGAGGCAGGTCAAGTTCATAAAGAAGGTCAACGAGGAGGGAAATGCTACCTTTGACGTGGTCATCAGCACTCTCGTGGACGACGCCGAACTCTCGAACGACATCGCCGACGCCAAGGAGAACATCATCGGGGACGACCCTTCCGCTCCTAAGGGCGACGGAGGCATCACACTCGCGTTCGACTATGCGGCCGGCTGCGACGCGGACTTCACCGATCTCAAGAACATTGTAATGCCTAAGAAGGAGGTCAAGGAGATACATCTCATACTCAAGTCCCTCGTTCCTAACGGCGTGAAAAAGTTCTATGTGGATATAACATCGACGAGCGACGCTTTCCTCGCTGCCCTTGATGCGGCGAACGCAAGGACTATCGACCTCATCAACCCGCTTGCGGAGCATGACCTCATCTTTAAGGTCGTTCCGTTCCCGCACGGACCGGAGCTTCTCGGCAAGACGGAACTGCAGTTCGACCTCAGCGCGGCGCAGGACGCGATTGTTATGTACCCGGGGACGCACACGTTCAAGATGAATGTCGTCGATGCCAAGGGTTGCCGCAACGCTTTTGATGTCATAATGATTGTCAACGAATAAGGGAGGGAAAGGATATGAAAACGAAAAATATTGCCATTTTCTTCCTTGCGGCCCTTGCTGTAGCGGCTTCGTCATGCAGCAAGACGGAAATCTCAGGACAGACTTCAGAAAAAGGGACGGGGACACTGACGCTCGGCGTCTCGTTGCCGCAGACTAAAGCCGCCCTCTCTTCGGACGAACTCCTCAACACGGCCAAGGTGAACATCTATATGGGTGATTTCAGCGGTCTCGTGCGCGAATATGTCTATTCTGAGGCTCCGGAGACCATATATCTTCCTGCGGACGAATACCGCGTCGATGTGATTGCCGGTGAGGCCGCAAAGACGGCTCCGACTGTCGCGTCATGGGAACAGAAGAGCTACAAAGGTTCGAAGAATTTCACCGTCTCTGCCGGGAAAGACACTCAGGTGCAGGTCGTGGCATCCGTGAGCAACGCCGTGTCGAAGATTGCCTTTGACGCGAGCGTGGCTGAAAACTTCGAGGCAGGATACACCTTCACTATAGGCCTTGGCAGCGATGCTTCCCTCGTCTATGATGCTGCAAAGTCGGGCAGCGAGGGCTACTTCATAATTGACGGCCTTGACGAGCCTGAGCTTGTCTGGACATTCTCCGGAAAACTCGCCAAGGACGGTTCCACGTTCACGAAGTCCGGCTCCATCCCGTCCGTTGAGGCCGGGAAAGTCTATTCGATGAATGTGAAATATACCGTAAAGGACGGCGAGGTCGGCTTTGACCTCCTTGTTGACTACGCTACGGAGATAGTTGACGACACCGTGGTCTTCGAGCCTGTCTCCACAGGGCTTTCGGCGTCTTCGATATATGAAATCTGGGCGGGACACGCCACTGTTCATGCGGATGTGGACGAGGTCGAGTTCAGCGACCC
>DJPQ01000056.1:0-1491 GCA_002439805.1 Bacteroidales bacterium UBA6408
TCCTGGATTGACGACCTGAAGCTCCGCGCGGGGTGGGGACAGCTCGGAAACCAGGCCGGCCTCGCGGACTACGCATGGGTGGAGAAATATTCTATCACCTACTATGACTATACCAAGTCGGAGTACGCTGATGCAATCCCGACCATAGGAGCCCTCAGCGCGATGGGCAACACCGACCTCACATGGGAGACCACCAACCAGGCGAACGTCGGAGTGGATTTCTCCCTGCTCGGAGGACGCCTGAACATGACTCTGGACGGCTACTACAAATACACCACCGACCTTCTTCTCAACGTGCCGCTTCCTTCCACGTCGAAAGTCGGCAGCATCTACCGAAACGAGGGAGAGATGTCCAACTGGGGAATTGAGTTCTCGCTGAATTCCGTCAATATAGACAAGAACGACTTCCGCTGGAACACGGACTTCAACATTTCGATGAACCGCAACAGGCTTGAGAGCCTCAGGCTTCAGAAGATCTACTACTTCGCCGGGACCTCCGACCAGCAGGGCAAGGAATCCGTCATCAGAATGGAGGAGGGACACCCGCTCTCGCAGTTCTACGGCTATGTCTCAAAGGGCGTCGATCCGCAGACCGGAAACATCGTCTATGAGGACAGGAACAACGACGGGCGCATCACAGACGCCGACAAGACATGGATAGGAGATGCTAACCCGGATTTCACCTTCGGCCTCACCAACACCCTCTCTTGGAAGGGGCTCAGCCTCTCGTTCCTCATCACCGGCTCCGTGGGCAACGACATCTACAACGCCTCCCGCGTCGAGCTTGTCAGCATGAACAACGGCTACAACCAGATTACCGATGTACTGCGTCGCTGGCGCAGCCCGGGCGATGTCACCGATATGCCGAAGGCCGGGGGAACGGACAACCTCAAGGTTTCGTCCCGTTTCGTGGAGGACGGCTCGTATGTGAAGCTCAAGAACATAACCCTTTCATACGACATACGCCACCCTGCCCTGCGCAAGGCCCACATCTCCAGCATAAGGCCATACATAACCTGCGGCAACGTGCTTACGCTCACGAAGTACAGCGGCTATGACCCGGAGGTCAGCGAATACACGGCCGCGACGAAGATGGGAGTCGACTGGGGCTCATATCCGAATGTAAAGACATTCATTTTCGGACTGAATGTGGAATTCTAAAAAACGGGAGAAAGAATAATCATGAAGAATATATATCGCATATCCGTAATGGCGGCCGCTGCACTGCTGGCGCTTTCCTGCCAGCTCGACCTGATGCCGATCACAGAATACGGAACGGAAAAGAAAGACGGGGGCGGCAGCGAGAATCCATACGAGCTTCGCGCCGACATAGAGGGGCTCCGCAACACCATGTACAACAGCTGGGTGCCGACCATCACCTTCGTCGGGACGCTCTACTATCAGGTGATGTCAGAATGCCGTCTCGACAATTCCTACAACGGCACGAACAACGCCAAACTGCTCGACATCGAGGCCAACAAGATAAGCCCG
>DJPQ01000056.1:1630-12731 GCA_002439805.1 Bacteroidales bacterium UBA6408
CAGGAGAAGAACCGCTGGCAGGCCGAGGCATACTGCTTCCGCAGCTGGCTGTGGCTTCAGGCTACTTCCCTCTGGGGAGACATCCCGATGACCACCGTGGTACCGCCGTCAATCACGACTGAGAACGTGGAGGAAGTCTATCCGCTCTACTACCCTGAGGCCACGCCCGTCCTTGACGTTTACCGCAGGATCATCTCCGACCTGGAGTTTGCCTGCCAGTATGCTCCGGACACCGACCCGGCGAACAAGGCTGTCTATACCAAGGCCTTCGCGCACGGACTTCTGGCCCGCCTGTATGCCCGCGACACCGAGCTCCGCGACTGGAGCAAGGTCGCCGAGCACTGCGAGGAACTGGAGAAGTGCGGCTACACGCTCTCTCCGAAATACGATGACCTCTGGGGATTCAACGAAACCGATGGCTTCAAGAACAACCCGGAAACCGTCTTTGAGCTTCAGAGCAACAAGAGCAATGGTGACCGTCTTTGCTACATGTACTACTACGACCAGTACAGCAACCGCACGAACTTCGGCTGGGCAAAATACCTCACGCCCTCCCGCAACCTGCTCGCCGCGTTTGAAAAGGCCGGGGACACGGAGAGGCTGAACTCGTCGGTAAAATACGACCAGTGCACCTGGTCTCTGTACTATCCCTCAAGCAACTATCCTTTCGCATACAAGGTCCGCACAAGGGCAAACAGCATCATCTTCATGCGCCTTGGCGAAATCTATCTTCTCCATGCCGAGGCTCTTGCCGCACAGGGAGACCTCAAGGGAGCGACGGACTATGTGAACAAAATCCGCGAGCGTGTGCACCTGAAGAAGATTGACACTCCGTCGGACTACGACACGATGCTCGGTCTCATCCTCGACGAGCGCCGTCTGGAACTGGCCTTCGAGGGCTTCCGCTTCTTCGACGTGGCCCGCTACGGCTGGGAGAAGGTGAAGGCAATCCATGACGCGATGCCGGAGGATGACCCGTATTGGCAGGCCCGCCGTCCGTTCGAGCAGACTGACCTGCTTCTTCCGATTCCTCAGGGCGAGATTGACAAGAACCCTAACCTCAGGCAGAATGCGGGATATTAGAAATCCCGGGATATGAAATATTAGAAATGCCTCGAAATGAGGACAATTCCGATAAATGAGAATGAGAAAAGCTGTATATATTGTTTCATTAATTTTTGTGCTGGCCGCCCTTCCCCTTTCGGCAAGAAAAGGGGAAGGCAGGTGGAGCCGTGAGAAGGCGGACGCATGGTATGCCGAGCAGGGATGGATTGTGGGATGCAACTATGTTCCCTCAACGGCGATAAACCAGATTGAGATGTGGCAGGAGAGCACATTCGACCCGCAGACCATCGACCGCGAGCTCGGATATGCCGAAGGACTCGGCTTCAACACCGTCCGCGTCTTTCTCTCGCATCTTGTCTATCTCGACGACCCAAAGGGATTCAAGTCGCGTTTTGACCACTTTCTTGACATCTGCGAAGGTCATGGCCTCCGGGTGATTGTCTCTTTCTGGACCAACGGCGGGAAATGCGTGAACCCCCATCTCGGCCCGCAGCCGGAAAGCGTTCCGGGGGTTCACAACTCGGGGTGGTGCATGGTTCCGGGAGCGGAATGGGTGAACGACCCTTCGACATGGCCCAAGCTTGAGAAAATGGTCAAGGACATCCTGCGCAGCTACGGAAAGGACAGCCGCGTGCTGATGTGGTGTCTCTACAACGAGCCCGAGCATCACCGCCGTGGGGTCACGGATTCCGTGCCGCTTCTTGAGGCGACCTTCCGCTGGGCGAGGGAGGTGAACCCTTCGCAGCCGCTGACCTCACCGTTGTGGTCGTGGGTGGGCAACACGATAACCTCGCTTCCCGAAGTGTCGTTCGTTCTTGAGAACAGCGACGTCATCACTTTCCACGCCTACGACTCCCCGGCCTCGCTCGAACGCTACATAAAGCAGCTCCTGCCCTACCGCAGGCCGCTCGTCTGCACGGAGTTCCTCGCCCGGGGGAAGATGGACTCGACCTTCGAGGGCTCCTACCCGATATTCCGGAAATACAATGTCGGCGCGGTGAACTTCGGCCTTGTCGCCGGCAAGTGCAACTTCCACTATGACTGGAATGAGCTTGACCCCGAGGGGAACTCGATTCCATGGACAGAAGAGCCGAAGATCTGGTTTCACGACATATTCCGCCCGGACGGGACACCGTGGAGCGAGGAGGAAGTGGAATACATACGTAACTTCATAAAAAACAACAAATAACACAGAACTATGAAAAAGATTTTTTTGATTTTATCCGCGCTGACGGCAACGCTGGCGCTTTCCTGTCAGAAGACGCCGGACGTGCACATAACAGAAGGCGAGAAAGTGAAGACCGTGACGGCGGAGGCCCCCATGGGCTTCGTCTGGGGAGAGGACGACAAGATTGTCATAAACGGAATGAAGTCCTCGCTCACTGAACTTGACATGGAGGATTACACTCGTGCCTCGTTTTCATTCAATGTCGGCGTGGAGGTCCCGCACTGCGCCGTCTATCCGGTGTCGATGTACGACTCGTGGTCCAAGGAGGACAGGACTGCCCGCGTAGTGATTCCCGACTCCCAGACCTCGGACGGAAATACGATAAACCCGGAGACGAAGCTGATGCTCGGATACGGCGATGAGCTCGGAAAGGTCGTGATTTCTGATGCGATGGCGTATATACGCCTCACTCCGACCACGGGAGAGACGACATCCAACATCAGCGCCGTGAAGGTCAGTGACCCTGAGGGATATGCCGTCAGCGGCAAGTTCGACGCAGTGTTCTCCGAAGAGGGCATTTCCCTTGAGAACACGAAGCAGGACGGGAGCACGATAAGCGTCAGCTGCGGCGCGGCCGGAGCGGCTCTCGGCTCTGACATATTTTTCGCCGTTCCCGCAAAGACATACGCGGAGGGACTGCTGTTCGAAATTTACGACACGGACGGAAATGTTCAGGAGATGACTTACCCTTCTGAGGGCGAATTTGTCGCCGAGGCCGGGGAGACATACCCGGAGACGTTCGAATATAAGCCTAAGAGCATGCTCGACCAGGGCGAGATTCCGAACGCCGAAATCTGGAACATGTTCGCGACAAGAATCAGCAAGGGAAATGACTTCAGCGGAAAGACGCTCAAACTGACGGCGAACATTTCCGCAGACGACCTCAAGATTGCCGACGGAGTGTTCAACGGCAAGCTTGACGGAAACGGGAAGACAATCAGCCGCTCGGCGGCGACAAGGCCGCTGTTCCGCGAGCTCGGAGCGGACGCCGAAGTCACGAACCTTTCGCTGACGGGAGAATTTACATCACTTGACAAACCTTACGAGTACGGCAATGCCGCCCTTGCTCAGATAAACCTCGGAACTGTAAGTAACGTGTCAGCCAACTGTTCCGTCAATCTGAAGCTCGACGTCGTGCCGTCTTTACTCGGAGGCATCGTGGCACAGAACGGAGGAGTGATGGAGAACTGCACCAACGACGGGAATGTCACTCTTGAGGTAGCCGTGGGTGACCAGAATGGAAAGGATGTCGCCTGCGCCAACTTCGTAGGCGGGCTCGCGGCATACGGGCATACGGTCGTTGCGGAAACTGACGCAAACACCGGACTCTATTTCGCGAACGAGGAGTGCAGGGCCGGCAAGTTCATCGGCTGCGTGAATAACGGAAGCATAAGCATCAAGGCGACTTCAGGCACAAAGGCCCTTGGAGTTTCGACCTACGGCGGAATCTGCGGAATCGTCGAGCTTGACGGAGTCGTGTTCGAGAACTGCCGCAATACCGGGGCGATTTCACGAGTTTCCGACGGCGAGGGTTCAAGCTCCGGTTCGACCTGCGTTGGAGGAATACTCGGACGCTGCGCCGGAACATTCGTGAACGACTGGAAGGACAACGGTGCGCAGATTTGCATCAACGGCGGCAAGGGATACTCTCTGACGGTGACCGGATGCGAGAATTCGGGCGCCCTGCTCAGCAAATGCCGTCACAGCGGATGTCTCAACAACGGCAACTCCCCTGCCCGTCTGGACAATGTGGGAGGCATCGTCGGCGCGGCGGTAGGAAAGGATGACATCAAGGTGACTCTTTCCGGCTGCAAGAACACAGGCGAAATTACCGGAGGATGGGCGACTTCCGTGAACACGACGGTTCTCGGCGGAATCATCGGCATGGCGCAGAATGTCACCATGACGGACTGCGGCTCAAACGGAGCGATTTCAGCTCTGGACAACACCTGCGTCGGCGCTGCCGGAGGCTTTGCCGGATTCGTGTTCAAGGGAGTGAGCGTGAGCGGAGCAAGCAGTTGCGAGACGGCATTCAAGCTGGCCAAGCTCAACAAGGATTTGGCTATGCTCTGGGGATTCGCGTTCGGAAATGTCAAGGAGAACGCCACTGTCGATGGGGCGTCGTTCGGCTGCACCGCGAACATCGACGGCGCGGATCTCGAACTCTCGGCCGACAATTTCGGTGACTACATCTGCAACACCGGCAGCAAGGCCAAGCCGACCGTGACGAACTGCACTTGGAGCAAATAGGAACGACACAGATAAACATCCCTCCCCGTCCGCTGACAGCGGGTCGGGGAGGAAAAATAAAAACACTTAAGATACAAAATCATGGAAAACACTAAAATCTATTGCCCCCCCAGGTATGGTGCGGAGAAGTGAGAACAGAACATGGATTCGCGATGTCAACGGGATCCGGATACAATCCCTCCGAAGGTACGGAAAACACGACCGCAGGCCCTTACATCGGTCTTTAGGCCACAAGTTCTTAACCATTAACCATTAAAACTATATGGATATGAAAATGAATTATGCCGCTGCGGCATTTGCACTTGCGGGACTGTGCGCCATCGCGTCCTGCAACAAGGAACAGATAGTGGAGGGACCGGTCGAGCCGTCGTCAGAAGAAGTTGAACTTCTCATCGCCGCCGGAGAGCCGGGGACAAAGACCACGTTCACCGACCCTGCGGCCGGGGACTACAGCGTGAAATGGGAAGACGAGACCGACAAGATAGGACTTTTCATCGCGGACAAGACCGTCAATGCCGAGGCCGGGCTTACAAGGAAAGATGGAAAGGCGTATTTCCTTTCCAATGTTTCGGGATATGAGGCCGGTAACACTCTCTACGCCTACTATCCGTATGCAGCCGCAGCCGAGGGAGAGACCGTGGCCGCGACCGCAGTAAAGTTGGAAATCCCTGCCGCGCAGACCCAGAAGAGCGGTTTTAACGGAAGCTATAACCCTATGGTGGCAGTCCCTGTCGAGCTGCCTGCGTCCGGCACTGCCCTTGAGGAGCCGCTCAAGTTCAGGCATCTCGGAGCCATGGTCGAGCTGAAGGTCAAGTCAGCCAAGGCTCACGTCGGCGAGAGCATCAAGTCCGTTTCCTTCACCGCGAAGGACGGAGGAAAGGTGGCCGGAGAGTTCTCTTTTGACATCACGAAGGTCACAGAGACCGAAGCGCTTGCCGAGTATGCCGGCTCGTCCGAGACAGTGACGGTCGCTCTTGAGACTCCGGTTGCGGTTTCGGCCGAGGGCGCGTCCGTGTTCATGACGGTCATCCCGGGCTCATACACCGGAGTCTTCACCGTCACGACGGCTGACAACACCTACTCGTATGTTTCAGGCTACGACTACAAACGGGCAAGCGTGACGCGCTACACCCTCGACCTTGACAATGCCAAGGAACTTGCAGGTGAAATCAGGACTGTGGCCGACTGGGAAGCCTTTGCAGCCGCTGTCAAAGCCGGCGCTGACTATTCCGGCAAGGTTGTCAGCCTCATCAACGACTTCTCTGCCGAGAACCTTTCTATTGCCACAGGCACATTCAACGGCACGTTCGCCGGCAACGGTCACACAATCACGCAGACCGCCGACACCCGTCCGCTCTTCGAGACTCTCGGGGAGAACGCCGAAGTCACGAACCTCTCGCTCGCGGGCGCGTTCGCAAGTTTTGAAAAGCCATACGAATGGGGCAACGCCGCTCTTGCGAAAGTCAATCTCGGCACTGTTTCCAATGTCACGGCGAACTGCCCGGCGAAGATCGAACTGACTGACGCGCCGTGTCTGTTCGGCAGCATTGTGGCTCAGAACGGAGGCACGCTGCAGAATTGCAGGAACGAGGGAGACGTTGACCTTACGATAAATATTACAAAGGTAAAAACCGAAACCAGGGAATTAGAGAAGAATGGTAACACAGTAACAGTATTTGTGGACAAAGGTGCTATAGCCAACCTTGGCGGAGGCATTGCCGCATATGGGCACACGATTGCGGGACTTTCCGATAAAACCGGCCTCTATTTCGCGAACGAGACGTGCAAAGCCGGCAAGTTCATCGGCTGCGAGAACAAGGGAAATATAACGATCAAAGGATTGGGTGAAGAAGGAGTAAAAGATAAATTTAATGGAACTGAAGGTCTATATGCATTGGGAGTTTCAACATACGGCGGAATCTGCGGAACGGTAGAGCTTGACGGTGTCGAATTTCAGAACTGCACTAACACCGGTTCGATTTCACGCGTCTCCGTTGATGAGGGTTCAGCACAAGGCTCGACCTGCGTGGGAGGAATACTCGGACGTTGTGCCGGAACATTTGGCACAGAGTGGGGAGACACCGGTGCCCAGATATGCATCAATGTAGGCAAGGGATACTCCCTGAAAATGACCGGATGCACAAATTCGGGGACACTGTTCAGCAGCTGCCGCCACTGGGGTGGTGTGGGGAGCGAAAACTCCGGCGCGAGACATGACAATGTCGGCGGAATTGTCGGCGCGGTGCTTGGAACCGACAACAATTCGTCTTCAATCAGCGGCTGCACCAATACGGGCACCGTTTCCGGCGGCTGGACTGCCAACAACGTGAACACCACCGTGCTCGGAGGCGTCGCCGGCCTTGCAAAGAACGTCAAGATTGAAGACTGCCAGTCTGCCGGCACCCTGAAGAATGGCGACGCTGCGAACTCATGCGTAGGCGCAGCCGGAGGGTTTGTCGCCTATGTCATAGAGAATGTCTCAGTGAATAAGGGCAGCTGCACAGCGACCTTCAATCTGAAGAAACTGAGCAACTCGAACCTCTACTGGGGACTCGCGTTCGGCAATGTCAAGGAAAGCGCAACCATTGGCAGCGCATCATTCGGCTGCGCGGCGAACATCGACGGGACGGCTCTCGAACTTTCGGCCGACAATTTCGGTAACTACATCTGCAACACCGGCAGCAATGCCAAGCCTACGGTGACAGGCTGCACTTGGAGCAAATAATTTGAACTACTATTCTGCCGTCCCGTGGACGAATCGCCGTGCGGGACGACAGAATTATTTTTGAAAACAGACAGACTATGGACAGTAAACGCATTTTGGGAATCGCGGCCTTGGCAATCCTCTTCGCCTCAGGCGCCGTCTCCTGCGACAAGACCCCGCAGGAACAGAGGGTGCCGGACAGGCCGGAGAAGACGACTAAGTCGGCATACATCTATGTGCAGGGACGTTCCCTCATGAAACCGGACAAGAAGACCTTTGAAATGAAGGGCGTGAACCTCGCCGGCTGGCTCAGCCCGGACGGTGAGCTGCTCGGCCTCAACAAGACCCGCGCCGAACGGGACATAAGCCTCATGCTTTGTCAGGTGACAGGCCCGAGGCGCGCGTCCGCCTTCTGGAAGGCCTACAAGGACGGCTTCGTGACGAAGGAGGACATCCTCTTCATCGCGAAAATCGGGGCGAACACTGTCCGTGTGCCGTTTGACTGGCGTCTTTTCTCCGAAGACGAGGACTTTATGGGACTGGCCTCAGAGCAGGACGGGTTCACGAGGCTCGACAATCTCATGGAATGGTGCCGCGAGGCGAAGCTCTATGTCATTCTCGCCATGCAGTCCGCTCCGGGCGGTCAGACGGGCGACTGGAGCGACAACGGCTGCGGCTACCCGTGGCTGCTCTCCGGCAAGGCGCAGCAGACAGAGTTCACGAAAATCTGGGGCGAGGTCGCAAAGAGGTACAAGGGAGAAAAGTTCCTCCTTGGGTATGAGATTATGGACGCCCCTCTTTATGAAGACGCGAAGTTCGACGACCTCCTGTCCAAAGTCGAGCCGCTCTGCCGCAAGACCGCCAAGGTCATCCGCGCAGCCGACAAGAATCATGTCATAATCCTCGACGGCATCCGGGGCGGACGGGACTTCAGCTGTTTCAGCGACTATGAGTTCGACGACAACATCCTCTATGCCGCCCACTATGACGGTTCCGGTGACTTTGCCTCGGCTCTCGACTCCTTCGTCCGTTTCCGCGAATATTCCACCGGTCTTCCTATGCTCCTGACTGCGGTAGGCCCCGTGTCGGACAGCGGACGCGCCTCAATGGAAGCCGAGAATGTCGGCTATGCGTTCACGCCGTACAAGGGCTACGAATCCTCCGGCGCCCTGCTGTCCTTCGGCCCGGTGGATAACTGGAAAATCGTGACGAGGTTCGCGGATTCGAGGCGCGTGACCTTCGACGACCTGCATGAATCGGGTAATTTTGACGTCAAGGCGGCCGCAGGGGCGGTGGCAGCCTTCCCGCAGGCGTGCGGGCTGTCCGAATGCCGCGTCAACAGGCAGGTAATGGGCGCCGCAGGCTTCAAGCAGTCAAAGTAGTGTTGAACAAAATATATTCGCAGAGCAAAATGAAAAAGACAGTTTTGGCATTTTTCGCCACAATCGCGGTGATTGCGGGAATATCCTCAAACACGGCGTACGCGCAGAACGGTTTTCTCAAAGTCAAGGGCAAGGACATCGTGAAGCCTGACGGGTCGAAGTTCTTCATCAAGGGGACGAACCTCGGGAACTGGCTGAACCCGGAGGGATATATGTTCGGATTCACCAAGACTAACTCCGCCTCGATGATTGACCGTATGTTCAAGGAACTTGTCGGTGAGGAATACACGGCGTCGTTCTGGAAAAAGTACAAGGACAACTACATAACCCGCGAGGACATCCGCTTCATCAAGAGCACCGGCGCGAACACCATCCGTCTTCCGCTGCACTACCGCCTCTTCACCGACGAGGACTACATGGGACTCACCTCGGAGCAGGACGGATTCAAGAGAATCGACGACGTGCTGGGCTGGTGCAACGAATTCGGGCTCTACCTCATCCTCGACATGCACTGCGCGCCGGGCGGACAGGGCGGCGGAAACGTCGATGACAGTTTCGGCTACCCGTGGCTGTTCGAGGATCCGGAGTGCCAGGACGAACTGGAGAAAATCTGGGTGAGCATCGCGGAGCGCTACAAGGACAATCCGCTCGTGCTCGGCTATGAACTGCTGAACGAGCCAATCGAGCACCGCCCGGCGACCGACTCATGGGACGTCCTCTACTATCCGAAGCTCGAACCTCTCTACAAGAGGCTCACGGCCGCAATCCGTGCCGTTGACAAGAACCATATCATTATCCTCGGCGGGGCGAGGGGCAACACCGACTTCACGATGTTCACGGACTGGAAGTTCGACTCGAACCTGATGTACACCTGCCACTGCTACTTCAAGGACGCGCCTGAAAAGAGCGTGAAGTACCTTGTCGAATTCCGCGACAGAACCGGACTCCCGATGTTCGTCGGCGAGACGGGACACCTGACTATGGAGCAGCAGCTTGCGATGAGCAAGTATTTCATTGCCAACAATCTGGGCTACACCTACTGGCCATACAAGAAGATGAAGACCGGGGGCTCTTTCGTGAATTTCACACCGTCCTCAAGTTGGGACAGCGTGGTGAGCTTCTCCGAGGCGAACCGCAGCAGCTACCCGGCCATCCGCCGCGCCCGTCCGGACCAGAACACGGCAAAGAACGCCATGCAGTCGTTCCTTGAGCAGTGCAAGTTCTCAAACTGCAAACAGGATCAGAACTACATCAACTCGACGCTGATGAAATAGATATGAAAAACAACATTATCCGACTCATTCTTGCAGCAGCGGCCGTCTTATTTCTGCTGCCTTTGGCCGCCAATGCCCAAACGACTGGACTGCCCGAAGACAATCCGGTCGCCGCTCCGGAAGCCGTGGTGGTCTCCGGCAATGCGCGTTTCACGGTTCTCACCCCTCGCCTGCTGCGTCTGGAATGGTCGGAGGACGGCCGTTTCGAGGACAAGGCCACGCTCGGCGTCGTTAACCGCAGACTTGACGTGCCGAAGCTCAAGGTCAGAAAGTCGCGTAACAGGACGGTCATAGAGACGGACAGCCTGAGGCTTGTCTATTCCGGAAAGGGAAAGTTTGACTCCTCGAATCTTTCGGTGACGTTCAATATGCCCGAGGCAGGCGGCGGTTCGCACAGAGCCACTTGGCACCCGGGGATGGACGAGGGCGGCAACCTGCTCGGAACCTGCCGCACGCTTGACAGCTGCGACGGGGAAAAGACCATAGACCAGTTCGACAAGGGCGTGGTCTCCCGCGACGGATGGGCGGTGATTGACGAGTCGGAACGGCACCTGCTTAAACCTGTCGATGAGGACTGGAAGAGCTGGGTGGAAAATCGCGGAGACGGAGAGCGCATTGACTGGTATCTCTTTGCCTACGGCCATGACTACAAGGCTGCTGTCTCGGACTTCACGAAGATTTCCGGCAAGGTTCCCCTGCCGCCGAAATGGGCTTTCGGCTACTGGTGGAGCCGCTATTGGCAGTATTCGGACTATGAGCTGGTTGACCTTTGCCGGGAAATACGCTCCTATGGGATTCCGATTGATGTGATGATAATCGACATGGACTGGCACGAGGTGTTTTCGCTGAAAATCGGCGGTCCGACAGATGACTTCGGGGAGTCAATCGGATGGACCGGCTACACATGGCAGAAGCAGCTTTTCCCGTCGCCGGAGAACTGTCTGGCCGAACTCCACGGACTCGGTGTCAAGACCGCGCTGAACCTGCATTTCAATGAGGGGATACAGCCATTTGAAGAGCCCTACGGCCGCTTTGTCAAGGACTATCTTTCGCGAACTTCCGACTATGACGGGCCGAAAGATTATGTCTATGGCACGGAGTCCTACCATTATGCGGGAGTGAAGAAGCCTGCGGGAGAGGGAAAGGCCGGGCAGCCGGCGCCGGTCCCGCACAGAATGAGCCAGATGGAATGGGCCGA
>DJPQ01000100.1:0-24745 GCA_002439805.1 Bacteroidales bacterium UBA6408
TTGATCTTGACAATCTTGAAGTCCATAGTCGTGTCAACGAACTGGTCGTAGTCACGGATAGGCTTGACGTCGATCTGTGAACCCGGAAGGAATGCCTCTATTCCGAATACGTCCACAATCATGCCGCCCTTCGTGCGGGTCTTGACATAACCCTTGACAACCTCGTTGTTGTTGAATGCCTCGTTGACCATATCCCAAGAGCGCAGCTGACGTGCCTTCTTGTGTGAAAGGACGAGCTGTCCCTTCTTGTCCTCGGTGTTCTCGACATAGACCTCCACCTTGTCGCCGACCTTGAGGTCAGGATTGTAGCGGAACTCGGGAGCCATGATGACCCCCTCGCTCTTGTAGCCGATGTTGACAACGACCTCCCTCTTTCCGATCGCGGTCACGACGCCTTCTACGACCTCGCCCTCAACGACCTTTGAAAGGGTTTTCTCGTACTCTGCGGCGTCCTCCTTGCGGTCGCCGTACACGCCCTCATTCTCGAATGCGTCCCAGTCGAAGTCCTCAGGCTTCACTGAAGCATTGCTAACTGCGGGCTGCTTCTTGGTTTCTTCTGCCTCCACACGAGCCTCAGCGGCCTCAACTGCCGGTGACTCCTGCTCAGCAACCTTAATTTCTTCCATAATTGTTTTCTTGAACTAATTAGGGGTTTAACATTATTACAATAACTTATGTCTCAAAGACTTGCAGCCAAGGCCGCGCCTCTTCCCGACAAAAAGTCTGCAAATATAGACAAAATTATCGGATTGTCAAACAGTTGCGCACACCTGAAATCCATAAAAAATATTTTCCGAAACATTCTTCCCAGAAAAATTTTGCCCGTATCTTTGCAAAACGAGAATCCATTTGTCCGGGGCTTACAAAGAATTTTTGTTACCTTCGGGCAAATGGTTCAGCGACAAAAAGTATTTTTGAATATGCGTTTAGTGATTCAAAGAGTGAAAAAAGCCTCGGTCAGCATTGACGGAGAGGAAGTATCGGCCATCGGCAAGGGGCTGCTGGTGCTTGTGGGCGTGGAAAACGGAGACACGGAAGAAGACATGAGATGGCTTGCCGGAAAGACCGTCGGGCTCCGGATTTTCGACGACGAGGAAGGCGTCATGAACCGGAGCGTGATGGACATCGGCGGCGACATCCTCGCGGTCTCGCAGTTCACCCTCACGGCATCGACAAGAAAGGGAAACCGCCCGTCCTATATCCGCGCCGCCGGACACGACCTCGCGGTATCCCTCTACGAAAAATACTGCGAAACCTTATCAGCCGCGCTCGGCAAGGAAGTCGGCCGCGGAGTCTTCGGCGCCGACATGCAGGTCTCCCTCATCAACGACGGCCCCGTCACCATCATCATCGACTCCGGACTTAAGGAGTAACAGGTAAGTCACAACACCTTCACAATCCAATTTCCGGGACTGCAATATGACGATGAATGTTTATCGAAGCCGGCTGCCAATATTGCCTTTTTCACGTCATCAGGATTAAGAGAGCCTATTCTCGATGACACAACTTGAAGGATCCATCCCTTCGGGATCTGCCCCATTTGTCTGGGCGCGGTCAATATAAATGCATTCATAACATGATGGAAATTATAAATGGCAAAAATTAGGCAGACGACACGGACAAAGCCACATCGCCCGCCTAGACTTACTTCAACCGTTCTACAGTAAATTGACTGGGATAAACAGACATCCCTTTGAGGTCAATTCCAAGCTGATTTTTTAATGCCTCGGAAATTTCCTTAGAATTAGGTGAAGACATACTGGTTGAAACGACCTGGAAAAACACCCCTTTGGGAATTTTACCGTTAGCGGAGCTTTGCTTTGCTGTTAGTTTGAATGCATATATGATTTTTTAGGATTATTTGTTTTTGCCTTCTGTTTAAGGTTCGGGCATCCCTTTATAATGTCATTTAATCGCGACGGACAGTGCGGCAAGATAGTAGTCGCTCTTGCTGCCGTATGTTTTTATCGGTTCAGAACGCATGACTGTCACATTATCGGATGGAATCGGCCCTATGCGTTCCAGTATCGGATTGCCGCCGGCCGATGGTATGGTTTAATATACTTTTCATGCAAATATGCAGTTTTTCTCAACATCACAAACAAAAGTATATCAAACCATACCTTCATCTGGCCTTGTCTAGTTTTCGACTTAGGATTATTGATTATTTCTCACAAAAGAGGCGAATTACGGAAAAAAGTCTTATATTTGCGCGCCGTTTTTCCTTGCGTCGCGAAGCGGCATATTCCAGAAGTGAAACCCATCCGACAAGAGAGCCGGAACAAAACGAGGCAGGATATGGTAGAAATCTTCTACAGGGTGAACGGACAGATGCAGGTCTCCCAGACGGAGGCCGACTTCTCCGCGATAAACATATCGGATGTGGTCTGGATTGACCTTCTCACGCCCACCGGTGAGGAAAAGCGGGCAGTGGAGGCGTTTCTCGGGACAATGATTCAGAGCCGTGCAACCGCCGAGGAGATTGAGTCATCATCACGTTTCTCGGAGACGGAAGACGCTATATTCGCGAACACGAACTTCGTAATCCCGGGCCCGGAGGAATATTCGATGGAGACTGTCTCGTTTATATTGAAGGGCAATGTACTCACGACGCTCCGCGAGGTTCAGCTCCGCAGTTTCACGGAACTCCAGCGGCGGCTCAACGTGTTCCCCAAGATGTATCCTAACGGGTTCACTGTGTTCAACAGCATTCTGGAGCAGCGCATCGACTCGGACGCCGACATGATCGAGATTCTTTCAAAGGAAATCTCGCAGTACAACAAGAAGGTCAGCCTCGGCGAGGACATAAACGAGGAATTCCTCCTCGACATCAACCGTCTGCAGGAAAACACGATACTCCTCCGCGAGAACATCGTCGATAAGCAGCGGGTGATTTCCAGCATACTAAAGTCACAGAAATGCCCGAAGAGCATTCAGAGCAAGCTGAACATCATGCTCAAGGACATCTCGTCCCTCGTGAACCACACGAACTTCAGCTTCGACCGTCTTGAGTACCTCCAGAACACCGTCATCGGTATCATCAACCTCGACCAGAACAAGATAATGAAGGTCTTCACGCTCGTGTCGCTCCTTCTGATGCCGCCGACTCTCATAGCCTCGTTTTACGGAATGAACGTCGCCCTTCCGATGATTCCCGGAGACACACAGTGGAACTGGGTCATCATCATATCGCTGATGGTAATCTCCTTCGTGGTGGTGTTCCTCATCTTCAAGAAACGCAAGATGTTGTAAAAAAAGATAATCTTCAGAAAATATGATTTCGAACGAACAGATACGTGAACTTCGTGAAAGGGTCGAAGTGCTGGGGAAATGCGTCAATGTCGAGGAAAAGCGCGGCATGGTGTCGGAACGTCAGAAAAAGGCGGCTGAGCCGGATTTCTGGAACGACCCCAAGGCTGCCGAGGCGTTCCTGAAGGAGACGGCCGGGCTGAAGTTCTGGGTCGATGGCTACGACAGGGCATCTTCCGCCGTAGATGACCTTGAAGTCCTGTATGAGTTCGCGAAGGAAGCCGCCGGGGCGAAATCGTCCGATGACGAGGCCGCGGAAACCGAGGAGGAGAAGGAACTCGCGAAGGCATACGCGGATGCGGTCAATAACGTCGAGGAACTGGAGCTCAGGAATATGCTCGGAGAGGAGGGGGACTCGCTCGGAGCGGTGCTCACGATAAATTCCGGCGCGGGAGGAACCGAGTCGAACGACTGGAGCGCGATGCTGATGAGAATGTATCTTCGCTGGGCGGAGCGCAACGGCTACAAGACGACGGTCACCGACCTGCTCGAAGGAGAGGACGCCGGAATCAAGTCCGCCACGATTCAGGTCGAGGGAGACTATGCCTTCGGCTACCTCAAGGCCGAGAGCGGAGTTCACAGGCTCGTCCGGATATCGCCGTTCAACGCGCAGGGCAAGCGTCAGACGACATTCTCGTCGGTCTTTGTCTATCCGCTCGTTGATGACTCGATCGAGATTGAAATCAATCCGGGAGACCTTGAATGGGACACGTTCCGTTCAAGCGGGGCGGGCGGTCAGAACGTCAACAAAGTGGAGACGGGAGTGCGCGTACGACACATTCCTACCGGAATAACTGTGGAAAACACAGAGACACGCTCCCAGCTTGACAACCGGCAGAATGCCCTGCGCATCCTCAAGTCACGCCTCTATGACCTCGAACTGAAGAAGCGTCAGGAAAAGCAGGCCGAACTTGAGGGCACGAAAAGAAAAATCGAGTGGGGCTCCCAGATACGGAGCTACGTCCTCCACCCCTACAAGATGGTCAAGGATCTGCGCACAGGCCACGAGACCTCCGACACCCAAGCAGTCCTTGACGGCGATTTAAATGATTTTATGAAGTCTTATCTAATGAGCAATTAACTATCCCAAGCAAAACAACTGAGGCAAAGGGGATGCATAAAAGGATGGGATGCAAGGCGCACAAAGCCCTCAAAACCGGAGCAACCTTGACGGTTGTGAGGATTTTGAGGGCTTTTGCAACGAAGCAGGCCGTCTTTTAGGCGCCCCGCCCCGTTATTCCATCAGTTTTTTGTACTTGAAGCGTTTAGGTTCGTCGCTGCCGAGACGGCGCCTCTTGTTCTCCTCATATTCGGAATAGCTGCCCTCGAAGAAATAGACCTGCGAATCGCCCTCGAAGGCGAGTATGTGGGTGGCGATTCTGTCAAGAAACCAGCGGTCGTGGGAAATCACCACGGCACAGCCGGCAAAATTCTCAAGACCCTCTTCAAGCGCCCGGATAGTGTTCACATCGACGTCGTTGGTCGGCTCGTCAAGGAGGAGCACGTTGCCCTCGTCCTTGAGGGTGAGAGCAAGGTGAAGACGGTTGCGCTCGCCGCCGGAGAGCACTCCGCAGAGCTTCTCCTGATCTGCTCCGGTGAAATTGAAGCGTGATACATACGCCCTCGCCGGAACCTCTCTCTTGCCGAGTTTCACGAAATCCGAATTCTCCGCAATGGTCTCATAGACAGTCTTGTCAGGATCTATGCTCTTGTGCTGCTGATCAACATACGCCAGTTTCACGGTGTCACCGATGACAATCGCGCCCGAATCAGGCTTTTCCAGCCCCATGACAAGACGGAAGAGAGTTGTCTTTCCAGCCCCGTTAGGACCGATGACACCGACGATTCCGGCCGGCGGGAGCACGAACGAAAGGTGCTCAAAAAGAAGCTTTCCGTCATAAGCCTTGGAGACATCATGAAACTCGATGACCTTGTTTCCCAGACGCGGTCCGTTCGGTATATAGATTTCGAGATTTGCCTCTTTCTCGCGTCCGTCCTCCGACGAGAGCTTCTCGTAGGCGCCGAGACGGGCCTTGGACTTCGCGTGACGCGCCTTGGGGGCCATCCTGACCCATTCGAGCTCGCGTTCGAGGGTCTTGCGCCGCTTGCTTTCCTGCTTTTCCTCCATCGCGAGACGACGGCTCTTCTGGTCAAGCCAAGAGGAATAGTTGCCCTTCCACGGTATTCCCTCCCCCCTGTCGAGTTCAAGAATCCAACCGGCCACATTGTCCAGGAAATAGCGGTCATGGGTCACGGCTATGACCGTCCCCTTGTACTGACGGAGGTGCTCTTCCAGCCACTGGATTGACTCCGTGTCGAGATGGTTGGTAGGCTCATCGAGAAGCAGCACGTCAGGCTGCTGAAGAAGAAGACGGCAAAGCGCGACCCTACGCCTCTCGCCCCCTGAAAGATTCGCCACGAGCGCGTCAGAAGGCGGGCACTGGAGCGCATCCATTGCCCTTTCGAGCTTCGCGTCAATCTCCCAGCCTCCAAGATGGTCTATTTTCTCCGTCAGTTCTCCCTGCCGCTCTATGAGGGCTGTCATCTCGTCATCCGACATCGGCTCGCAGAACTTTAGGTTCACCTCCTCATACTCCTTCAGGACATCCATGACTTCCTGCACGCCCTCCTGCACGACTTCCAGCACAGTCTTATCCGGGTCCATCCGAGGTTCCTGCTCAAGATATCCCACGGAATAGCCCGGAGCCCAAACGACCTCGCCCTGATACTGTTTCTCGATGCCGGCGATAATCTTCATGAGGGTCGATTTTCCGGAACCGTTCAGACCTATGATGCCGATCTTTGCGCCATAGAAAAATGAAAGGTATATATCCTTGAGTATTACCCTGTTGTTTTGCGGGAGCACCTTGCCCACGCCGTTCATCGAGAAGATTATCTTTTCGTCCGCCATAGGATGAAACTGTTTTTAGTGGTGACGTTCCGGGAACGGCAGCCCCCGGACGGGCTGCAAAGATACGCCTAATTGTCGAAAACTGCAAGAACTCTTCAGACCGCCTGCATGACGGGAGCGACCGCGCCGAGCTTTGCCGCGTTCCGTCTGATGACGCCTCCCGTACGCCGCATCCATTCCGAGGGAAGTTCTCCCGCTATCTTCCGGAACGCCATATTGTAGGAAGCCACGGTACGGAAACCGGACATGGCCGACAGTTCCGAGACCTTGAGGGAAGGGTTTCGTCGGAAGCAGTCCATGGCATAACGGATTCTGTAGCCGTTAACATACTGGCAGAAGTTGCTTCCCGAACACTCGCTGATGGCCCGCGAGACATAGACCTTGTTCGTGAACACACGCTCCGACACCTCCCCTATGTTCAGTTCCATGTCGAGATAGGGACTTTCCGACCGGAAGTATTCCTCGATGCGGCTGAACACGTTTCGGTAGAGATTGTCCTTTCTGTCAGCCCTGATGCCCCGGTCGCTCATACAGGCCTCCATTTCCTTGGAAAGCCGGAGCTCGAACCTTTCGAGGAAGAGAAAATGACGGCTTCCGGCACGGCGGAAAAGGCCGCAGACGAGCACGGCGCTCACGCACACGAAGCAGCCCGTATCAATAGCCTCCGTCAGTCCCGGATACTCTCCGCCGGTCATGACGGACATCCAGCAGGACATGGCCGAGAACATCAGCAGCAGGGAGGTCGTGCAGAGATAGAGGATGTCCGAGATGAATCCGGACACGGACAGCGGCGCGAAGTCCTCCGCAGAAGACCTGATGTGACTAATATTGCAGCCGAGAAAAACGGCAAAGGCGAGCACGGACGCAAGGCATACCGAAAGCGGATGCAGGTACGGCGGTGTGCCGGACATCCAGCCGAGGGCATAAGCGACGCTGCAAAGCAGCGAAACCAGTCCGAGGGCCAGAACAAACAGACAGAACCGCATCCGGTCACGCTCCGAAGCGCCGGATGGAAGGACGACAAGCGGCAGCACGGCAAGGGCCATGTCTGCGGCCATACGCTCCGGAAGCCCGAGAATCAGGTCCAGAGCGGCCAGCAGCAGCCCCATGCCGAGGGTGGAGGCGAGAAGAGGAGACTTTCTGATGAATGTATTGAGTCCGATGCTGCGGATAATGAATCCCGGACGGAACAGCACGGCCAGGAACGAGACTGCCACAACGGACAGTGCAATGACGGAAATGGACAAAGAAATCATATTGCTCAATTAGTTGCAGTTTTTTCCGGTCAGGACACTCCCGCCGGTTACGGATACAAAGATAAATGCAACAGCCTCCGGAAAAAAGATGGAAACTGTTGCAAAATTGCAAGTAATTGAGTTTTTATTTTCCGATTATTTTGTTATCGTGCGAGGGTCAGCCTTTCCTGCTGCGGAAGCGTCGGTCTCCTCCGTCCCCGCATTCTCTGCTTTCCTCCCGCCCAGACTTTTGCCCTTGAGCTGGTCGAATCCAAGTCCGAAAACCCCCATGACCGTGGAGACTGACAGGAAAGCGTCCGGGTCAATCGCCTTCACATACCTCATTAGCATGCTCAGGTCAGCCTTCCTCGCCACGACCATCAGCACGTTGCTCTCCTGCTTGCTGTACCATCCCATAGAGTGGAAAAGCGTGACTCCCCTCCGGAGTTCGTAGGCGATCGCATCCGCGATCTCAGCGTATTTCTTCGAGAAGATAAACACCTGCACCGACTGCTTCATTCCCGAAAGGAAGAGGTCTATGGTGTAGCTGTTCACGGTGATGAGTATCAGGCCATAAGCCGCGTTTGCAATCTTGTGGACAAGCTCGACCTCCGTCCCGTCCGGCTTGTACGACGGACAGAAGAGAGACGCGGCGATGATCACGATGTCCATCGCGAGAATAAGCTTGCCCGGAGAGGTGTTGCGATATTTGCAGACAATCAGCGCGATGATGTCCGTACCTCCGCTGGAGCCGCCCTGTGATATGCTGGAGCCGATTCCGATTCCGGAGAAAACGCCGCCGAGCACTGTACAGATAAGAGGTCCGATGGCTTCAGAGAGCTCAGCAAGGAACTTAGCCGGAAAGAGCTGCGGCAAGACATTGAGGAGCAGAGAGGTGTATGCGATGGCATACACGGTCTTCCACCCGAATCCCTTGCCGAGAATGGCGATTCCGAAGATGAGGAGAACGACATTTATGACGAAATAGCTCCATCCCATCGGGATGTGCCCGCCCGTCGCGTACTGGATGATTGCGGATATACCCGAGACACCGCCGCCTACGAGGTTGCTCGGAAGAAGGAACATCGTCCAGCCGATTGCATAGACCAAGAGTCCGAGGGACATGATTCCATATTCCTTCAGCGTCGTCCATGCATTGCTCTCTAGAACTGTACTTGTTGTCATATTATTCTGATACCAACGTCTTTATGCATTATCTTTCATTTCCTTGTCCGTCACATTTCTTCCTCAGGCGTAACCAATGAGCCGCGCCGGCGCATCCGGTCTTCCTGCGCCCCGACACGCCGGACTTGATTTCCTCGAAGCCCTCGCCGAATACGCTCGCGGCGTTCGACACGGACACGAAAGCCTTGTCGTCCAATTCCTTGACAAGGTTCACGACCGCCTGATAGTTGCTCTTGCGCACAATCACCAGAAGGACCTTGCTCTCCTCCCCCGAGTACCAGCCTACGGAATTGAGCGCCGTCACTCCCCTGTCCATGGTGATGAGCCGGTCTGCGATTTCCTTATATTTCTTGGAGAATATGAGAACCTGCACCGTGGATTTCGGCCCGAGCGTGAAATAATCGACGCCGAAGGAGAATGCCACCATGGCCACATAGCCGTAGAGCACGTCAGTTATGCCCATGTCCGGAAGGAAAGCCACCGTGAAGATGATGAGCAGGTCCGCGCACAGATACACCTTGCCGAGAGAAATCGGCCAGAACTTGTTGATGCACACGGCGATGATGTCCGTGCCCCCCGTGCTGCCGCCCTTGTTGAGGACGAAGCTGATTCCGAACGCCTCGATGAACCCGCCGAGAAGCGCGGCGAAAAGCTTTTCGTCAAGCGCCACCGTGAGCCATTGGTCGAAGGTCGGAAGGACATAGAGGAACAGCGACGAGAGGAGATAGGCATATATCGTCCTGAAGCCGAAGCCCTTGCCCATAATCATGGAGCCGATGATGATGAGTATCGTGTTCATGACGAAGAACGAATACGATATCGGCACTCCGGTAGCATACTGGAAAATGGCGCACGCGCCCGTAAGCCCGCCGCTGGCGATATGGTTAGGCAACAGCACCGAAGTCCATGCCATACAGTAAATCAGCGTGCCGAAGCTCAGCACGAGATAGTCCCACAGAACGCCCCAAACCTTCTTTCTTTCCATCCTAAAGGAATATTTACTTTACCACGACATTCACAATCTTGCCCGGGACGACAATCATCTTGAGAATATTCCCGTCTCCGACATATTTCGCCGTCAAGGCATTGGTCCGGACCTCGGCCTCAACCTCGTCCTTAGTCATAGCCTTCGGCAGGTCGAGGGTGAAGCGCGTCTTGCCGTTGAAGGAAACCGCGTAGGTGCAGTTGTGATCAACGGTCAGAGACTCGTCATACTCCGGCCACTGCGCCCAAGTGATGGTGTCTATGTGCCCGGAAGCTCTCCAGAGTTCCTCAGCGATGTGAGGAGCGAACGGACTGAGCAGCACGACGAGCGGTTCGAGCACCTCACGCTTGCTGCAGCAGAGTTCGGTAAGTTCGTTCACGGCAATCATAAATGCCGAGATGGCCGTATTATAGGAGAAGGTCTCGATATCCGAGGTGACCTTTCCGATAAGCTTGTGAAGGGTCTTGAGTTCCGCAGGAGTGGCCTTTTCGTCCGTGAGGATGAGCCCGTCGCGGTCGTAGAAGAGCCTCCAGACTTTTCTGAGAAAGCGATGCACGCCGTCGATTCCCTTTGTGTCCCACGGCTTGCTCTGCTCCAGCGGTCCGAGGAACATCTCGTAGAGACGCAGGGTGTCGGCTCCGTAGGTGTCGCAGACCGTGTCCGGGTTCACGACATTGAACATGGACTTGCTCATCTTCTCGATTGCCCATCCGCAGACATACTCGCCGTTTTCGAGTATGAACTCCGCGTTCGCGAAATCCGGCATCCAGCGCCTGAACGCCTCCGTGTCCAGACGGTCGTTATTCACGATGTTCACATCGACATGGATTTCCGTCGTCTCGTATTTGTCCTTAAGCCCGTAGGAGACGAAGGTGTTGGTGCCTATGATTCTATAGACGAAGTTGGAGCGCCCCTGAATCATGCCCTGATTGATGAGCTTGCGGAACGGCTCCTTCTCGCACACATAGCCGAAGTCGTATAGGAACTTGTTCCAGAAACGGGAATAAATGAGATGGCCTGTGGCGTGCTCGGTTCCGCCGATGTAGAGATCGACGTTGCGCCAGTACTCGTCCGCGTCGCGGCTTACGAGAGCCTCGCCGTCGTGCGGGTCCATATAGCGCAGATAGTATGCGCTGCTGCCCGCGAATCCCGGCATCGTGCTGGTTTCGAGAGGATAGCCCTCATAGTTCCAGTTCTTTGCTCGCGCAAGAGGAGGTTCCCCTGTATCGGTCGGAAGATACTTGTCTATTTCAGGGAGCTGAAGCGGAAGGGCGCTCTCCGGAAGCGGGGTTGCAACGCCGTCCTTGTAGCAGATCGGGAACGGCTCGCCCCAATAGCGCTGACGGGAGAAAATAGCGTCCCGCAGACGGTAGTTTATCTTCCTGTGTCCCAGACCGTGGCTCTCCACATAGTCAATCGCCGCCGGAATGGCCTCCTTGACGGTCATTCCGTTCAGGAAACCGGAGTTGCACATGATTCCCTCCTTCGCGTCGAAGCTGCTCTCACTGACGTCACAGCCCTCGATGAGCGGAACAATCGGCAGATTGAATGCCTTGGCGAACGCATAGTCCCTGCTGTCATGGGCAGGCACAGCCATGATTGCGCCGGTGCCGTAGCCCGCGAGCACATACTCGGAAATCCACACCGGAACCCTCTCCCCCGTAAGCGGATTCACCGCATAGGAGCCTGAAAACACGCCTGCGACTGTCTTGGTCTGGGAGATGCGCTCCCTTTCGGTCTTCTTGCGGGCCTGCGCGAGGTAGGCATCGACCTCGGCACGTCGGTCAGCCGTCGTGAGTTTATCAACCCAGTCGCTCTCCGGCGCAAGCACGAGGAAGGTCACTCCGAACACGGTGTCGGCACGGGTGGTGAATATGGCCACGTCATACTCCGTTTCGCCGTTATATGTCTTGAAGACCATCTCGCAGCCCTGGCTCCTTCCAATCCAGTTGCGCTGCATATCCTTCAGAGAATCGGTCCAGTCCAGAGCCTCAAGGTCGTCGAGAAGCCTGCCCGCATACGCGGAAACCCTCAGCTGCCACTGGGTCATCTTCTTCTGCACCACAGGATGACCTCCGCGCACCGAATACCCCTCCTTGACCTCGTCGTTGGCAAGGACCGTCCCGAGCTTCGGACACCAGTTCACGGAAGTCTCTCCCTGATAGGCGATACGCCAGTTCATCAGAGCCGCGGCCTTCCGCTTCCAGTCAAAGGCATTCCACTGCTCCGCCGTGAACGGCTCATGCTCCGAGCAGGCTGCATTGACGGACTCGCTGCCGCCTGCGGCAAAGGCGGCCTCAAGATCCTCAATCGGGCGGGCTTTCTGAAGGTCGTTGTCGTACCAGCTTCCGAACATCTTGAGGAACGCCCACTGCGTCCATTTGTAATAGGCAGGGTCACAGGTGCGGATTTCACGCGACCAGTCGTAGGAGAAGCCGATGCGGTCCAGCTGGCGGCGGTAACGGGCAATGTTGTCCTCGGTCGTCTTCGCCGGATGCTGTCCGGTCTGGATTGCATACTGCTCGGCCGGAAGCCCGAATGCGTCATAGCCCATCGGATGAAGCACGTTAAAGCCGCGCAGGCGCTTGTAGCGGCTGAATATGTCGCTCGCGATGTATCCGAGCGGATGGCCGACATGAAGCCCCGCACCCGAAGGATAAGGGAACATGTCAAGGACATAATATTTCGGTTTAGTCGGGTCAGCCTGTGCCTCGAAGGTGTGGTTCGCGGCCCAATAGGCCTGCCACCTTTCTTCAATTTCTCTGAAATTGTAATCTGCCATATACCTTTATTTTACTCTTATATTATTCACTCCAAATCCTCCCCTGCCGCTCCTCTCCAGACGGAACTCCACAGGAAGGGTCATCGAACAGCGCACCTTGTTCCCGCCCATGCGGGCCGGCTTCCATTTCGGAGACGCCTCAATCACCTTGACGGCCTCCGCGTCGAGTTCCTCGCTGACAGAACGGGCAACCTTCACATCCGTGACCTTTCCGCTCTTGTCAATGATGAAATCCACCATCACGGTGCCCTGAACGCCGTTCTTCACCGCCGATGAAGGATATTTCAGATACTGATACACCCACTTGGAAAGGAACTGCCTCGGGTCGGTGCTGTTGAGGAACGACGGCCTCTGGTCACATTCATAATAGGGTATCACGTCGTCAAACGCCGGTCCGCGCCGCAGCGGAGCCACGCTGTCGTTGAACAGGGGACGTATTCCAGTGTTTGCGAGAGTCATGGAGAAATCGTAGAGGTATTCGAGTATCCTTTCCATTGACGGATAGTCGATTATGGATTCCGTATCGCGCTCGGTGTCATGTTCGGGATACTTTCCCGTAGAGAAGCTGACCGACGGTATCTCCTTGGCATAGAATGCCCTGTGGTCCGACGGATAGACCTCAGCCGACGTCAATTCCGGCTTTACAGGAAGAAGGTCGCCCTCAAGGCTGCGCAGGAGGGTGTCCATGTCCTCGTTCGATGAGGTGTAGGCGTAAAAGCCGTTGTTTCCGCATCCGACGCAGTCCAGATTTATCATCGCGTCGATATTTCCGGCGTCGGAGAATGCCCTGTTGAGAAAATACCATGCCCCGGCATAGGTCTTTGACGAAGCGCCGAAAGCGACGAAAATCACGGAGCGCTTCAGCGAGAAAGAGCTGTTCTCCAGCATTCCCGCGAGTTCAATCATCATCGCGAGGCCGGATGCATTTCCGTTCGCCCCGTAATAGATGCGCTCGACGGGATTCCCGTCAACGGTGTAGCTGTCCGAGCCGAGGTTGTCGAGCCTTGCCCCTATCACGATGTAGCGCTCGCGCAGCTTCGCGTCCGAGCCCTGAATGTAGCCCACGACATTGCGGGAAGTGAGCGTATCCCCGCTTTCAGTCACAATGCCGAAAGTGTTGCCTTCTGGCAGGTCGAGAATTTCCACGCCCTTCGCATCCAGCTGCCTCGCCACATACTCAGCAGCGGCCTTTTCTCCCGGAGAACCCGCCGCGCGGCCTTCAGTGTCGGCCGAGGCAATGGAACGGATGTGGTGACGGAACGCTGCCGCAGTTTCGCTGTCGTAGAGTTCCTCGTAGTTCCCTCCGCTGCGGTACTGGGCAGACGCGCTGCCGCCGGAAAGCAGCAGGACAAGCGCCGCAGTCATACAGAACACTCCGCAGGCAAACCGCCCTTCCCCCGGCGTCGCTCCCCTAATTATTCCTGAGAATCCAAGCATCTTTCGGGCAGAATTTTTCATTTCCAACTTTTTCGTAGGCCGCCACCGCATCGGAAATCCTATGGCAAGGCTCAACGGCAACTGCCGCCATTCCGTTTCTGAAAGTAAGGACAAGCGGAGAATATCCCGCAGAGGTCACCGACTGCGCCATCCTGTCCGCATTACCCGCCGACTTGAAAGACCCCACGACAATGACATAGCCCGCAGGAATCATTTGCTCCGCACCGCCGAGATCAGAAAGAGAGATGACCGCGACTCCGAGACTGTCAATGCGCGAAAGTGCCGCAAGCGAGTCATTCACAATCTTTTCCGCGACACGGATGGAATCGAGGCGGGTCTGTTCCCTCTCCCGCTCCGCGAGTTCAATCGCCGTGCGCTTGCCGTCTATTTCGGCACTTGTGGGTCTGCCGGCAAGGCTGCGGAAAAAGTCACAGCCGCAGACAATCGCGGCGGTGAAAATCAAGGCGACAATGGCAGTTTTCTTCATATTCATTATCTTTTCAGAAATTGCTCAGGCATTGTTCCGCACCGGCTTCGGCTCTTTTTCAAGACATCAGCGAACGGCACGCCCAAAGCAATCTGCAAATTTAGGATAAAAATCCATATATTTGCAGTCAGTTTTGAATATGTTTCAATTTTTTTGAAAATACATTCATACCACACGAAAGTATAGAAACATAAACGAAAACATAAGGATATATATGAACTTTTTCGGTAAAATCGGACATTTCTTCAAGGATATCGTGGATTTGTCCGGGCATATGGACACGGCGGCGGCAGAACAGTCAATCAGGTCGAACATATATTTCAAGGGTCCCAACGCATGGATTCTCGCGTTCTCGATTATCATCGCCTCAATCGGCCTCAACATCAATTCAATTCCCGTAATCATAGGAGCGATGCTCATCTCTCCGCTGATGGGACCAATCTTCGGCATCGGCCTCTCGCTGGGAATCAATGACATAAAGCTGTTCAGAGACTCCGGCAAGAACCTGCTGACAATGATGGGAATCGCCCTCGTGGCCTCCTGCCTCTACTTTCTCATCACCCCGCTGAACCTCAGCAACCCGACGGAACTTCTGGCGAGGACGAACCCGACTATTTACGACGTCCTCATCGCGCTCTTCGGAGGCTGCGCAGGAATCTTCGAGCAGTGCCGCAAGGAAAAGGGGACGGTGTTCTCGGGAGTGGCCATCGCGACCGCCCTCATGCCTCCGATGTGCACTGCGGGCTACGGTCTGGCGAACGGCAACATGAGCTATTTCTTCGGAGCGCTCTACCTCTTCTTCATAAACTGCGTATTCATAGCCCTCGCGACCTATCTCGCCAGCAAGGTTCTCGGATTTAACGCCGTGAAATTCAGTGACAGCAAGACGGAGAAGCGCACGAAATGGGTTATAGCCGTGGTCATGGTCATCTTCATCGTCCCGAGCATCTGGTCCGCCGTCACCCTCATCAAGAACAACAACTTCGAGGACAAGGCGATAGGCTTCGTGCAGCAGAACAAGACCCTCGGCAATTCGATTATATATGACTACAAAATCAGCCACGAGGACGGGGGGAAGGTCGAGCTGTTCATCACCGGAGAGGAACTTTCGGCCGTCGAGCGCAACAACCTCTACGAGCTCGCGAAGGCTGCGGGTCTCAAGCAGGAGCAGGTGGTCATCAACGAGCACACTAACGGGCAGAGCAAGGTCGAGAAGGAGCTGATTCAGGGGATATACGCCCGGACGGACAGCGAAATCAACCGTCGCGACGACGAAATCAAGCGGCTTGAGGCGGAGATTGAGCTGATTAAAAAGAACGAAATTCCATACGCCCAGGTTACACGCGAGGCCATCAATTCCTGGCCGGAGATTACTGAACTGAACATCGGCGACGGCGCCGGGGTGACTGCGGACAGCCTGAAGGTCAGCAGGAGAATAGTCGTCGTGGCCAAGACGAACAAGGCGATGACGTCCGTAGAAAAGGAGAAGTTCACGAAGTGGCTGGGCATCAGGCTGGACAACGACAGCATCGAGTTCATCGAGGACGCTCCGGAAGTTCAGGCTACAAAGCGGACAAGAAAGAGCCATAAGTAAGAGGGTATTTAAATTTTTTGTCCAGTCATTTCGAGATGTATTTTTGAGTCAGGTTTTGCTGTTTTGAGGGCAATATGAGCCCAAAGACAGAATGTCCACAATGAACCGACCGGAATCGAAGATGAGATGCAGAAGACATTGACCTTCATACTGTTCAGTTACCTGTCGCTGTTCGTCGGCAGCGTAGTCCGCGAGCCTGCCCCGTCGCCGCCGATTCGGAGACTCGACCGTCCGGACACGGCGACTGTCTGTGTGCTCGGAGACATGATGATGCACTCGGCGCAGATTTCCGAGGGGGGCTGGAGGGAGAGCCTGCGGCTGATTCGCCCGCTTCTTGAAGAGGCGACGGTCAGCATAGCGAACATGGAATTCACCCTCGCCGGCAAGCCGTACAGCGGCTACCCCAGCTTCAGCGCCCCCGAAGAGTACGCGCTGACTGCGGCGGACTGCGGCATCGATGTCTTCCTGACGGCCAACAACCACATCACGGACAAGGGAGCGGCAGGGCTTGGGCGCACGCTACGGCTCTACGACCGTCTCCACGACTCCCTCGGCATCTTCCACACGGGCTGCGACTCCCTCTCGGCACCGCTATTCATACGGGCAAACAACATCCGGCTCGGCATCGTGAACGCGACCTACGGGACAAACAGCGGAATCAGGGGCACTTCCGTCAACTGGCTCGGCGACACGGAGAGGCTCCGCAGAACGATTGCCGACTCTGCCGCAGCATCCGACTTCACGATTGTCCTTCCGCACTGGGGCGAGGAGTACCGGACGAGGCACAATGCCGCCCAGGAGAGCACGGCACGGATTCTCGCCGAAGCCGGGGCCGACATCATCGTCGGAGCGCACCCGCACGTGGTTCAGGACACAGCGTCAGTATCAGGTATTCCCGTCCTCTACTCCCTCGGCAACGCCCTCTCCAACATGAGCGCCCGCGGCACGCAGCTGGAACTGATGGTGCGCCTGACGCTGATCCGCGACCACAGCGGCACCCGCCTCGCCTCCACCGAACTTATCTGGCTCTGGTGCTCCCGCCCCGGAGGCTTCGACTCGCACTATACCGTCATCCCCGTCGCCGACTACTCCGACCGCCGTGACCTCTGGCAGAACCCCGCCGACCACGACAGGATGCTCGCCACCTGGAAAAGATTGAATTTCTGCAAATAAATAGTTATTTTTGCGGTATATGAAAAAGACGATTACACTTGAGGCGATTGACCCCATTGAGATTTACGGGCCGGCTAACAGGCTTTTGGAGGCACTTTGCGCTTATTTTCCTAAGTTGAAGGTGGTGGCACGGGGAAATGAGCTGCTTTTGGACGGGATGCAGGACGACATCATCGGGTTCAACGAGAAGCTCAGCAGGCTGATTGAGAAGAGGATGCACAAGAGGTCGCTCTCGACCTACGATGTGGAGGAGCTTTTCGAGGGCGGGAACGCTGCGGAGGAGTTCATGGTGCACTCGGACGCGCCGATTGTGTTCGGGAACGACGGGAAGCCGATAAAGGCGCGGAATGCCACGCAGGAGAAGATGGTTAAGGCATATTTCGAGAACGACCTGCTCTTTGCCGTGGGGCCTGCGGGGACGGGAAAGACTTATGTGGCCATCGCACTGGCAGTGAGGGCGCTGAAGAACCGTGAGGTGAAGAGGATTATACTCACGCGGCCGGCGGTGGAGGCCGGGGAAAGGCTCGGATTTCTGCCGGGAGACCTCAAGGACAAGCTCGACCCGTATCTCCAGCCGCTCTACGACGCCCTCGGGGACATGATTCCGCCTAAGAAGCTTCAGGAATTCATAGCCGACGGGACAATTCAGATTGCGCCGCTCGCCTATATGCGCGGACGCACCCTCGACCGCGCCTGTGTGATTCTCGACGAGGCGCAGAACACCAACCTCGGACAGCTCAAGATGTTCCTCACGCGAATGGGCCGCGACGCGAAGTTCATCGTCACCGGCGACGCCTCCCAGGTCGATCTTCCCAACAAGTCCGACAGCGGTCTGCTCCGGGGAATGAAACTCGTGGAGGGAATCAAGGGCATCGCCTGCATCCGCTTCACCAACGCCGACATTGTGCGGCATCCTTTAGTCACAAAAATCGTCAAGGCGTTCGACGGCGAATAGCGGCGAATCTGCTGCGTTACGCCGTGTTGCCAAAATCCTCGCAACCTCAAGGTTGCTCCGGTATTTGACAGCACGGCAAGCCTTGCATCTTCACCACTCTTCGCCGTCTCACTAGAGCAGTTTCAAACACAAAACCACCTCAAATGACCAAACAAAATCGCCTCAAATGACCAAACAAAATCGCCTCAAATGACCAAACAAAATCGTCTCAAATGACCAAATTAGCCCTATTCTATTTCTCTTTTTATAAAAGTTATGTACCTTTGTAACAAAGATTAAGAGTATGGAATATAGGAAAAGAGCCGCAGACCAACTTTTGGCAGACAAATTAGATGCAATGGGCGCAGTCTTGATTGAAGGACCAAAGGCTTGCGGAAAGACGACAACAGCCGAGCAAATGGCCAGAAGCATTCTATATATGGATGATCCTTTGAAAAAGGAGCAATATATGCAGATGGCCCAGACAAACATCCGATACTTGCTTGAAGGTCCTAATCCGAGATTGATTGACGAGTGGCAAGAAGTGCCACAATTTTGGGACGCAATTCGATTTGAAGTGGACCATCGGGAAGGCGATGGACTGTTCATGCTTACCGGTTCTGCCGTACCGGTACATTCCGACGAAATCCACCATTCGGGCACAGGACGATTCGGATGGCTGACTATGCGTCCTATGAGCCTATGGGAATCCGGTGAATCAAATGGAGAAGTCAGTCTGGCATCGCTGTTCAACCAACGGACGAATGTCCAGGCAAGCAGTAAATTGGATTTGAATTCATTGGCATTTGCAGTATGTCGCGGCGGATGGCCAAAATCTTTGCAGAAGAAAACAGAAACAGCCGCGCTGATGCAGGCGAAAGAATATTATCGGGCAATCTGCAACTCTGACATCTCCCGTGCGGATGGAGTCGAAAGAGATGCAGAGAGGGCAAAAAGGATAATGCGTTCCTATGCAAGGCATCAGGGAAGTCAGGCAAGTATCCCGACAATTCTTGCAGATGTCGCGGCAAACGAACCTGTTGGCATCAGCGATGAAACCATAAAATCCTATCTGTCCGCCCTACGAAAGATTTTTGTCATAGAGGATATGCCGGCATGGAATCCGAACCTTCGCAGCAAGACAGCAATACGGACTTCAGACACAAGATATTATGTAGATCCGTCAATTGCGGCAGCCGCTCTCGGATTGGGGCCAAATGACCTGATAAACGACCTCAATACCTTCGGACTTCTGTTAGAGACCCTTTGCATACGCGATTTGAGAGTGTATGCAGAATCTCTCTACGGGACAGTCTATCACTACAGAGACAGCAACGGGTTGGAATGCGACGCCGTAATCCATCTGGAAAACGGTTCATACGGACTCGTTGAGATAAAACTTGGCGGCAACAAACTGATAGAGGAGGGAGCGCACACACTTAACAAGCTGTCCGAGATAATCGACACGGCAAGGATGAAATATCCGTCATTCAAAATGGTTCTTACCGGCGTCGGAGACTATGCCTACAAAAGGACAGACGGCGTACTTGTCATCCCTATCGGTTGTCTGAGGCCGTAACTAGTCCAAGCGTATCAAAACATGCCTATGTGGAAATTCGCCATCGGCTTCCACAGAAACCAAGCCATTACCGATACCCGCTATTTTACGAAAATAAGAGTTTTTCATTGACGATTGATCCGGTGATACAACCCGACCATTGTAAAATATAACATCCTCACCCATTGCATCTATGCGTTTAACAAGTTTATGATTATTAAGATCATATATTATAAACAATGGATTATTGCACCCCACATACGGACTTTCTGTTCTAAGCCTAACTTTATTCATTGGGGGCAAGTCCACGCACGCGAAAGCCCCTGAATCCTTGCAACCATCAGGTTGCTCCGGTTCAGGGGCTTTCGCGTAACGAAGCGCTCCGCTTCTTTGGCGCGTTTACTGCTGACTATTTTTTACGATTTCGTCGTACTTCTTGTAGGCGGCCTCGTATTCAGGTCCCTGGGAGACGAAACGGTAGTAGATGTTCTTGAGGTAGAGGGCGATGTTGTTCTTTATGCTCTCGTCCTTTGAAACGGCGTATGCCTTCTCGAACGGCTCGATGGCGTCCTTGAGGCACTGCTCGAACTGAGCGACGAGTTCCTCGTATTTCTTGTCGTCCATCTCGTTGGAAGCCTGCTCGGAGAGAGCCACGGCGTTCTCGTAGAGCATAATGCCGGCTCCGATGTAGCCGAACTCGTAGTCAGGGTTGATTTCCGCACACTTGTAGTAGGCATCCTTCGCCGCCTGCTGGTTGCCGAGCTGCTTGTAGATGTTGCCCTTCACATAGTAGAGGGATGCGTTGTTCGGCTCGTTGGCAATTGCCGCGTCAATTAGGGTGAAGAGTTTGTCCGGATCCTCGTTGTTCTCGATGTAGAAGTTGATGAGAGAGATGAGGATGCTCTGACTGTCGGGGTATTTCTGGAAGCCGGTCTCAAGAACCTGCCTTGCAGCCTCCTTGTCACCGAGCTTGTTGTTGATGTCGTGAAGCTTGGCGAACACCTCGCCGCCCTCGTAGTAGTAGCCGTTTGCAAGGCAGGTCTCGAAGAAACCCTTGGCACGCCGGTACTCGGCAACGGCAGCAAGCGAATCCGTCTGAGCAAGAGCATTGGCATAAGCCCAGGCTGTGAAACCGGCGTTATAGACGGCCGTGGTGTCGAGACGGTTGCTTGGCGGGGTCATGGCAGCATTCGCCGCATTCTCGAAGTCAAGGCTTGAAGTCTTGAGGTTTCCGAGAGTGTATTCGTTCATTCCCTCTGTGAGGTACTTTCCGGAAATGTCGTTGAGAGCCTCGGTGATGGCCTTGCTCTTCTTGCCCGCCGGGTCGAGCTCGCCGGCCTTGGCATAAGCCTCCACCGCCTTAGCGAGGGCATCCTCATAGACCGGCTTAGTCACTTTGATGAGGACGAGCTGTCCCTGCTGGTTGAAATAGAGTTCCTTGTCGGCGAACACCTGCTTCTGGCAAGGAGATCCGCCGAGTTCGACTGTCTCCACGGAGATAGGCTGCGCATTTCCTGTCACAAGCTGAATCTCGGCCTGAGAGGCTCCTGTCCAGAGCTGTCCGGCAGGACCGTTGTAGGCATCCACATAAGCCTTCCCTATCTTCATCCATGTGTCCGGCTTTCCGGCCTTCTTAGGATTCTCGGCGGCGGCCTCAGCCTTCTCTACGGCCGAGCGCAGCGCCTCGGGTGACTTCTGCTGTGCAGTTGCAATCATTGCTGACGAAAGCAGAACTGTCAATGCGATTAAAGTCTTTTTCATGATATTCAAATTTTGATGTGTTATTTTTTCTCCGTCTTCAATAATCAAGCCTCGGTTCCGGAATTTTCCGGAGTCTCGGAAGCATCCGTGGTTCCGGAAGTCTCCCCTGTTTCCGGAGCCTCCGCAGCACCCTCGGCAGGCTGTTCCGCAGGGGCCTCGGTCACCTCGTCCTCGTCGTCGCTCTTCGCAACGACCGAAACCGCCGCAATCGAATCGCCGTCCTTGATGTTGATAAGACGCACGCCCTGAGTTGCACGTCCGGCTATGCGGATGTCGGCGACGGCCATGCGGATGGTAAGTCCGGAACGGGTGATGATCATCAGGTCGTCATTGTCCGTAACATTCTTTATGGCAATGAGTTCGCCTGTCTTGTCCGTGATGTTAAGGGTCTTCACGCCCTTGCTGCCGCGGCTGGTCTTGCGGTACTCCTCGAAATCGGAGCGCTTGCCGTAGCCGTGGTCGCTGACAACCAGGATAGAGTGGTCGGCGGCATCCTCGGCCTGAGGTTCGTAGCTGAGCAGCCCGATGACCTCATTGCTCTCGCTGTCGAGATTGATTCCCTTCACTCCGGCGGCGGTTCTTCCCATCGGACGAACATCAGACTCGTCGAACCTCACGCAGCGTCCCTCCTTGCCGGCGATGAAAATCTGGCTGCTGCCGCTTGTGAGCGCGACATCGAGAAGTTCGTCCCCCTCGCGGATAGTGAGGGCGATGACACCGTTCGCGCGAGGCCGTGAATAGGCTTCGAGCGTGGTCTTCTTGATGATGCCGTTCTTCGTGCAGAGAACCACATAGTTATTGTTGATATAATCCTCGTCTTTGAGGTTGCGGACGTTAAGATATGCCTTGATTCTGTCTTCGGCCGTGAGATTCAGCACGTTCTGGATGGCGCGTCCCTTCGACGAGCGTGAGCCTTCCGGAACCTCATAGACCTTGAGCCAGAAGCACTTGGCACTCTCAGTGAAGAGGAGGAGCGTGCTGTGCATATTGGCGACATAGATGTGCTCGATGAAGTCCGCGTCCCTCTTGGCCGCGCCCTTCATTCCCACGCCTCCGCGGGCCTGGGTACGATACTCGGTGAGCGGAGTCCTCTTAATGTATCCGAGATGCGAAATCGTCACCACGACATCCTCGTCCGGATAGAAATCCTCAGGATTGAACTCCTCTGCGGAAAGGGTAATCTCGGTCCTTCTCGCGTCACCATATTTCTCCTTCATCAGCATGGTCTCGTCCTTGACGATTGCCATCTGCATATCGTAGCTTCCGAGGACATCGATGCAGTATTTGATGAATTTCATGAGTTCGTCATATTCGCTCTGAAGCTTCTCCCTTTCGAGTCCCGTGAGCTGACGCAGACGCATCTCGACGATTGCGGATGCCTGTATGTCAGTGAATTCGAACCTTTCGATGAGCTGGGACTTGGCGTCGTCAACGCTCTTTGACGCACGGATAATAGCGATAATCTGATCTATCACGTCAAGGGCCTTGAGAAGACCTTCAAGGATGTGGGCGCGGGCCTGCGCCTTCTTGAGGTCGAACTTTGTCCTGCGCACGATGACCTGATGGCGGTGTTCCACGAAATTGCGGATAAGGTCCTTGAGGTTCAGCGTGTAAGGGCGGCCGTTCACGAGCGCGACGTTGTTCACGCTGAAGCTTGACTGGAGCGGAGAATACTTGAACAGGCTGTTCAGCACGACGCTCGAATTAGCGCCCTGCTTGAGCCGGATGATGATCCGCACTCCGTGACGGGTGGTCTCGTCGTTCACGTAAGATATCCCGTCTATCTTCTTGGTCTCGACAAGTTCGGCGATTTTCTCAATCATCTCGCGCTTGTTGACCATATATGGAATCTCGGTGACGACGATGGTCTCGCGGCCGCTCTCGCTCACCTCGATTTCTGTCTTTGAACGGATTACAATCCTGCCCTGACCTGTCTCGAAGGCGTCCTTTATGCCCTGGCGGCCCATGATGATGCCTCCTGTCGGGAAGTCCGGGCCCTTGATGAAGTGCATCAGCTCATCAACGGTGATGTCCGGATTGTCAATGTAGGCGCAGATGCCGTCGCACACCTCGGAAAGGTTGTGCGGAGCCATGTTCGTCGCCATTCCGACGGCGATTCCCGAAGAGCCGTTCAGCAGGAGCAGAGGCAGTTTGGTCGGCAGCACGGTAGGCTCCTGAAGGGAGTCGTCGAAGTTGTTCTGCATATCGACAGTGTCCTTTTCAAGGTCGCCGAGAATGTCCTCCGAAATCTTTTCGAGCTTGGCCTCGGTGTAACGCATGGCCGCCACAGGGTCGCCGTCCATTGAACCGAAGTTGCCCTGACCATAAACGAGCGGATAGCGGACGCTCCACCACTGCGCGAGACGTGCCATCGCGTCATAGACGCTGGAGTCGCCGTGCGGATGGTACTTACCGAGCACCTCGCCGACGATTCTGGCGGATTTCTTGGTCTGGCCCGAGTAGGAAAGTCCCAGCCCCTCCATCCCGAAGAGCACCCTCCTGTGGACAGGCTTGAGACCGTCCCTGACGTCAGGAAGGGCACGCGAGACAATCACCGACATGGAGTAGTCTATGTACGCGCTCCTCATCTGCTGGTCGATGTCCACCTGCTCAATCCTGCCTGTCGTAATCTTTTCTTCGTTGTTTTCCATATTTAAAATCTTCATTTTTCCTTTTGAGCCCTCAAACCGAGGCTGACGTCCCTTCGTCGGACATATATAATATGTGTGTCGTCCGTCCCGAAATCCGTGTTCTCCGACATCTGACGCGAAGGCACGGCATAGCTTGCAAATATACGGAGATTTGCGTAATTTTGCAAAAATCGGGGCGTAAAAAGGCTACGATGACTCAATTTTGAAAAGGAACATTCTTATATGAAAATATCTGTATCGGACACGCTCAACGCAATCGTGAACTACGCGCGTGAGGAGGCGATGAGGACGGGGAGCTATATGATTGGAGCGGACCACCTCTTTCTGGGGATACTGCGTCACGAGGAAAATCTCGCGGCCGCGCATCTGAGGTTTCTCGGGATAGACCTGTCCGACCTCAAGGGCTTCATCGACGAGAAGGTTTCGGAAAGCAGGCACATTCCCTATTCCGACATCGACAGCATCACCTTGTCGCGCAGCGCGGCGAACATCATCAACATCGCCGTTTTCGAGACGACTAAGGCCGGCGGGGCGGTCGTGGGGCCGCAGCACCTGCTGCTTGCGCTGTGCAAGGCCATGGCAAGCTACGGGGCGGAGTACCTGAGGGAGCACGGGCTGACATACAGCATGCTGCATGACGAGTTCTCGCGGCTCGGGCTGCTGGGCGGCGGGGACGCGGGTGGAGACGCGACCGGAGGGAGCGGCGCTGAGGCGGGGGCTGGAACGGGTGCTGGGGCAGATGC
>DJPQ01000100.1:24851-55934 GCA_002439805.1 Bacteroidales bacterium UBA6408
GAGGCGGGGGCTGGAATGGGTGCCGGAATGGGTGCCGGGACTGGAGCGGAGAGGGTGCGGGCAGAGGAGCAGAGCCTGCTGGACGAGTTCGGGTATGACCTCACTGCGGCGGCAAGGGAGCACCGGCTGGATCCGGTCGTGGGACGCGAGGACGAAATCATGAGAGTGATTCAGATTCTCGGCAGAAGGAAGAAGAACAACGCGATGCTGATAGGGGATCCGGGCGTGGGCAAGTCGGCGATTGTGGAAGGAATAGCCATACGGATCGCCACGGGGGACACGCCGCCTACCCTCGCCGGGAAAAGGCTGGTTTCGCTCGACATAGCCTCGGTCGTCGCGGGAACGCGCTACAGGGGCGACTTCGAGAAGAGGCTCAAGGGCATCATGAACGAGATAGCCGCCAACCCGGACGTGATTCTGTTCATAGACGAGTTTCATACCATGGTCGGGGCGGGAGGCGGATCGGGAAGCCTTGACGCGGCGAACATACTCAAGCCGGCCCTTGCTCGCGGGGAGATTCAGTGCATAGGGGCCACCACGCTCGATGAATTCCGCAAGATTGTGGAAAAGGACGGGGCGCTTGACAGGCGCTTCCAGAAGATTGTTGTAGAGCCGACGTCCCCGGCGCAGACGCTTTCCATCCTTGAGAGGATGTGCCCGAGGTATGAACAGTACCACAGGACAAGCTACAGCGAAGACGCGCTGGAGGCCTGCGTGTCGATGTCCGCAAGGTATGTGACGGACAGGTGCCTGCCGGACAAGGCCCTGGACATCATGGACGAGGCGGGGTCGATGGTGAGGCTGCGCGGAGGGAAGAACGTGCGGAGGGAGGACGTCGCGGAGGTGGTCTCGAAGATGACCGGCATACCGGTGAGCAGCGTGGCGCAGTCGGAAAGCCTGAGGCTCATGCGGATGGAGAGCCGGCTGGAGCAGCGGATAGTCGGGCAGGACGAGGCCGTAGCCGGCGTCGTCCGCGCGATTCGGAGGAATCGCGCCGGGATCAAGGATCCCGCCCGACCCATCGGCACCTTCCTCTTCGTCGGCCCGACGGGAGTGGGCAAGACCCAGCTCGCGAAGTCAATAGCGGAATACCTCTTCGACAGCGAAGACAACATGGTCCGCATCGACATGAGCGAATACTCCGAAAAGTTCAATGTGTCGAGGCTCATCGGCGCACCTCCGGGCTATGTGGGCTACGAAGAGGGAGGGCAGCTCAGCGAGAAGGTGCGCCGCAAGCCTTACTGCGTCGTGCTTCTGGACGAAATAGAGAAAGCGCACCCGGATGTGTATAGTCTTCTGCTTCAGGTTCTTGACGACGGCCGCCTGACCGATGCCGACGGCAACACCGTCGATTTCCGCAACACCATCCTCATCATGACGTCGAACGTCGGCTCACGCGAGCTTGACGAATACGGCAGCGGAGTCGGGTTCGCCACGGCCGGCCGCAATGTGGATGACAACCGCAGGACAGTCCTCAACAAGGCGCTCAAGCGCACTTTCCCGCCGGAGTTCATCAACCGCATCGACGAGGTGATTTTCTTCGACAGCCTCACGCCGGAAAGCATCGCGAAAATTGTGAACATCGAGCTGAAGGCACTTCAGGGCAGGATTCGCGACGCGGGCTACAGCCTCGACATCGCTCCCGCAGTGAAAAAGTTCATCGCCGAGGCGGGCTTCGACCCGAGCTACGGGGCACGTCCGCTCCGGAGAATCATCCAGCGTTTTGTCGAAGACCCCGTCTCCGAATTCATCATCGGCGACCGCAGCCGCAGAAACAGGAAGGAAACGGTTCGCCTGCACATCGGTCTCGCTCCTGACAGAAAAGGCACGACAGTAAGCAAAGCGACGGCAAAGAAATAGAGACAACTTCCACAAAATCAGGGAACAAGGCACAGATTATGCAATCATGGCCGGCGGTTGTAACCGGCCTGCATATTCATCGGGCCTTAGAAACAATAAAAAAAGGGTATTTTTTTTTGAAGGTTTCGTAAAATTTCAGACAAAATGAGAACAGCATTGAAAACAGCCTTCGCGGGCGCCGTCGCGGCGCTTTTGTGCCTCTCCGCCGCCGCACAGCCGCACAAAACGGCGATGCCCGCACCGGACGGGACCTATATGTTCGCGGAAAGAGACACCTGCAGTCTCTACATGGACATCTATGAACCCGCAAAGGGCACGACAAAGTTCGTCACCGGCCGGGAAAAGCCGACGGTCATCTTCATGTTCGGAGGCGGATTCATCGGAGGCAGCCGCAACGATGCGGACCTCGCCCCGCTCTTCAACGCAATGCTGCGCGAAGGGCTGAGAATCGTGGCCATTGACTACAGGCTCGGGCTCAAGGGACAGAAAAATGTGGGAATAGGCAGCGTGGATGCAATCGACAACGCAATCCACATCGCCGTGGAAGACCTCTTCAGCGCCACCGGATTCATCATCGACAATTCCGAAGAGCTCGGAATCGACGCCGGGAACATGGTCATCATGGGTTCGTCAGCCGGCGCGATCTCCGTCCTTCAAGCCGAGTATGAACTGTGCAACGGGAGCAGTTGGGCACAGGTTCTCCCGGAAAGCTTCAACTACAGGGGCGTGATTTCTCTCGCGGGAGCGATACTCAGCCGCGACGGCGCTCTCAAATATGCCAAGACTCCGTGCCCGATGATTCTTTTCCACGGGACCGAGGACAAGGTCGTAAACTACAGGCAGACACGCTTTTTCAAGCTGGGCTGGTACGGTTCCAACACCATCGCGTCGGTCTGCCGCAAGAAAGGCTACAACCACTGCATCTACCGCTACGAGGGCGCACGCCACGAAATCGCAGCCTCCGGCCTTGAGAATCTCCCTGCAATCATGGAATTTCTGGAAGTCAACGTCTCCGACGGCATCTCCCGCAGCATCGACGCAACCGTCACCGACCCGCGTATCGAACCTTCCACCCTCACCCTCAGCGAGTTATATAATTGAAAAATGCCGGTTAAACCGGCATTTTTCAATTACAGTTCAGACATTTTCGACAGACACAATTCAACCAGTTTCCGCACCTGCGCCTTATAGTCAGGATTGCTGCTGCCGATATGCCGGTTGGCGATGGCGCAGCAGACAGTGCCGGCGTGATGACCGAGATGCGCGGCGATTCCGGCGACTGCGGAGCCCTCCATCTCGAAGTTGGTGACGCGGCGGCCGTCAAACTCGAAGCTCTCGAACTTATCGACCATGTCCGGCATAGCGAGCCGCATACGGAGAACACGTCCCTGAGGCCCGTAGAACCCGGACGCTGCAATCGTCATTCCCTTAACCGTGCAGTCGCTGAACTTGTCGATGAGCTTCTGGCTCGCCTTCACGAAATACGGGTCAGGAAGATGATTCGCCCAGCCCACGTGCTTCTTGAACGCCTCCTCGATTTCAGGCATCGCAATCTTGTCCCTGTCGGCATACCAGTTGAGAAGGCCATCGCATCCGACTGAAATGTGGGAGAAGATGAACGAGCCGAGAGGGATGTCCGGCTGGATTGCACCGCAGGTACCGATTCGGAGAATGTTGAGCGAGCGCTTCCGCTCCTTGATTTCCCGGGTCTTGAAGTCGATGTTTGCAAGGGCGTCAAGCTCATTCATCACGATGTCGATGTTGTCGCAGCCGATTCCGGTCGAAACGATGGTGAAGCGCTTCCCGTTGAATTTGCCGGCGGTAGTCACAAACTCCCTTGAGGCGTGTCGGAACTCGATGTCGGTAAGGTACTCGGCGACCATATCCACGCGCCCCGGGTCCCCCACCAGAATCACATTGTCCGCAAGTTCCTCCGGCTTGAGATGAAGATGAAAAACGGAGCCGTCCCCATTGATTATAAGTTCTGATTCTGCTATTCGCATAATTCGTTGATTTTAATATTAAACAAAAAAGCCCCGGCAAGTTATCATTTCTAACAGAAACGCCCTCGCGTCGGACACATCTGTTGCAAATATAGTCATTTTTCAATTTTCCGGAATATATTTGCCCTCAGATTTCTCCGAATGGGCAGTTTTTGCTATTTTTGCATCCGTTTGTACACAATTCAAGTTGAACTAAACGCAATAAATTATGTGGCAAAGAATACAGACGCTGTATCTCGCTATCGCGACGGCACTTCTGACGTCAATGTTTTTCTGCAAGTTCGCGACCATCATCGGTTCCGACGGAGCTGAGGCGACAATCAAATATTTCGAGAAGGTTCCCTACTGCTTCCTCCTCATCGTGACGCTCATCGGCAACGTGTTCTCCCTGTTCGCCTTCAAGATAAGGGTTCCGCAGATGAGGGTCGCGACTCTCTCGGCGATAAACCTTCTCGCGTTCCAGGTCTGGATAATCGTGGACGTGGTGCGGGGCTGGAACGAGATGGTGTTCTCAGTGACGGCTCTCTTCCCGCTCGTCGCGATGATTCTGGACATCCTTGCGGCGCGCAACATCATGCTTGATGAGGCAATGGTGCAGTCCGCATCAAGGCTTCGTGCCGCCAAAAGACGGCGTTAAGAAAACCTCTCCAGTACAGCCTTCTCGTAGGTCTTGGTGACCGGAATCGGCGGAATCTGGCCGCAGTCAAGTTCAAGGACAAATGAATCCCCCTCCTTGCGAAGAACGCGGACATGCTCGGTGTTCACGACATATTTCCTGTGGCAGCGGACAAGCGTACTGCCCCTGAACGTTTCCTCGACGGTCTTGAGGCGGCAGCGCAGCATATACTGCTTCATGTCCCCGTTCCCGTCATCATACCATACCTTTATATAATTGTCATCGGACTCGATGAAGTAGAGATTGCTGCGGCGTACGGAAAAGCGCAGCGTCCCGCCGATGTCGAAGAGCGTGATTTTCTGTTCGTCTGTCTCCGGCTCCGGCTCGTCGGTCACGACATTGCTGTAGTTCATCAGCCGGATAATCTTTTCCTTCTCGACGAGCGCGAAATAGAGACACGAAATTATATATGGCACAGCCAACGATATGAACCCGTAGAGCATGGCCTTAAGAAACACCTCATACACGGTCATGTCCTCCGGAACTGCGGAAATAAGCGCCGTCAGACCCGTGTATATCCCGCAGATGACGACGATTTCCGCAAAGCACCAGAGGGCATAGTGCCAGATCTTCATCTCAAAGAGATATTTCGTCTTGTACATCACTACCCTGCTGACAATCAGGACGATGACGCTGATGAAGAAGAACAGGAGGGTGTAGAGGAAACGGGAGGAATAGCCGAGCTCGAACCACGCGGTCTTTGAAAAAGGAACATAGAGATTCATAAAGACCACTGCAAAGAGCACGGAGAAAGTCACCTGCCCGACAAGTTGGAATTTGTCCAGAAGATAGCGTGGAAGCTTTTTGTTCATACCTCAAATTTTCTTACGGTCCAGTAACGGACTGACGCTGCAAAATTATTAAATTTGAACCAATCCGGCAAATTTGGACACCCAGAAAAATTTTGAGTATATTTGCCCTCCGAAAATATGAAAAATATTGAATATATATGGAAAAAAGAGTTGTAGTAACCGGCATGGGCGTGGTTTCGCCGATAGGAAACAATGTCAAGACATTTTGGGACAATCTGAAAAACGGCAGAAACGGCATCAAGAGACTGACGCGGTTCTCAACAGAAGGGCTCTCGGCGTCCGTCGCCGGTGAAATCACGGACTTCAACCCGGCCGATTTCGGAATTGAGCCGTCCTTCACCAGGAAACAGGACCTCTTTTCGGTCTATGCCGTGGCTGCGGCCAAACAGGCGATGGACCAGTCCGGGCTGAATTCGGGCGAAGGCGGAAACATCGACCCGTTCAGATTCGGAGTCTATGTCGGGTCAGGCATCGGTGGCTACCCCGCCACCTACCGCGAAGTGGAGAAGATGATTACAAACGGGCCGAGGTGGATTTCCCCTCTCTATGTCCCGATTATGATTCCTAACATAGCATCCGGAAACATCGCCATACGGCATCACGCCAACGGCCCGTGTCTTCCGATTGTGACGGCCTGCGCCACGGCAACCCACTCAATCGGGGAAGCTTACAGGGCCATACGCCACGGATATGCGGACGCAATCATCGCCGGCGGCACCGAATCACCGCTTATCCCGATGGGAGTTGCGGCATTCGCCAATGCAAAGGCACTCACCGGCTCCGATGACCCGAACTATGCCTGCCTGCCGTTCAACGCGAACAGAGCCGGATTCGTGCTCGCGGAAGGTGCCGGAGTTGTTGTTCTTGAGGAATATGAGCGCGCTAAGGCAAGAGGAGCCGAGATTCTCGGGGAAATCTGCGGATACGGGAACACCTGCGACGGCTATCACATCACGGCTCCGAGACCGGACGGGCTCACGCAGTCCAAGGCCATAGAGGAAGCGCTTTCCGAAGCCGGCTACCGCCCCGGAGAGGACAATCTCTACATCAACGCCCACGGAACTGGCACCCAGCTCAACGACAGCTGTGAAACCAAGGCATTCAAAATGGCGCTTGGGGAAAAGGAGGCACGCAGGGCGCACATTTCTTCAACGAAATCAATGACGGGACACCCGCTCGGAGCCGCCGGGGGGTTCGAGGCAATAGCCGCCGTGCTTGCGCTCAGGGACGGCATCGTGCCGCCGACAATCAACCTCGATGCGCCGGATCCGGACTGCGACCTCGACTACACGCCGAATGCCGCAGTCAAGACCGACCTCACCATCGCAATTTCCGACTCTCTTGGATTCGGAGGGCATAATGCCTGCATCGCCTTCAGACGGATTGTCTAAGAGGCGACCTGCTGCGTTGCACTTCGATAATTTGAATCCTCACAACCATAAGGTTGCTGCGGTTCAAATTTCTCGCGCGCCTTGCATCTCATCCTCCTATACAATCCTAGGACAAGATGTTTCACACAAAAAAACTGAAATGAACATTGCCGTATTTCCTTTCCTTTACGAAGTGCGGATGCGAGGTGAAGGAATATTCTGCGGGATGCTCAAGAATGAAATAACATTCGGGATTGAGTATTCCGCAGTTCAGCACCTTGTCGGGGATTGTGTCAAGCCCCTCGATGGCATATGGCGGGTCGGCGAAGACAATGTCGAACTTTTCCCTGCACAGGGGAAGAAAGTCAAAGACATTGTGGCGGACGACGGTCAGGTTGTCGAGACCGAACTTTGTGGCCTGCGAGCGTATGAACGAGGCGTTTGCCGGAGCCATTTCCACGGTGTAGGCCATTCCGACCCCGCGTGAGGCGAACTCAAGTGAAATCGAGCCGGCTCCACCGAAAAGATCGAGAACCTTAAGGCCGTCGAACTCATATTCGTTGTCAAGAATGTTGAACAGCCCCTCCTTCGCGAAATCGGTTGTGGGACGGGCGGCATAGCCTGCGGGAAGTTCTATCGTGCGCCCCTTGAGTTTTCCTCCTATTATCCTCATAATCAATGAAAATTGTTCCGTCTTACCGCAGCCCAGGCCCTGCCCGTTCCCAAACAAGTCAGAAGGTCGCCTCGACGCTGCGGAAATAGCTGCACAGGGAAATCTCCTCCTCATCCGTAAGCGGAGTTCTGAAAAAGATGTCCGAAACGTCCGGGTTGAGCTGGAGGCTCTTCATCGCGGAAAAAATCCAGTATTCGGCCGTAGTGAAGTCCTGCGCGTCAAAGACATTGCACAGGCGAAGGCTTCTGCCCTCGGCAATCACAAGATAGAGGCGAGAGTCGGCAAGCGAGGCCACGATCTTGTTATACTGCGAGATTCCGGACAGTGAGCGGAGCATATAGTAAAGTTCCGGAAGCACATCGGCGCGGCTGCCATCGACCCTGAGAACAGTGTTTCGCAGGGTTTCCGAGAGCGTCTCCCCTATCGCAGGCGACCAGATCATAGTCGCGGCGAATTCCGGGACCGCCACGCTTGAAATGCCGTCGGTCGCCGAGACGTCTGCCACCGAGGCGAGCAGTCCGCGCTCACCGCCCTCAAGGACGAACTGAGCCGGAGCCAAAGTCACCTTGGGAGTGAAGAGCGAAATCTCCACCTCGTCATAGCGCCGCTGAAGTGCGCGGGCGGTAAAAACAGACCCGGCATCCATCCATCCGGATGAATGCCTGGCCTTGTCAGATTCTGTCTGAAAGGAAAATCCGCCCAGACCGACCTGGACGAAAATCCTGTCCTTACTCCCAGTTACCTGCATTGTTGTTTGGTGCGGTGATGCTCCCTACCTTGAGACCCGGATAGCGGTCCGTCTGGAGCCTCTCGTCGTCGAGGTTGATTCTGAGCTGGTTGTCCATACCTTTGAGAAGAGCCTTGTACGGCATCTCCGCCTCAAAGAGAGGAACCGGAACTCCGGAGACCATCTTTACGGTAGAAGCCATCTCGACAGGCTGTCCGCCGCTGAACGGAATGACGCCGATGGTGTTGATGTTGAAGTCCGGACGGTTGTTGAAGAGCGTATCCTTCACCGGAACCTCGCTCTCGATGGTGAAGACGAGCCTCTGACCGGTCTTGGTAAGTTCAAGCATCTGAGCCGGGGTAATCTTGGGATTCTTTTTCTTGAGAGCCTTGGTGTTGGCAACGGCAAGGGAGTCGTCCATGGAGCCCACTTTCATGATTACCTTCATCTTGCCGGTGTTGTAGAATGTCCGGAGCGTGTCGAATGTCGAGACGTACTTTCCGTTCACGCTCTTGTAGGCCACCTGAAGATCACGGATGTCCTTGAGCTGCTGGATGGCGACCTTCTCGCGCGCCGCCTTTTCCTTGTTGAAGTCAATCGGCTCCATGACGCTCTTGACCGTAATCACTGCGAGGAATATAATCAGCGCAGGCAGGAGAATGTAAGTCAATGTAATCTTAATTGCTTTGTTCATATTCGTGGTCTTTATATAATTTTCAAATATTGTTTTCAAAAACTTGACAAAGTTATGAATTAGATTTATGAATTGCAACAGGAAATCTTCAAAAAATATGTGTAATTTTGCGATGCGAATGCCGTGCGGGGGCAGGGGAAAAAGAAACCGGTCCATGCGCGGGGGAAAGGTGCACAGGACAATGAACACGATTACAGGAGAAAAACTCGCGGAGCTGGACAGGCGAATTTCGGAAGCGTCGGAGGTGGCGGTTTCCACCCACGCGCATCCCGACGGGGACGCCATAGGCAGCTCAACCGCCCTCGCCCGCTACCTGATGGGCCGCGGGAAGCCTGTGCGAATCATCCTTCCCGACCCGTGCCCGGAAAATCTCTGTTTCGCTCTCGACGAAGGCCTGACACGATGCATCGCGGACAAAAAGGACGCGGCGGAGGCTGCGCTGAAGGAATGCGACCTTCTGATAAGCATAGACTACAACAGTCCGCAGAGAACCGACGCGCTCGAAGACGCGGTGCGTAGGTTCGGAGGATTCAGGATACTCATAGACCACCACATATCCCCGGACACGGATTTTTACGGTCTCGTGTTCTCCGAGTGCGAAGTTTCGTCGTCCTGCGAGCTGCTCTACGAAATACTGCTCGGGATGCCGGACATTGACGGGAAGGCGGAAAGGCTCGGGAAAGAGACCGGAACCGCGCTGATGCTCGGGATGACGACCGACAGCAACAACTTCGCGAACTCGACCTACCCTTCGACGCTCAGGATGGCCGGGGAGCTGATTGCCGCCGGAGTTGACAGGGACGCGCTGCTGGGAAACCTCTACAACAGGTACCGGGAGAACCGCTTCCGCTTCATGGGCTATTTCCTCAGCGATAAGATGCGGGTGATGGACAACGGGGTGGCCTACGCCGTGATGTCAGCCGCGGAAATCCATGAATACGGCATACGCGAGGGAGAGTCTGAAGGATTCGTGAACATTCCGCTGGGAATAGAGAAGGTGAGGATGAGCGTCTTCGTCAAGGAGGAGGAAAGCCACGACAGGCTCAGGGTCTCGGTGCGCTCAAAAAGGGGGACGTCGGCCAATATGTTCGCGAAGCGCTACTTCAACGGCGGGGGCCACGAACTTGCGGCCGGAGGAAGGCTTGCGGTTCCGTCGGACATATCCGGACCCGAGGCGGCGGCAGCCTACATAGAACAATGCGCCAGAGAGTTTCTCGGACGGTAGCCGGAGGCGGCGAAAAAATCCGGAGGCTCCGTTCAGGCGGCGGGACATCAGGAATGACACGGTCACGGAAAATGAAGGTAGAAATGAAAGAAGAGGTACAAAGAAGTATATGGAAGGTCTGCACGGTCGCGGCGGCGTTCGTCGCGGCGGCCTGCGGAAAGCAGCAGCTGCAGACGACCTACGACAGTCAGGACAAGAAGATTGACTCGTTCATACAGAGCCAGATAAGCGGTTCAAAGGCGCTGAGGGTCTATGTCAACGAAGGATGCAGCCGTCTCGTGATTGCCGAGGGCGTCGGCGAGGACAGTCTCTCGACCTCGGGAACGGTCTCGTTCTTCTACGCCGCCTACACCTTCACCGGAAGCCTCAGTCAGAACAATATGTTCGCGACCAATCATGAGGAAACCGCAGCCCAGAACGGCTGGGACGAGCTGAGCGGTGAGGATTTCTCCCCGGTCATAGCGAGCCTCGCGGATGACAAAAGCCTTGTGGAGGGGCTTCGCAAGGGGCTTTTCGGCGTGAAGGAGGGGCAGGAATGCTACATAATCTTCTCCGGAAAGCACGGATTCGGTTCCAAGCCCATTGGCACAATTCCTGCGAACTCGGCGCTGCTCTATCATGTGTGGATCGAAAGCATAGACAATGAATAGTGAATATATTATTAAGGTAAGATAAGGGACATGAAGAAGATTTCAATCATCCTGACGGTCATCATCACCGCCGTTTTGTGCGGAAGCTGCGCAAAGGCCGTCGAAAGCGGAATTTATGACGACGAGATTAACTACCTGAAGGCCTGGCTCAAGGCCGACCATTCCGACATCGGGCTGGAAATCACGCGAAACCCCGAGACGGGAATGCCGGAAACCATCGGGCGCGGAGTCTATCTGCTCTCCGAAAAAGAGGGCACGGAAGAGAACGAGGCAAAAAAAGGCGACTATGTGACGATCAGCTACACCGTGTCCGACATGAACGGTACGATTTCGTCATACACCGAAAAGGAGACGGCCGTGAAGCTCGGGGCCTATGACAAGACATACTTCTACGGTCCGAAGGTCGTCTCAATCGCGGGCGGTGCGAACTACGCCGGGATAATCGACGCCATAGCCGGGATGAAGGTCGGAGGAGAAAGGACAGTATTCATTCCCAAATGGCTCATGAGCACGAAGGACAGCGAAGACGAAAAGGACTATCTCTCAAGCTCGACGAATTCGTCAAACGCGATTTACAGAATAAGGCTCACCGGAATCATCGAGGACATCGGGAAATATCAGATTGACGAAATAGAGACATACCTCAAGGACAATGTGGTCGGAAAGCTCAGACTCGACAACGGGGAGTTCGCGACTATGCCCGACACCACAAAGACAATCGGCGCATGCCGGGGATTCTACTTCATCCCGGTCACCGACACTACAGGGCACCGGACCTTCCCTTCAGACACCACCGTTACCATCAACTACACAGGGCGCAGGCTGGACGGGCAGGCGTTTGACACCACCGTCGAAAAAACCGCGAAGGACAACGGAATCTATTCATCATCAACCACCTACGAGACAAAGTCAATATCCTGGAGCGAAGATTTCAGCGGCCTTAAGATGAGCAGCAGCTCGCTGATTTCAGGCTTCAGCAAGACACTTTGGCAGATGAACTCCGGCAAGGGAATCGGAATCTTCTGGTCGGACCTCGGCTACGGAAGTTCCGGCAACGGAAGCCTCATCCCGGGCTATGCGCCGCTCATTTTCGAGATTGAAATAATCAGCGGAGAGGAGGAGGACGAATAATGGCCGAAATCAAATCTGCACCGACGGAATTAGGTACCGAGAAAATCTGGAAGCTCATACAAAGCTACGCGCTCCCGGCAATCATCGCGATGACGGCCTCCTCGCTGTACAATATGGTCGACAGCGTCTTTGTCGGACAGGGCGTGGGACCTCTTGCGATTTCAGGACTCGCGGTGACCTTCCCTCTGATGAACCTCTCGACCGCATTCGGAACGCTCGTTGGCGTGGGAGGCGCGACGATTCTCTCCATCCTGCTGGGGCAGAAAAACTACGAGGCGTCGCGGAAGGTTCTCGGCAACATAGTGACGCTCAACATAATAATAGGATTCCTATTCTCTGTCGTCGCCCTTGCGTTCCTCGACCCGATTCTACGTTTCTTCGGAGCCAGCGAAAACACGATAGTTTATGCGAAGGAATATATGGAAATCATCCTCTACGGGAACATAATCTCTCATGTCTATTTCGGACTCAACGGGGCTATGAGAGCGTCCGGCAGCCCGAAGATGGCGATGGGACTGACGATTTTCACGGTGCTCTTCAACACGGCGCTCGACCCTGTGATGATTTTCGGAATGAACATGGGAATACGCGGAGCCGCATGGGCAACCGTTATCTCGCAGTTCATCGCAATGATTCTCGCGATTCTACATTTCACCAGAAAGGACAGGACGGTACGTTTCGAAAAGGGCATCCTCAGGCTCGACGTCAGGGTTGCAAAGGACTCGCTTGAAATCGGCTTCGGACCGTTCCTGATGAACACCGCCGCCTGCATCGTGTCGCTTTTCATAAACCAGCAGATGGGGAAATACGCCGGGGATCTCGGAATCGGGGCCTACGGGATATGCAACAGGCTGACCTTCATGTTCGTGATGATATGCATGGGACTGAACCAGGGGATGCAGCCTATTGCCGGCTACAACTACGGGGCAAGGAAATACAGCCGCGTGAGGGAGGTATATTTCAAGACGGCAGCGCTCGCCACCATCGTTTCCTTGCTGTGCTTTGTCGTCTGCGTCGGACTGCCGAAGCTCGCCTGCTCAATCTTCACGCATGACCCGGACCTGCTCGACCTGTCGTCTCACGGGCTGCGGATAATGAACATGATGTTCCCTGTCGTGGGATTTCAGATGGTGGGGACGAACCTCTTCCAGTGCCTCGGCATGGTGAAGAAGTCAATTTTCCTCTCGCTCACGAGACAGCTGCTCTGCCTTGTGCCTGCGCTCTACACCCTTCCGCTCTTTTTGGGAGCCGACGGAGTCTGGTGGAGCTTTCCTATTTCTGACACGGTCTCGAGCATTCTCACGGCCATCCTTCTTGGAAGTCTCTTCAAAAAATTTTCCAAGCTCAATGACGGCGACGACCCTGTCGGGCTCGGCGGCGCGGTCAAATAAAGTCAAGGTTATTGTCAGCCTCTAAAAAACAAACGGAATGAAGAAGATAATAATAAATATAGGACGTCAGTTCGGCAGCGGAGGAAAGGCTGTGGCCGACAAAATCGGTGAGATTCTCGGGATTCCCGTCTATGACAACGAATTGCTCACGAAGGCCGCCCAGGACTTCGGATTCACGGAGGAACTGTTCAGGGACAGGGACGAGAAGAAGCGCAGCCTCACGCTGTCATCCGTCTTTTCATCAAGCATCTTCGGCGGAGGCTTCTACCTCACCGATGACAGCTCGCTGTTCAGAATGCAGGCACAGACCATCAGGAACATCGCTGAGAAGGGCTCGGCAGTGATTGTGGGAAGGGCGGCGGACTACATCCTCAGGGATATGGGCTGCTGCCTCGACGTATTCCTCACCTCGCCGCTTTCCGTGCGCGCGAAAAGAGTCTCCGAAAGGATGGGTATGCCGCTTGAGAAGGCGCAGGATTTCATCGTCAAGAAGGAAAAGGAACGGGAAGACTTCTACAACTGCTTCACTTTCGGCAACTGGGGCGTGGCATCGACCTACGATCTGTGCGTTGACACGTCACTGCTGGGAGTCGAGGGCACGGCGAAATTCATCATCGAGTTTGCCAAACTGTCCTCGATGATTTGAAAATTTCTTAACTGAAGAAAAGAGTTTTGGCTAAAGGAAAGAATATAATATTCGGTGTCATTGTGGCGGCGGCGGTCGTCGCGGCGGTGGCGATTCCGGCCACGAGGCTGCATGGAACGGGACAGAAGCAGGCCGTGACGGAGGAAGCCGAAGACACGGTGTTCCTGAACAAGGCGCTGACGAACGGGATGTCGGATGTGGCGGAACTGGAGCGGATGGACAGGAAAGTCGAACGGTATATGCAGTATTGGCACATCCACGGGGCGCAGCTTGCGGTGATGCGCGGCGACTCCCTGCTCTACTGCAAGGGCTACGGCATTGCCGACGACAGCCTCTGCCTGTTCTGCGACAGGGACTCCACGGACGGATGCAGAAAAACCGGGGTGTCGGTCGGGATGACCCCGGGACACATCATGAGGGTCGCGTCCGTCTCGAAGCTCATCACCGCAGCCGGCATCATGAAGCTTCAGGAGGAAGGGCTCCTGCACCTGTCGGACACGGTGTTCGGCCCGCACGGAATACTCCGGGACTCGCTATATAACGAGTCTATAAGCAATATGAATGACTACTCGAAGATTACCGTCGAGCATCTTCTGCGCCATCAGGCAGGCTTCCGCCGCGACCCGGTGTTCTCCGCGAACGACGTGCGCAGGCAGATGGGACTGGACAGGTGTCCTGAACTTGACGACTACTCGCGGCTGGTCCTTTCCCGAAGGCTCAGATACGAGCCGGGAGGTTCGCAGACCTATTCAAACTATGGGTATATGCTGCTGTCAAGGATAATCGAGACTGTTTCCGGGATGAGCTACGAGGATTTCATCCAGGCAAAGGTGCTGCATCCGGCCGGATGCTGGGATATGCACATAGCCGGGAACTACTACAGGGACAAGCGCCCCAACGAGGTGCGCTATTTCGTGCACGAGGGCGACGGGAAGGAGGTTCAGGAATACAACGGGAGCGGGCGCATGGTCGAGAGGTGCTATGGGGGAAACGACATAAATCTCCTGAGCGGAGCCGGGGCGTGGGTGTGCTCAGCGGCCGAGCTTGCAAGGTTCGTGGCCTCGATTGACGGGATACCTGAGTCTGTTCCGGACGTGCTCGACGAGGAAAGCGTCGAGCAGATGACTGAATACATCGACTCGAACACATATTCCCTCGGCTGGAACGACACCAATCCGCGCAAGGGATGGGTTCGCACGGGAACGCTCGCCGGCACGAACGCCGTCATCAAGTATTTTCCGGACGGGGAATGCTGGATTTGGCTCACGAACACGAGCACATGGAAGGGGCCGAGCCACCTGAGATACACCGCGACGCTATTCGACCAGCTCCGCCGCGACTACTCCGCCAAGCTCCCCGCCCGTAACCTGTTCGCCCCGCAGGAATAGAATACTATAAAGAAATACTGTAAAAAGTCATAGAGAGAAAGGGGATGAAGAAAAGGATGGGATGCAAGGCGCTCAGTGCAGCCAAATACCGCAGCAACCTTATGGTTGTGAGGATTTTGGCAAACTGAGCAACGCAGCAGACCGCCTTTTCTTCGCTCCGTCAGAAGAGACCGAAGAGCTGGGCGTCAATACGGTCAGTAATTGAGGCGAAGTCCTCCGGGCGGTTCTCGAAATCGAGATTGTCGCCCTCGATGGTGATGACCCTGCCGGGATAGGACGCTATCCACTGCTCATAGAGTTCGTTCAGCCCGGTGAGGTACTCGATGCTCATCCCCTTTTCATAGTCACGTCCCCTCTTCGCAATCTGAGAGACGAGATGGGAAATCGAGGAGCGGATGTAAATAAGCAAGTCCGGATATTTCACCGAGGACATCACCACATGGAAGAGTTCCATGTAGGTGTTGAAGTCACGCTCGGAAAGGTTGCCCATCAGATAGTTGTTGCGGACGAATATTTCCACGCCCTCGAATATCGTGCGGTCCTGGACGATGGTCTCGCGGCTCTTGGCAATCTCCATCACATCCTTGAGACGCTGCGCGAGGAAGTAGGTCTCAAGATTATAGGACCAGCGCGGAATGTCCGTGTAGTAGTCCTCAAGATAGGGATTGTAGGTCACGGCCTCAAACTTGGGTGTCCATCCGTAATGTTCGGCAAGCATCCTCGTCAGGGTCGTCTTGCCGCATCCTATGTTTCCGGCGATACCAATATGCATGATTATTCGGTTTTTGCAGTTGGAACTTCTATTTTGCAGTTGGTCGAGTTCATCGCTCTCTCGACGCCGATTGTGGCGAAGGCCTTTACGCCGGCTATCACCCTGTCGCTGATGAGCGGCATCATCTCCAGTTCATCGCCGCTCAGCTTCCCGAGCACGAAATCGACCTGATGCCCCCGGCTGAAATCATTGCCGATTCCGAGACGAATCCGCGCATATTCCTGACTTCCGAGAAGTTCGGTGATGTTCTTGAGCCCGTTGTGACCGCCGTCGCTGCCGTTCTTTCGCATACGGATGGTTCCGAACGGAAGATTGAGGTCGTCTGAGATCACGATGATGTTTTCTATCGGAATGTTCTTCTCCTGCATCCAGTACCTTACGGCCTTGCCGCTGAGGTTCATGTAGGTGGACGGCTTCAGGAGAATAAACCTGTGTCCCTTGAACGGAACTTCGGCGATGTCTCCGTAGCGTTCTGTGTGAAAAACGACGTTGGATGCCTTCGCAAAGGCATCCAACACTATAAATCCCATATTGTGCCGAGTGTTTTCATATTCGGAACCTATGTTTCCGAGCCCGACTACAAGACAGTTCATCTTTCAGTATTTCAGATTACTACTGAGCCTGTGCGGCCTGAGCGGATGCACGGGTAGGACGTACTGAGCAGATGATGGTTGCCTTTGGAGAAACGATTGTCACGCCCTCATAGTGGAGGTCGCCGGCAACAATCTGCTTGCCGATGAGGAGCGGAGTACAATCAACCTCAAGCGTGTCAGGAAGCTCGTGGAGCATTGCGCTGATCTTGAGCTTGCGGGCCGAAACGAGGAGCTTACCGCCGGCCTTCACACCCTCTGCGTGGCCCGTAACGACAACCGGAACGTCAATCACGACAGGCTTGGTGTCGTTCACCGCGAGGAAATCGACATGGAGGCACTGGTCCTCTACCGGATGCCACTGAAGCTCGTGAAGAACGGCGTTGATTTTCTGTCCGTTGCTGAGTTCGAGGTCGATGATGTATGAGTTCGGAGTGTGGGTGATTGGCCTGAGAGCCTTGGCGTCAACCGCGAAATGGATGTTCTCCATTCCGAGTCCGTAGATGTTGCAAGGCACGAGTCCTTCCTTGCGGAGAGCCTTGATGGCCTTCTTTCCGACAGCTTCACGAAGCTGACCCTTCAATTCAATGTGTTTCATTGTGTTTAATTTTTAAAATGTGTTACTCAGTTCCGTTGCGGGATGCCCTAAAAAGCGCATCGCCGCGTTGCACTCCTTGACTAAATCCTCACAACCAAAAGGTTGCTGCGGTTTAGTCGCGTCGTGCGCCTTGCGCTGCATCTTTTTATGTCATCCCGCCTTCCCAGCGGGACGTCACGAAAGCGCATCGCTGCGTTGCACTCCACCACGGAACCCCATTGCACCAAAAAGTCCTGTGACTTTTTATGGGGCTGCAAAGATAGTCAATATTTTATAAAACAGAAAAATTTATTTTACCAAGCCTGTCGCCTTGTTCCAGGAAAGTTCCTTATAATAATTATTGAGATAGTTCCGGTCCGGGTAAGGCATATACATGCTCAGGCCGCTGAAACTCTTGATCTGGAAGTCACTCATGAACCACTCCGTCGAAGCCCTGTAGGCAACGCACTGTTCCAGAGCCCAGTCGATGTCGGCGAGCTCGGTTTCAGTCGCTCCGGCGGCTACCATCACGCTCCGGAAGTCGTAGAACCATTTCTGCTTGTCCCTGTAGCGGTTGCGGAAAAACTGCTGAAGGGAGGTCTTGTCGCAGCTGTCGTAGTTCACGTCATGCGAGCGGAACACGGAACGGCACACTGCGGCAAGCGCGTCGAGGCGGGAGCAGTCAATCATGGAGATTGTCGCGGACTTATATTGCCCGCTCTGATTCTCGTAGAGGCTGTAGAAATCCTCACATACGGCCTCGGGATCCGGAGCATCGGATTTCAGAAGCCGCCCGACAAGCCGGCTGTAGTCCATCCCGTCACCTAAAATCTCAGTCTGGGACGCGCACAGCCAGCGGCATTTGTCCTTCAGCTCGTATGCGACCTCGACTCCCCCCATATAGCAGGCGTCGAAGATGATGTAGTCCAGTTTGAACGGGATGGCCTCGGCCAGTTCGATGATGTCGGTCTCGTAGGCGTTCTTGTGCGTCTTGTCCGTCCATGTCGAGCCTATGCTCTTCACCGCCGGGCCGTCGTCCTCACGATGGAGATATGGCACGGGGCCATTTGCGCGGCGGCTTCCCCGCCTCATGGCCTTGCCTGCCGACCAGACATCCGTCGTCGTGCCCTCAAACCTTTCAGGAAGGGCGAGATAGCCGGGCGGAACCCAGCCGGAGCCGTGAGAGGAGAGCAGCAGGCCATAGCTGTCCGCACGGTACTTGTCCCTGATGCAGCTGAGAACCTTCGCGATGTTCTCGCCGGTGTTCGGGATGTCCCCCTCGCTGAAAGTCATGACATTGGCACGCACGAGGTCGCCGACATGATTCCGACAGACCCTCACGAGAGACGGAATTTCCGGTGTTCCGTCCGCATTCACCCCCTGGCTGTAGAGAAAAAGCAGGTTCTCCTCGTCCCCGCCGGCCGGGATGTAGCCGCCCTCCATTTCCCTGATGTTCTTCTTCAGATATGAATCCAGGTCATTGCAGCCGAAGCTCATCATCACGAAAGCATGGATGTGATTGTGCCGCACGACTACCTCCGTCTCGGTGACAATCTTCGTGCAGGAGCCGAGCGCGAGGAGAGCCGCGACGGGCAAAAGTATATTTCGTATCATTGCCTTCATATTCCCATATTTTTCTTAAATTTGTCGGATATTCTTCAAACTCGCAAAGGTACGAAAAATCTTCGTATCATGCGGTTTCGGGGATATGCGTTTGTCGGATTATATATCAAATTTATATATCAAAAGCAGGAATATGAAAATTGTAGTGAAAATGATTGCAGCAGCAACGATTATGGGAGGGGTCGTGTCGTGCGGCGCTCCCAAGGAGGAAGTTCCGGCCGATTTCAAATATCTCATCGACGAGTTCGCCGACCTCAAGATTATGAGATACCGCGTGCCCGGATGGAACGCACTGAGTCTCAAGCAGAAGGAATATGTCTATCACCTGAGCGAGGCGGCGAAATACGGACGCGACATCATTTGGGACCAGAACTGCGCGGTGAACCTGCCGGTGCGTCACGTGCTTGAGGACATAATCGAAAAATACGACGGCGACAAGGAATGTCAGGAATATGCCGATTTCCTCGTATATGCGAAGAGGGTCTTCTTCAGCAACGGAATACACCACCACTATGCGGAGGAAAAATTCTTTCCGGAGTGCTCCCGCGAGTATTTTGCAAGCCTTATGGCGGCCGTGGGTGATGAGAACCCGGAACTGCTTGAGGCAATCTATTCCCCGACGCTCTACCGCTGGAGAAAGACTGACGTCGGAGACATAGTGAAGGGCTCGTCGGTGAACTTCTACGAGGGCGTGAGCCGGAAGGAGGTCGATGACTTCTATGCCGCGCTCGCCGACCCGAACGACCCGGAACCGATTTCCTATGGGCTCAACAGCAAGCTCGTCAAGGGACCGGATGGAGTAATCCGCGAGGAAACCTACCGCCTGGGAGGACTTTACGGGACAGCCATAGCAAAGATTGTCGAGGAACTCGAACTGGCATCCGATGCTGCCGAAAGCGAACTCCAGAAACAGTACATCGCGACTCTTGTTGACTACTACCGCACCGGTGACCTGCGCCTCTGGGACAAGTACAACGTCGAATGGGTGAAGGACACGCTCGGTACGGTGGACTTCATCAACGGCTTCATCGAGGACTACAACGACCCTCTCGGACGCAAGGCCACTTGGGAGGGACTCGTGAACGTCCGTGACGAGGAGGCTTCACGGCGCACGGTGAAGCTCTCGGAGAACGCGCAGTGGTTCGAGGACCACTCCCCTGTCGATGCACGGTTCAGGAAGCCGACGGTCAAGGGAATCTCAGCGAAGGTCATCGACGCGGTGACGCTTGCCGGCGACTGCTACCCTGCGACCCCTATCGGAATCAACCTCCCGAACGCCGACTGGATAAGGCGCGAGCACGGCTCCAAGTCCGTGACCATAGCGAACATAACCCACGCCTACGATTTCGCGGCGCAGGAGTCCCCGAAGAGCACCCTCACGGAATTTGCCTGGGACGAAGACGAGATTGCCATGGCTAAGAAATACCTCGCCCTCACCGACGAGATTCACACCGACCTTCACGAGTGTCTCGGCCACGGCAGCGGGCAGCTTCTTCCGGGGACCTCGCCGAACGCGCTCGGAGAGTTCAGCTCCACGCTTGAGGAGACTCGTGCCGACCTCTTCGGACTCTACTATATGGCGGATCCGAAGCTCGTCGAACTCGGCATTCTTCCGGACGGCGAGGCCTACAAGGCAATGTACTCCAACTACATCCGCAACGGTCTGCTCGTGCAGTTCTCCCGCGTGGAGCTTGGCAAGAAGAACACCGAGGCGCACATGCAGAACCGCAAGCTGATTGCCCAGTGGTGCTATGACAATGGACTGGAGAACAATGTAATAGAGAAGAAGGTGCGCGACGGGAAGACCTATTTCGTGGTGAACGACTACCCTGCCCTGCGCGGTCTGTTCGGCGATCTGCTCGCGGAAATCCAGCGCATCAAGTCTGAGGGTGACTATGAGGCCGGCAAGGCTCTCGTTGAGAAATATGCCGTGAACATCGACTACGACCTCCACAAGGAAGTCCTCGAACGCTACGCCTCCCTGAATCTCAAGCCTTACGGCGGGTTCGTGAATCCGCGCATCGAGCCGGTGGAGAAGAACGGCAAGGTGGTTGACTACGCGATTTCCTACACCGACGGCTATCTGGAGCAGATGCTCGAATACGGTCACAAGTATAAGACATTATAAGAAGTAACCCGCCTTTAGTACCGGGATGTCTGAATATCATAAAAGGATGAAGTACAAGGCGGAGCGAAGCGGAAATACCGGAGCAGCCTTTTGGCTGTGAGGATTTTCCGCAAGTGACAACGAAGTAATTCGCCTTCAGTACATAGATGTCTGAATAGCATAAAAGGATGAAGTACAAGGCGGAGTGAAGCAGAAACACCGGAGCAACCTTTTGGTTGTGAGGATTTTCTGCAAACGACAACGAAGTAATTCGCCTTTTATGATGTTCAGACTCGAAGAGGACTATAGATACTATCTGAAGATAGAATGTGCGATGTCACCGAACACGGTGGCGTCGTACATTTCCGATCTGTCGTTCTTCTTCAAGGCGGCGGGCAAGGAACCGGAGGACATTGTTCCGGAGGACATCATCAGCTATTTCGCCGAGGGCACGGCCGTTTCCAAGCGCTCGCAGGCACGCATCCTGAGCTCGCTGCATTCATTTTACAACTGGATGCTCATGGAGGGCAGGATGGAGGAGAATCCCTCGGACGCGGTGGAGGCTCCGAAGCTCGGGAAGTACCTGCCGGAAGTGCTGTCAGTGGAGGAGGTCGAAAACCTCATCGGGGCGGTGGACCTGAGCTTGCCCTTCGGGAAGCGCGACAGGGCGATTCTTGAGGTTCTGTATGGGCTGGGACTGAGGGTGTCAGAGTCCATATCCCTGAAGATCTCGGACTTCTGGTTCGACAAGGGATTCGTCAGCGTCATCGGCAAGGGCAACAAGCAGCGGCTCGTCCCGCTCGGGGACATGGCCCGCGACGCGGTGCAGGCCTACCTCGCCGTGCGCGGGGAGGCTTCCGGCCGGGACAGTGACGACATCCTGTTTCTGAACCGCTTCGGGAGGGGACTCAGCCGGGTGGCGGTGTTCAACATGATTAAGTCCTATGCCATGAAGGCCGGCATCAGCAAGGAGATTTCACCGCACACTCTGCGCCATTCGTTCGCGACACATCTCGTCGAAAACGGGGCTGACCTGCGTGCCGTTCAGGAAATGCTCGGACATGAGAGCATCCTCACCACGGAGATTTACACGCACATCGACAGTTCGACCTGGCAAAGGAATATCCTCGACCATTTCCCCAGAAGGCAATAATTTGGGGCATCTTTTTGGTCTATATTTATTTTTTCATCGGTCATGCACGCCCGACACCCCACCCTCTTCAAGAATAAATCTATCCTCAAAAATCTGCGTCAAATTACTCAAGCTTTTTCTTCAACTACTTGATTCCGCTTATTTTGCCTATTTATATATCCTTCTGAGAAAGGCGAGGAGAAGACGGCGGACGACGTAGGTCCGCGGCCAAAGCCTTGAGCAGAGTCTCCACGAAAACGAAGAGCAGTTCCACTCCTTTCCGGACGGGGCTATTCTTTTTTCCACGACGGCAAAGACATCACCCGGGTTCGCCCATTCAGTGCCCTTGCAGTTGCCGTCGCCCCGGAAGATGTAGGCGGAAGCCCTTTTCCCGATGCATCTGTGCAGGATGAACTTGCCGTGAAAGCGGAACAGCGCGACATCCCCACTCTTCAGCCCGTCCGCAGGGATGAAAGGCCGGAGCAAAGCCGCGTCCTTTTCATTGCGGAAGAACGGGAACATGCTGCAGCCCTTGACGTTAAGGAGGACATGACCCGAGCTTTCGAGTTCGTCGAGAAGATTCTCGAAAAATATGTCGTTAGGAATTACAATCTGACCCATATTACTTTCTCATTTCGCTTTTGCCAGCGTCGGATTTGCGAATTTCACAAATTTTGCGTAATTATGCAAGATTTTTCGCCGATGTCCTTAAAATATGACAATGTCGAATATAGACAAAGGGCTGGAGCATAAGAGCATAAATGCAATGAAAGCAAGACTCACAGTGATTACGGCCATCGCGATGATGGCGCTGTGCGGAACCGCCTCGGACTCCGGGGCAATTCCCGCGAAGAACCATCTGATTATATACACCCAGCCGGACGGCTCGACATTCAGAGGATATGTGCGAGGCGACGAGTTCTGTCATGTCAGCACGACCGCTTCGGGACGGAGCATCGTGAAGGATGCCGACGGATGGTGGTATTACGCTTCCCTCGCCGCGGACGGAAGCCTGGCAGCGACGGGAAGCAGGGTCAATGCGGCGGAAGCGTCTCTCTCCGCATTTTCTGCGGCACACGAAACCATATTCCCGAAAGCATCGGAAAGGCGGAGGATTTTCAATGAAAACGTCGCGAGGAAGCCGATGATGCGGAATTTTCTCGCACAGGACGGAGCCTCGACCAAATCCGCGTCCATGCCGAAGCAGAAGCACGGAATCGTGATTCTCGCGCAGTTCAGCGACGTTCCGTTCACCTACACAAGACAGAATTTCGTGGATTTGCTGACGAAGAAGGGATATTCCCACAACGGGGCGGTCGGGAGCGCATTGGACTATTTCAACGACCAGTTCAACGGAGAGGTCGAGTTCAGCTTCGACGTGTCGGAGATTGTCACGCTGCCGAGGAACAGGAAATATTATGGCGAAAACAAAAACGGCGAGGACAAGAATGCTGAGCAGATGATTGTCGATGCCTGCAGGCTTGCGTCGGAAAACGGGACGGATTTCTCTAAATATGACGACGACAACGACGGGACGGTCGATAATGTCTTTGTGTTCTTTTCCGGCGGTGACGAAGCGGACGGAGCCGGAGACGACTGCATATGGTCACACGCATATTACCTCTATTCCGGACAGGAAAGGATTACGCTCAGGCTCAACGGCAAGCTCATTGACAGCTATGCCTGCACAGCGGAGCTCACGGCCGAAATCGACGAATACGGTGGAGCATACGGCATAACAGGGAACTATTTTCTCGCGGGAATAGGAACATTCTGCCACGAGTACAGCCACACATTCGGGCTTCCTGATTTCTACGACACCGACTACGAAGGCAGCGGAGGACAGGCGGAGGCTCTCTGGACCTGCACCGGTCTTATGGACGGAGGAAACATGAACGACTACGGCAACACGCCGCCATACTACAATGCAATAGACAGGGAATACCTCGGAATCGGTGAGGCACTGGCACTTGAGGCAGGCAGCCACAGGCTCGAACCGATACATCTGAACGGCAAATACTACCGGCTGGAGACAGGCACGAAGGACGAGTATTTCCTCATCGAGTGCAGGAGCAACAAGACGCTGTGGGACAAGCACATCGGAGGAAAAGGAATGCTGGTCTATCACATTGACAAGTCCTCGAACCAAGCCGGGAAATCCGACAATGAGGGCGGCGTGATAACCGCGCTGCAAAGATGGAATTACAACGAAGTCAACTGCCGTCCGGACAGGCAGTGCGCCGACATCGTCGAAGCCGACCCCAATGTTGTCCGTCAGGCCCACAGCGGGAACAGATTCAGTCCGACCGCCGCACAGGTTGCAAAGATATTCTTCCCGAGCGGCACTCACAACACCCTCGGACCGGACAACGGGCTCTCGGGATGGGACGGCAACGGATGCGGAGTGCAGATTTATGGGATTCAGACAGAAAGCGACGGCTCGGTGTCATTCTCGGTGGGCAAGCCCAAGGAAGTCAGCGCCACTGTCAGGAAAGACGTGTTCCAGAATGCCGCGATTCTTGAAATAGAGATGTTCAATGCCGGTGGAGAAATAACGATAAAATACGGATTGTCCGGAAAGTCGTTGACCTCACAGACGGCTTCAAGCGCAGACGAGTCAGGGAAATATGTCGTCCGTCTCGACGGACTGACTCCCCGGCAGACCTACAAGACTGAGATTTACGCAACGGTGGAGGGCACACAGAGAAAGGTCGCCTCGGCGTCATTTATTACAAAGCCCGTTTCCGGGACATATCCGGCAATAATCGTTGATGTTGAAGGACGGAACGATGACGGTTCATTTGCCTCCGGCACAAAGATTCCGCTGGTTCTGAACAATGCCGCTGCGGCAAAGAAAGTGGAGTGGTATTTTGACGGCAAGGCCATAGATACGGACAAGGAGTTCTACCTCACCGTTGAGAAAACCGGAACATTGAAAGCGGTCATGACATACTCCGACGGGGTTCAGACAAGCATTTACAAGAAAGTTGTAGTAAAGAATCAGTTACAATGAAGAAGATATATGTTTTTATGCTGACGGCGGCCGCTCTGACCGGATGCGTGAGGGGAAATCTTGAAGAGCCGTCCTATGATGACGGTCTCGCGCTAAGCGTGGGCGGCAAGGAGATTTTCAAATATGACGAGTTCACCTGGCAGGCTGAGGCCGGAAACGACAATGTGTTCGTGATGCTCAAGGACGATGAAAGCTGCTGGTACAGGCTTGAATGCGACGGATGCCCTACCGATGTCGGGGACGAGGTCTCGGGAAACCTCTCGTGGAGAACCGAAGAGGAGTCTAAGGACAGCCGTATGAAGAACATCACGCTGAGGGTCAGCTCCATCGACACGGAATCCGGAATGATGCACCTGTGGTCTCAGGAGAAGGGTGTCGCCGTAATGGTACACACCGTGAGATGAAGACTGTGAGATAAAGAAAGAATGAAATCGACGATGAAGGATTATGGATTTGTGAGGGTGGCGGCGGCAGTTCCGGTGGTGAGCATTGCCGACCCGAAGAGGAACGCGGAAAGGATTTGCGAACTGATTGACAAGGCGGAAGACAGACAGGTCTCCCTGCTCGCATTCCCCGAGTTGTGCGTCACGGGCTACAGCTGCGCGGACCTGTTCGGTCAGAATCTGCTCATAGAGGCCGCCGAGAAGGCCGTGGCTGATATTGCCCGGCATACGGACGGACTGGCGGTGACGGTTGTCATCGGAGTTCCGCTGCGGTTCGCGGGACATCTCTACAACTGCGCGGCGGTCATAGGCCGGGGGAAGATTCACGGACTCGTCCCGAAAATCCATCTTCCGAACTACGGCGAGTTCTACGAGGCCCGGTGGTTCACCTCGGGGGCGGAGTTCATGCAGTCTCCGGAGGCAGTCAGCTATGCGGGACAGCTGACGGTTCTCGGCCCGAATCAGATTTTCTCGCTCGGACGGACTTTGTTCGCCGTGGAGATATGCGAGGATCTGTGGACTCCGGTGCCGCCGTCATCGTTCCACAGCATTGCCGGAGCGCTGCTCACGGTGAACCTCTCGGCAAGCAACGAGGTCATCGGCAAAGAGGACTACCGGCGCAGCCTGGTCACGATGCAGTCGGCAAGAGCCATTGGCGGATACATCTACTGCTCGGCCGGTTACGGCGAATCTACGCAGGACCTGGTCTATTCCGGAGCCGCGCTGATTGCAGAAAACGGGCATATTCTCGCGGAAAACCGGCGGTTCAGCCTTGCCGGCTCGCTCACAGTCGCGGACATCGACAGCGAGCGGCTTGAAACCCTCAGGCAGAAAAGCAGCACTTTCAGCGCTCTCTCCCCCGACGGGAACGGCAACTGGAGAGCGGATTACCGGTTCGTTACTGTCGGGAACGCCGCCGACACGGACTTCGCGGCCGTGCTTCACCACGGCATCGACCCGCATCCCTTCGTCCCGTCAGATGCCGGCGGAGCACTGGACGAACGCTGCCGCGAGGTCACTGACATTCAGGTGGAGGGGCTTCTGACAAGGCTCGCCCACATCGGCTGCAAGTCAGCGGTCATCGGCATCTCTGGAGGCCTCGACAGCACGCTCGCACTGCTTGTGACGGTGCAGGCGTTCGACAGGCTCGGATGGGAACGCGGCCGCATCATCGGCGTGACGATGCCGGGCTACGGGACGACGGACAGGACCTACCGCAACGCGCTCGACCTGATGGCGGCGCTCGGCGTCACTTCGCGTGAGATTCCAATCGCAGCGGCCTGTGACCGCCATTTTCTCGACATCGGACACGACAAGGAAATTCACGACGTGACATACGAGAACTCGCAGGCACGCGAACGGACACAGATTCTCATGGACGTCGCCAACCAGGCGGGCGGCATCGTGGTCGGCACCGGCGACCTCTCCGAACTCGCGCTCGGATGGGCGACCTACAACGGCGACCACATGTCGATGTATGCCGTGAACGCCAGCATCCCGAAGACCCTAGTGCGGCATCTCGTGCGCTGGACGGCGGACAAGATTGAGGGGACGACGGCCGGAGCATCCTGCTCAGCAAATAACTCAACATACGACTCGGTGGCAGTTTCAGCAGACAATTCGGGAACAATGCCGAGGACAGTCAGAGAAATCCTCATTGACATCACGGAGACCCCGGTAAGTCCGGAACTTCTCCCGGCCGGCAAGGACGGGAAGATTCTTCAGGTGACGGAAGACCTCGTAGGCCCGTATGAGCTGCACGACTTCTTCCTCTACAATTTCTTCCGCTTCGGCTACGCGCCCGAGAAGATTCAGTTTCTCGCCGAAAAGGCCTTTGCAGACAGCTACGACAGCGCAACCATCAGCAAATGGCTCCGCACCTTCATCCGCCGCTTCTTCTCCCAGCAGTTCAAGCGCTCCTGCCTCCCCGACGGTCCCAAGGTCGGCAGCGTCACCCTCTCCCCCCGCGGAGACTGGCGTATGCCCTCCGACGCGTTTGCAAGACTGTTTCTGGAGTTCTGACGTCACCAGATGGGACGCGCCGCCTCTTTAGCTGGCTTCATATAGCAATTTTTCTTGAGATATTCATAATTACCTTATTTTTTGTAATTTTGCGACATATATGGTTGAAAGAATAGAAATAAGAGCTCATATACTCGAGTGGGCAATCACTCGCGCAGGTTATTCTTTGGCCAGATATCGTGAAGAAAATGAGAAAGTTGCGGCATGGATTGATGGCGAGAAGAAACCAACCTTAAAGCAACTTGAAGAGTTTGCAAGCAAACTTCATGTTCCATTTGGATTTCTTTTTCTGGATACACCTCCGGTCGAGAAATCTCCCATCCCGTTCTTTAGAGGAAAAGCCAATAATGGGCATCTCGACTTAAATACCTACGATACAGTTCTCACTCTACAGCGAAGACAGGAATGGTTATCGAATTATTTAGCTGACAACAATCTTGGACGGCGCGAGTTTGTAGGAAGCCTTCATGGCTGTACTTCTGCGAATCATATTGTTGATGCGGTAAGGAATCTCCTCAAACTGGAGGAGACATGGGCTTTTTCTTTTCAAAGAAACGAGCAGGCTGTCAACAAACTCACCGAGATTCTGGAAGAATTGGGGGTTATTGTTGAGTTTAACGGAGTTGTTGGCAACAACACACATAGACCTATCAATGTAGATGAATGTCGTGGCTTCTCTTTGGTAGATGACACAGCTCCTTTCATTTTTGTTAATAGTGCCGACAGCAAAACAGCACAACTGTTTACTCTCATTCACGAATTCGCCCATTTGCTCCTTGGCGTCAGTTCCGGGTATGGCGGCGAAGAAGGCATCAATGAAAACGATGTCGAGATGCTATGCGATAAGGTCGCAGCAAATTTCCTTGTACCGGAAAATGCTTTACGCGCAAACTGGATCACTATTGAAAAGACAGCACAAAAGTTCAAGGTCAGTGGCCTTGTTACAGCCAGACGCGCAAAAGAGCTAAGGCTGATTAGCCATCAGCAGTTTCAGGACTTCTATAATATGTACCAGACACGACCTGTCGGCAATGAATTCAGAAGAGGCAGTGGCGGTGATTTCCATCTTGTAGCGAAGAAACGGATTGGCTATACATTCGCCGTGTATGTCAACAATGCGGTACGAAGCAATAAACTATCTCAGGTTGAAGCATACCGACTTACAGGTCTCTATTGCAACACTTATTCAAGTTTCATGTCTAAATTGTAATGAGTATGCCATACCTGTGCTGGATACCAACATATTGATTGAATCAAAGAACAGAACTCCCTTCGATGTATTCCCTTCATATTGGGAAAAACTCAAGAAGGAGATTATTGCAGGTAATGTATTTACGAGCGAGAAGGTCAAGAATGAGATTTTTAGAGGAAATGAGGGTGATGAACTGGTAGTTTGGATTGATTCGTTGCCTAATCATTTCTTCATTGATTTGGATGCCGAGGTCATGATAGAATATGCGCGAATCATTAATTGCGTGAACATCAACCCAAATTACCTCGCACCTGCAAAAGCCGAATTTGCCAGTGCAGATATAGCAGATGCCTTCCTTATAGCAACGGCTTCTGCAAAGAATATTCTTCTCGTAACCAATGAAGTCAGTGAGCCTCAAAGGCGCAACAGGGTTAAGATTCCCGACGTCGCAGCTTCTCAAAATGTAATATGCTGTTCTTTAATAGATATGTTACGCGGTCTCCATATATCTATCTGAATAAGCGCTCAGCCGATGGTCATGCCGAGACGGAACATCGGCATATACATGGCAATCAGGACAAAGGCGACTATGGCTCCCACCAAAAGGATGAGGAGAGGCTCGACGATGCTGTTCAGCTGACGGACTTCATGCGCCAGTTCGGAGTCGAGAGCGTCGGCCTGCGAAAGGAGAGTGCTGTCGAGAGTGTTTGTCTCCTCGCCGACACGGAGAAGGACAAGAAGCCGTTTGCCGTATAGGGATTCATGATGCGCGAGGCCGTCGGACAGAGAGCCTCCCCTTTCAACCTCAGAGGCGGCCTCTTCCAACGACTTGCGGAAAGGATAATTGGTTCACGTTCACCATCAAATGCAACCTCATGTGTGAACACATATAATGTATAATCCGAATTCGTTTATTACTTGTATTCCCGGGTATTTCACAAAAATACTATAACAAGAGGTCATCAATACAGATGCTAATGTCAAAATGAGAAATCGTTTCTTTTTCATGATTATAAGGGTTATCACCAATAGCAGACTACAGCTTCAGAAGGTTTATAGGCACGACATAGACTCCGTCATTGCGTCGATAGGCTCTGCCGACTGCCGTAAGAACCATAAGGGTCATAAAAATCCCATGATTTTCAATGAAAAATTCCCATGATTTTCAACGAAAAATTCCCATAATTTTCAATTTAGACGGAAATAGAGATAGAGAATCAGTTGAGTTTCAAGCCGATGCGGTTGCGGTCCAAATCCACGGAGACAACAGTGACGCTGACCTTCTGATGGAGGTGGACAAGCCTTGAGGGGTCGGTGACTTTCTGACGGCGGCCGTCGGATCCGGAGGTGCTCATCTGGGAAACGTGGATGAGACCGTTCTGCTTGATTCCAATGTCAACGAAGGCACCGAAGGCGGTGACGTTGGTCACTATGCCGGGGAGCGTCATGCCTGTCTTGAGATCGTCGATGGTGTGGATGTCCGATGCGAACTCGAAGGCCTGCGCCTCCTCACGAGGGTCGCGTCCCGGCTTCACGAGCTCCTTGAGAATGTCGTTGATGGTCGGGAGTCCGAAATCGCCCTCAACGAAATCCTCAGCACGGATTCTTGAGCAGAGTTCGGCGTTGCCTACTAGCTCGGCCGTGGCCACTCCGAGGGAGGCGGCCATGCGGGAGACTATGTGGTAGGCCTCCGGGTGAACGGCGGAGTTGTCGAGCGGGTTCACCGCGTCACGGATGCGCAGAAAGCCCGCGCATTGCTGATAGACCTTGTCCCCGAGACGGCTGACGTTCAGAAGTTCGCTGCGGGAAGCGTAGGGGCCATGCTCCGCCCGGTAGGCGACGATGTTGTCGGCAAGAGCAGGGCCGACGCCGGCGACATAGGCAAGAAGGTGACGCGAAGCCGTGTTCAGGTTCACTCCGACGCTGTTAACGCACGACTCGACCGTATTGTCAAGCTTTTCCTTGAGCAGCCTCTGATCGACATCGTACTGGTACTGTCCCACTCCGAGCGACTTGGGGTCAATCTTCACCAGTTCCGCGAGCGGGTCCATGAGCCTGCGCCCGATGGAAACGGCTCCGCGGACAGTCACGTCCTTGTCCGGGAACTCGTCCCTCGCCACCTCGGACGCAGAATATATCGACGCGCCGTCCTCGCTGACCGTGAACACCCGCACGGATGACGGCTTGGGAACCCTCTTTATGAAGTCCTCGGTCTCGCGTGAGGCCGTTCCGTTGCCGATGGCGATGACCTCGATGCCGTATTCAGAAATCATCGAGGACACGGCCCTGATTGCGGCGACCTTGTCGTTTGCGGGAGGATGAGGAAATATGGCCTCGTGGTGCAGCAGGTTGCCCTGCGCGTCGAG
>DJPQ01000076.1:0-7102 GCA_002439805.1 Bacteroidales bacterium UBA6408
GGCGAAACTCTCACGGTCGGTCAGAAGGTGATTGTCCGCTACAGCATCAGCAGCGACGAGAACCGCAGCCTCGTACACATCCGCACGCCGTACAACGCCTGCCTCCGCCCGGTGCGTCAGCTCTCCGGAAACTACGGCTACGCCCTCCGCGACTGGAGAATAGATGCCGCGCCAGGCGGAGCCGGCGCCTGGTGGATAACCCCGCAGGGCTACCGCGAGGTCCTCGAGTCGGCCATCGACTACTGGTTCGACGTCTATCCCGAGCAGAACACGACCATAGAGGACGAGTTCCACGTCTCGCAGTCCGGAGTCTTCACCGCGCCCGTCTGCGAAATAGAATCCCTCTACGCCCCTCACTACCGCGCCAACTCCGCCTTCACCGGCTCCATCACCGTGGCGGAGTAGCGGTACTCTCATTCCCGTTCATTCTGATTTCAGTCACCGGAGAGCCAACACGCTCTCCTGAGTGATTGTTTCTGAGTTCTCCCATATAAAAACTTTTCTAACGCGCAACAGATGTACTTTATTAAACGATTAAACTCATATACATCTAAGATTCAAATATTTAGTTTCCATAAGACTTTCAAGACAGTTAATCCTATCTCCTTAAATATCAATCAACTGCAACTTAGCCGATGAATATTGCCATTATACATTTTTTGTACATAAATTGCACAAAAATTTTGATGACATGATAGATTTTGACTTCAAGAAACCTGTTTCCATTCTAAGTGGCGACGAATTCTTACCTATTGACGGGATGACATTCAGTGAACAAGTCTCACGATTCTTTAAGTTGCAAGGTGGTATCGCGTGTTCACCATGGGGTGATGTACTACTTGACAAAAAAGGCATTCAATCTGACAAGTCCCATGGAATAGGACGAATCAAAGCAGCCTCGTTTGCTGCCATAAAAGATGTTCTGGAAAAAGGAAAAGTTATTCTGCCTTTGGACTACTATGCAACTGGAGGGAAAAAACAGATGACAGGAATGATGGCTGCTCCCATAATAATCGGAACAGACTCATTTATATGCGTAGTCGTAGTCATCTATAACCTTATTGAACGCAGGTTATACCTTCATGAAACATTCCTGACAGAAAAAATCCCTGAGATTGCTGCATCTAGCTTGGTTCATGACAGCGAGGCCGCGTCACCACAATCTCGGGGAATTGTCGCAAAGATACTAGCTAATTTATTCAATTCAAAATAATTCTCAAGATTTTCAAGTAAATAAGGTGAAACCGCCCCTGTGACGCGGACAGCATCGCAGGGGCGGGATCTTATGCTTCAAGATTTACAATCAGGTCTTGATAATTATTCTTCAATTGGCAGTATGGTTTTGAATTTATTCCAGTCCTGAGCAGCCTTATATGCATCAATACTTTCAATAGGAACACGCAGTATATAATCAAGTGTGTCTTCACCAAGCCATGTCTCAAACAAAGGAGGTGCTGTTGCCAAGCATATAATTTCATCAAATTGCCGCGTGGTACTGCCGGTTAATTTACAAAATGAAGACAGGCGCCCCCAATAAACTTTTTTCACAGTCTTCGGAAGAATTATTTTCTTGAATGAAGGCGCATTTATATATCCATATATACAATCCATTGTAATTTCTTCAAGAACTGGCATTTCAATGTGTTCAAGCGATGGACACTGGCAAAAAGAATCTCCTGCATCATAGAAAATCGTATAAGGATATGCTGTCTTCAATGCCGGAAAACATACTCTTTTTAAGTTCTGGCAACCTTGAAATATACCGACATCGGAGCTATGCTTAACTATCTTCTCCACATTTGGAAGAGTTATCTCCGTCAATGATGATGCTCCGGAAAAAGCCCCGTTATACAATGTTGTCAGAGACGAATTGTCTTCTACCACGATCTCCGCATCAGTTCCTGTAAACGACCATCCATGGTTATCTCGCGTGGAATAGTCTGCCGGATACAAGTAGCTATCCCCTCCAGCCAAAGATGTAACTCCCGCAGGAATAGTAATCGTTTGCAAGTTCCTGCAACCATAAAATGCGCAACCACCAATATACAAATCACCGTTCTGAAGAAGTTTGACAGACTCCAATGACGAGCAATTTGCAAAAGCTCTATCATCAATTGTTTCCGCTGAAGAACAGTCCACAGATGTCAGCAATCCACAGTCATCAAAAGCTTCCATACCGATTGTTTTAACATTTGATGTATTGATGGATGACAACGAATTACATCCCCAGAACGCCCTAAAGCCTATTTCTGTCACAGATTCGGGAAGTTCAACGGTCTCCAACAACGGACAGTTGGTAAATGTTTGCTTAGGCAGTTTTTCCAAATTTGAAGGAAGCTTGACTTTTTGCAAGTCAGCACAACCACAGAATACATATTCTCCCATATATGCTGCTTCGCTTATATCTACCTCCGTCAAACCGCTTATACCATAAAATGCATCGTCACCGATATATTCGAGGTGAGCGTCCTTACTGATTTTCGGCTCAACAATGCTTGAACCGGCAAATACATTCCCGTTTGCAAGTTTTTTTATATGAGAAGGTATCTCCCAATCAAGCATGGCTATACAATCACGGAATAAGCCGCCATATAGTTCCGTAACAGTTTCCGGAAGAACCATGCTTGTTATCAGAGAGCCTGCAAAAGCATGCCTTCCTACAGATTTCAGATTGCTTGGTGATTCAAATACAAATTCTTGAATCTTTGAACCTTCCCATGGTATGCAGAAAGCACTTGACAATGCAGGATTATCTGAAATCACCTCAACAATTGAAGGTATCTCTATTTTGGTAATATTTGTTCCCGACAAGAATCCATTGCCTAATTCAATTTTCTTGGCATTCAATCTGACGCTTTCTAACGATTGACAATCCCTTAAACAGCCACCACCTATATAAATATTTTCATTATCGGACAAAGCGAATGCCTTTAAATTCGGACATTCGCTAAATGCACCATTCTCTATGTTCGTGACGTGGGACGGTATTTTTATGGACGACAGACTTTTGCAGTTCAGGAATGCACAAGACATTATTGAGGTAAGAGATTCCGGGAAATCGATTTTCTTCAAACTAACACATCCCCTAAATGCGTTGTTTCCTATCTTTGTTAATTTATCCGGCAAAATGCAAGACTCCAAAGAGGCACAATCTTCAAAATAACTATCCGACAAGACCGTCATATAATCCGGCAGAACTATCGACTTCAATGAAGAGCAGCCGCTAATCAAGGTATTGCCGACAGTCGTAAACTGAGACAAATCCAGACTTTCCAATGACATACAATTGACAAACACACAGTTGCCAAGCGTCTTGACACTCTCCGGTATATTGATGTTCTTCAGATTCACGCAATTGGCAAACACGGCATCACCAATCTTCTGACAAAGCGAACCATCTTCAAAAATGACCGTCTCAATCCCACAATTCGCGAATGCATAATTATTGATAGTGCGGACCTTTGCCGGAATCCTCAGAGTCTTCAAGGCGTAACATCCCTCAACAATGCCCGCAGTCTGAGTCTTTGCTCCAAGAACATACTCGTCACGATAGACATATCCCGTAATCCTCGTCAATGACGTGTTCTCCGGAATAACCAGTTCCTCCAATGCAGTACACTGATAGAATGTTCCGGCACCAATCACGGAAACGGATGCAGGAATTTCAAAGCGCTTGAGTGAAGTACAGCAATTAAACGCGCCGTCTGTGACAGTGTTGCCGATGCCGTCCCCACCCATCACCGACTCTATTCTCCTCAACTTTGAGTTTGGAGAAAACTTGACTTCCGCCAGTTCTCGACAGCAGCTGAATGCCAGTTTACCGATTGTCGTAACATTGTCCGGGATGTCAATCCTGCCCAATGACGCGCCTTCGAATGCGGACTCCTTAATGGAGGTCAATGCAGTTGGCAAGGAGACATCTTTCAAGGAATGGATTGCAAAAGCACCATTCCCTATGGATATGGCATCCGCAGGAAGAACAAGCCGTTCAAGTATCGAGTCAGTCTTATAGAAGCCCACGCTTCCTATGGATGAGCGCTCCGTCATCGCCTCGTCAGGAATAATGTTACCAGAAACCTTGACTTCCCCGAGATCCAGTTCCGTAAGCTTAGGCATCTTTTCCATTGTCTTGAAGTCATCCTTGTTTATGGTGCCAGTCACCTTCATGCTGGCGATGTTCGCCTTCTGAATATCGGTGAGTATCGTTGCCAGTGTCCCTGCCGTCGGAACATTCACGACAAAAGTCTCCGTACTTCCGGCCTGCGTGATTGTGACCGTATTCAAGATTCCGCTGTCGGCGTTCCTTATTGTAACCGTTCCCGTTCTCTCTATTATGTCCTCATTCTTCGCCACTGACAACGAGACAACGGATTCTGTCAAAGCCTTTGTCGCCGGAACATACGAAATCCAGTCAACGCCATCGGCCACTGCCACATCATATTTCACATTACTTTTCAATTTTACGGCGACAGTACCACCCTCATAAGGCAGCGAATATTTGTCAGAACCGAGAATTATGGCATCCTTCTGCGACTGCCTGACCGTCACGACACCACTTGCTCCTGTCGTCTTGTCGGTAAATGTCACCGTAGCCTCACGGGAGTCATAGGTCGTGTTCTTATCGACAACAAAATCATATCCGCTGTCCATCAAGCCTTTAGTCTGCACCCAATGCAACCAGGAAGCACCAACAGTCATTTCATAAGCGACATTGGAACTTACCGTTACAGAAAACGAGCCTCCGGCATCTGAAAAATCATACTCCGACTGAGAGAGAATTATGGCATTAGTCTGTCCCTGCGAAATCCTTATGGACTTCCGCAGATTTGCAGCCGAATTACTTATTCTGATGAATCCTGTCCTCCCGTCATAAGATGTATTAGGCAATATCCTGAAATTCAATGTCTTGGTCTCAAGTCCTCTTGTCTGCGGAACCTGCTTTATCCAGTCCTTGTACTCATCTGAAATCTCGACATCCAAATCAACGTTTGTCTGAACTTCAAGCTCCAAGTCGCCTCCATTATTGTCAAACTCGTATCTGCTCTTTGCCAGAACTATGGCATCTTTCTGCATCTGGGTTATGTTCACCACCGCGTGCCGTCCAGCAGCCCGAATCATAATCTGAGCCTCCCTGTTATCATATCCGTCATTGGCACGGACACCAAAGACAAGCTCATTGGAAACAATAGCCCTTGTCTGAGCCGTGCGATATATCCAATCGACGGACGGCATCACGACATCATAATCAATGTTGCTCGTGACATGAACGACCACATTCCCGCCCTTGCTTGACACTACAAAATCACTTTCGTCAACAAGAAGGACACGCTCGCCCGCCTGATAAACGGCTATCTTCTCTGTCAGTTCACCGCTTTTCAGAATTATTCCTCCTGTACGGGTAACAGGCTCATCATTCCTTGTGACAAAGAATGTAAGGACAGACGACACAAGTCCCTTGGTGGCAGGCGCTTGGGCAATCCAAGACTTAGAGTGCTCCGCAATTTCCACCGTAACATCAACATTCGCCTTCATTTCTATCTCGAACATGCCGCCGTCACGGCTCAGATCTATACGGTTCGGTGTGACGGACAGGGCATCGTGCTGCTTCTGAGTCACGTTTACATATTCCACAAGTTCGCTGTTCCTGTCCTTAACCGCAATTCTTGCAAACCTTGGGTCATAGTCCTCATTGGCGGAAACTGTGAATGAAAGTTTGTCAGTTTCAAGGTAGCTTTTTGTCGCGTCCTGAGAAATCCAACCGTCCGTATCCACTTCTATCACGACATCGTATGTCAGATTATGCTGTACTTCTATTTCAAACGAACCGCCTTCGTCCGAAATGAAAACATCCTTCCTGCTCAGAATCAGCCAGCTGTCCATCTTGTCGATTACACCGTTCCCATTGACATCCAGATAGTCTTCGAACGGAGGAATTTCATAATCAGTAATGCCCAACGATTTATAGCGGCTCTCCAAGTTGTGTCTGACGGCCTCGGCATCAACGGACATTCCGCCGTCGCGAATCTGCGTCTGTATGGAAGCGTTGTCAATTTTGCCGGATGTCTGGAGTTCCAAGGCAATTTTTGCGATGAGTTCCGACAATTCCCCTTCACTTCTCTTTCCCTGCAATGTCGCCGATATTGCAAGAAGAACGGCATTGGCATCGCCTCCGCGCGTAATGTCCATCTTGTCAAAGCTTTCTGACACCGCAACTATTTCCGGTATATGGAATAAGTCGAACAGTTCCCTCTCGGCCGTTTCACGAGCCTGCGCCACTGACATTCCTTCGGAAACAACAAGATGCCTGACCCTGTCGATTTCAAGTGTCGTCAAAAGGTTCACGTTCGTCTTTCCCGATTCCGTCAGGTCTGACAATGCCCGCAGAGTTATCGTGGAATTTGAGAGACGGCCGCTTATCTCATTGAAATAGTAGCCAGTAGCGATGATTTCTACATACCGGCTGTCAATCTGGTTATTTATGCCGAATGTGCCGGCATCATCGACAGTCTTTGTCTGATAGTTCTTCCCCGTGGGGTTGAGAGCGTCGTCCAATGCCTGAATGGTGATGGACGTGCCCTGAGTAAAAGGTCCCTTCTGGACATTTCCGTTCACAGAATAGCCCAAGCCGCCGGATGGGTTGTCCGGATTGAGTCCCATGTTGCATGAGATTGCAACAAGGCACAATGACAGAAGCAAAATAAATTTTTTCACAGCTGTAATCTGATTCTGTCAACTCCAAACAGACAATTGGTGGTTAAAAAGAAAGTGTGGAGCTGATTCCGTTTATCCCAATGGAGGTTGTGGAAAGACCTTTACCAATATAAACGAGATATACCCCACACCTGAATAGATATGGGGTATATGTGTTCGCATAATGCGAGCACGAAGCCATAGTCTAAACAAGGAATGAGCGTATTCGACCGTCCATTGGTTTGAAAACTTCCACATTTCCATTGAGGGACAAAGACGAAAACACTTTCATCAATATGTATCTGTCAACGGCGCAGACCATTGACCTGACAAAATTAGTTTCTTTTTGGCGAAGAAACAAAAGGGAATCAAGAAATCTGCACTTTTCATGAAATTTCAGGGCAAAGGACGG
>DJPQ01000076.1:7259-15735 GCA_002439805.1 Bacteroidales bacterium UBA6408
TAGGAAAGACGCGGCTCGCAATAGAGGCAGAAGCGGTCCGAGATGCTGTAGTCGATGCGGGCCGCTGCGGAAACCCCGGCGTAGAAGCGCGTCTGGAGAATCCAGTTGTCAAAGCTGAAGAGCACGCCGAGTTCCGGGCCTGCAAGGGCTGAGAGCGTCAGGGAGGAATTGCCGTTACTGTTCCAGTCAATCCTGTTAAGGACAAGCTCGGGCCTGAGGCCGATGTTGTAGCAATGCGCGACCTTCGGCGTGTCGAAGACCTTTATACCTGTCATGGAGTAGGAGCCTGAGAGTCTGAATGTCACCGCCTTGCGGGCCTCCTGACCGAGTATGAAATCATAGCGGTCATAGGTGGAGCGGTAAAGCTTCCATGCGTCGCTCAACAGGGGCGAGGACTGGAACTTCATGCTTCCCGTAACCGAAAGATATGCGATTTTAGTGGTCCATTCGGCGTAGGGTCCGTTCTTGACCTGACCTATCGGACCGAGAAGCTCGTCGATGAATCCGGCTTTCTTCGGGCGGTGCAGCCAGTCAATGTAGGCGCATCCGCCTGTCATACGGTTGTCAAGCATTGAAACCTTGGGGGAAGCGATTGGCTCGCTTTCAAGGACATATATATGCATTGCGTCGCCCCGCCATGACTCCTGCGACTGTGCGGAGACACGGAAACACGCACCACCGGCCATCAGACCGAACAATGCGACAATGTATTTCAGCGACTTTGTCATATATCTTTATGCACGCAAATTCCCAACTCCCCAACGCGAGGAGAACACATTTCGGATTTATTAGATGCCGAACGGGCAAAAATGTGACATAACCCGTGCCATTTGATAAAAAATGTTACCAATCTGACATTTTTTCAGAAATATTGGACATTTTATGTGCATCTTCTCTGCGCTGCAAGGTTCCTGAAAAAAAAAGAGCGCAATAGTATTTTATTTGATTTTACATACAGAATCACTATTTTTGCGCTGTAGGGACTACAGATAATGAACCAACAAAATTGTTTGCAGAGATTGCATTATTATGAACAATAAGAGACTCGACATTGCATATTTTGTATCATTCTGCATTGAGCAGTACAAGGAAGCAAAAGGCCTGAACGGCGAGGATGCATTGAAAGAACTCGATGCCTATGGAGTGCTGGATTACCTCAGTGAGTATTACGAACCGCTCCACACGCAAAGCCGCCAATGGATTCTTGCCGACATAGACAATTTCATAAACTTAAGAAAAGAGAATGCTGCAATATGAAACTCTACCACGGAAGCATCGAAATAGTTGAGACTCCAGAAATAAGGTCTTCAAAAAGGACTTTGGACTACGGAAACGGTTTCTACACGACAACATCCGAAGAACAGGCAACCGCATGGGTCAGGCGGAGAATAAAAGAATTTAGAAGCGACAAAGGCCACCTTAACATATACGAGTTCGACAAGACTTGTCTTGATTTGCTAAATTCTCTTATTTTTCGTTCGCCATCAGAAGATTGGCTCGACTTTGTCATGGCGAACAGGACAATTCCAGACTACAGGCATGACTATGATATAGTTTATGGCCCTGTTGCCAACGACCGCGTCTATGCAGCATTTGCCCTCTATGAAGGAGGAGTCCTTGACAAGCAGTCGCTAATTCGAGAGCTCAAAACTTACAATCTGGTAGATCAATTCCTGTTTCATACGGACAAGTCACTTTCATATCTCCATTTCATTGAAGCGAAGGAGGTTTTGTTATGAATCTGAATGTCACTCAGGAAAATCTCTATCTGTTCCTCCCGTCCAAAGTCAGTTGGATGGCCGACATTTTGTCAGAAACGGACAACATCAGCATAGTCGATGCCATAAGGAGAATCTATTGTTCCGAAACATATCACAATCTCGAAAACGAAGACACAAAATTATGGACTCTCGGTCCCGTGGCATTATGTCAGGAAATAGAGGACGAGAAATGAGTGGTATGAAAAAGATGACACTGCGCAGCAACGCAATGCCATCTTGCTGAATACAAAATTCCATTACTTCCCCCAGAAACGTCGGGAGCCTATTCAATCGGCAATATTGTGCCGAAGTCCGTCCATCCGTTCTTTGATTTATATCGTTCTATAACTGCGGCCGGAACATATAATGTGCATTCAGGCAAGTTCATCAGAGAGAAAGCATTTAGAGGGCAGGCAACAGGCCAATTGTCTCGGTTTATGACAACTTTAACAGAAGGCGGAAAGCATTGGCTACTTCTTGTTGACAAACCTTTCGTCAAATCCAGTATCGTCAATTTAGGGAAATCAGAGAAACAATTGTCTCCTATTTCATAGACGCTTCCCAAAGTAAGAACCTCCTGCGACACTCCTGTGCATCCGGCAAAAGCTCCAACCCCTAATTCGTTACATTTCGGGATTGATATTTCCTCCAACTTGCAGCAGCCCTCAAATGCATAGTCTCCGATACTTTCCACGGTCGAGAGATTGATGCCATGCAATTCCACACATTCGTTGAACGCATAATTACCTATGTTCTTCACGACATTAGCCTCCACGCTTTTCAAGCTGGAGCATCCCTTGAAAGCCGAAATTCCAACTGATGTACAATTAGGAATGGATATAGATTTAAGAGCAGAACAATTCATGAAACACTCTTTGCCTATTTTCTTCAGAGACGAGCTGAACTCCACACGCTCCAGAGATGCGCATCCGCAAAAAACATCATCTCCCATCTTTTCTACAGAAGGGAAAATTGCCTGTTTAAGACTCGCGCAATTATAGAAGCAATTGTCACCCAGTTCTGTAACAGAGCCTAAAGACACCTGTTCAAGAGATGTGCACCCGGAAAAGACATAGCTATAACTATGCTTAGAAGATATTTTGCCGACCTCCCGCAACTTAGGTGCATCAAAACTGCGCAAGGCAGTGCAGTTGCAGAATGCATACTGGCCTACGGATATAACTTCCGGCAGATTCAGTTCCTCCAAGGCCGTCTGATTACTGAATGCCCATTCCCCGATAGTCTCAACAACAGGCAAATTCAGTGATTTCAAAGCCGGAGGTACATCCGATCTCTTTTCAACGAATATATTTTTCCCAATCGTCTTTACCTTGGGAAGGTCCAAGTTCTCCAGAGCCGGACAATTCCAGAAACAATTATCAGGGACATTAAGCACATCTATGTCAATATTTTTCAAAGACGCCGCCTTCTGGAATGTACCTGCGAGTTCAAAGCCCTCGCCGCCTTTCTCACTGACAAAGTCGGTGATTGATGAACCATAAAATATGGCATATTTAGACAAGTTCAACTTCTTCAGAGAAGACGGCATCACCAGTTTCTTGAGGTTATCGCATTGGAGAAAAGGATAATAGTCAAAAGACAACTCGTCCGCATGAGGTAACAGCAAGGTTTGCAATGCCGGGCATGAGCAAAAGGCATAATATTTACCATCATCACCACGGGAATCCAGCCTTGCGAAGGAGAATGATGCCGATGTTATTCCCGACAAATCTACGCTCGCAAGCGTTTCTGACATAAGAGCGACATCAACATACTCCAAGCAAGCATTGTCTTCGCTGCGAACGGACACTATCGAACTCTCTTTGAATGGTGTAGATGAATATTTCTCCACGGAAGAGCCATAGGTCTTGCTTCGTGTCGTCCTGAGTTCCTTCAGTCCCCTCGGAATCACGAACTCCTTGATATTCGGAGTCTGGGCGAAAACGGTGCTTCCCATCTGAAGGACTCCGTCCTGCTTGAACGTCACGGACTTCAGATTCTCACAGCAAGCCAGCGCACTCTGACCGAGATAGGCGCAGTTCGACAAATCAAGCTGCTCGTTTGTTATGCCCATAAGGCCGTAATTGCCGACATATTCCAGCTTTGACGGGTCTTCAACTTTCGGAGACAAAATATAAGAGCCGCCATAAACCGGGCCGGTAATCTTCTTCACATGAGACGGTATGCTGAACTCCATCAGGATTTTATCTCCCTTGAACATTTCCATGCCGATTGTCTCCACGGAGGACGGCAATGTCAATGAAGAGAGATACTCCGCGCCGGCGAATGCCCTCGCGCCGCACTCCTTCAGACGGCTGTTCGGAGCAAAGGTTATCGATGTTATCTTTGAGCCGGTGAATGGCCCGCCATCTCCATAATTGCCGCTAAATGTTCTATCATAGTCATAATCAGGAATATCACTACTATATTTGGTACTATAGCGTTCCCACTCGCTGCAATAATGCGGAACGCCCCAAAACTCAACTTCTTCCGGGATTTCATATTCATAGATATTCGCTCCGCTGAACAAGCCGGACCTCGGAACAATTTTTCTTGCGCACAAATCAATTTCCGACAATTTGCCGCATTCTCCGAACATACGCCCGCCGAGCACAATACTGTCCTGATGTGAAAGATGAAATCCGGTCATGTTCTCACATTCGTAAAAAGCGCTATTTCCAATATTATACACATTTTTAGGAATGACGACATTGCTCAAGGAAGAGCACCCGCTGAATGCGTAATCACCTATAGTTTTCAACGATTCCGATTCCGGAACAGTCTTCAGGGATGAACATTTATAGAAAGCGTATTTTCCTATTCTTGTGACACCGGCCGGCATATTGAGATTCTCCAATGCAGAACATCCCCAAAACATCTTGTCGCCAATCTCAGTCATGCTGTCCGGAAGCGAAATTTCCTTCAATGACGAACATCCGGACACGAGCTGAACACCAACAGTTTCAGCATTTGACAAGTCCAAAGACTTCAGAGATGCGCAGTTTTGGAAGACATAGTCTCCGATAGTCTTCACTGTTGCCGGAATGTCTATACTTTCCAGAGTCTTACAGCCGGAAAAAACATGATTGCCTATTTTCTCGCACTGGGACTCCCCTGCAAACACAATCTTTCTGACTCCGGAGTTCCTGAATGCGTATTTGTCAATGGACTTAATCTTTGCCGGAATCCTGATTTCATTCAGCGAAATGCAATTTTCCCAAATGCCTCCATAATAGTCCCCTCCGGCAAGCGGGTCGGAGTTCCTGGCATAATACCCTTCTATTGACGTTAGGGAAGTGTTATCAGGAATGATGAAATCTTCCAATGAACTACAGCCATAAAATGCTCCGACACCGATATAGCTGACCGATGACGGCAACTCAAACCGCTTCAAAGAAGAACAATTCATGAATGCGCCGGAAAAAGCCAGCTCCCGAAAAAGTGGACTTCTGCCGACCGAGCCTTCTATCCTCTGCAATTTCGAGTCGGGCGCGAAACGGACAGACTCCAATTTGGAAGCTCTACAGAACGCATTCCGCTCGATGAACACGACATTTGCCGGAATCAAAATGTCAACAAGTCCGGAATTGTAAAACGCATATTCCCGTATAGAAGACAAGCTTTCCGGCAGAACAATATCCTCAAGGCTTGGTATGCAGAATGCTCCCTTGCCGATTGAAATCACGCCTTCCGGCAAAACAATTCTGTGAAGATTAGACTTCGAGCCATATCGAAACTCCTTATCATTTGTATTTGTCATCGCCTCCTCCGGGATAATGTTCCCCTGAACCGCCGCTCCGCTCAGGTCAAGCTCCGTCAGCTTCGGCATAGCCTCCATCGTCTTGAAATCATCCCCGTTCAGATTTCCGGTCACTTTCATATTGACAATGTTGGTCTTCTGAACGTCAGTCAATATCCCGGACAAGGTTCCAGCCGTCGGAATGTCAACCTCGAAAGTCGCCACATTTCCGCCCTGCACGACTGTGACCGTGTTAGACAGTCCGCTCACGGCATTGCTTATCGTGACTGCCCCCACACGCTCCAGCAAACCGTCATTCCTCGCCACATTCAGCGAAACGACGGACTCCGTCAGAGCCTTGGTCACAGGCAGGCATTCTATCCAATCAACACCATCGGCCACAGAGACTTCATATTTCACATTGCTGCTCAATGCGACATCGACGACACCGCCCTCGTATGAAACCTCATACCTGTCGGTTCCGACGATTATCGCGTCCTTCTGCAACTGGGCAATCCTTATGCTTTCCTGCATACCGCCGGCCTGAACGAGAATCCGCGCCTCCCGTGAGTCATATCCTTCATTCGCATCGACTTCAAAAACAAGGTCACTTGTAACGAGACTTCTCGTCATGGCTGTCCTCCGAATCCAGTCTGCTGCGGGCATCACCACATTGCAGACAAGGTTGCTCGTGAGACGGACAACGACATTCTGACGTTCACAGGAAAGCGTGAAATCGTTCCTGTCGAGAAGCAGGACACGCTCACCCTGCTGGCAAACTGTCACTTCTTCATAGAGTTCACCGCTTCTTAGAACAATCTTTCCCATCCTGCTGTCCGGCTCATCGTTCCGGGACGCTGAAAATTCAAGGACATACGAGACAAGTCCCTTTGTCGCGGGAACCGGTGTTATCCATGTAGCCATATTTGCAGGGATTTCCACGGAAACATCCATATTGCTCTTCACCTCTATCTGAAAGTTCCCTCCCTCACGCGGCAGGCTCACATAGTCGGAGGTCACGGACAATGCATCGTGCTGCTTCTGCACAACCCTTATGTAATCCGTGAGGTCGCTGTTTCTGTCCTTGACGACGATTCTCGCATAGCGGGCGTCATAGCCTTCGTTAGCGGTGCAGCTGAACTTCAGCACATCTGTTTCAAGATGCGCTTTCGTAAGATCCTGAGAAATCCACCCCTCGACATCCGACTCTATCATGACATCGTATGTCAGGTTATGCTGAAGCTCGACCTCGAATGACCCCGCTTCATCAGAAAGGAAGACTTCCTTTGGACTGATAACCAGCCAGCTGTCCTGCCTGTCAATCACACCGTTGCCATTGGCGTCAATAAAATCCTCAAACGGAGGAATCTCATACCCCGTCATCCCGGAAGACTCGCAGAAACTTTCAAGATTATTCCGCACGGAAGCGGCATCAACGGACATTCCGCCCTCACGGAGCATCGCCATGACAGAATCTCCGACTTTTCCCGAAGCCTCAAACTCAGCCGCAGCCTTCGAAAGCAGTTCCGACAGTTCGCTCTCACTTCTTCCGCCCTGCATTGTCGCCGATATGGCAAGGAGCACGGCATTTGCATCGCCTCCGCGCAATATGTCCAGTTTGTCGAAACTTCCGGGCATCTGCACCGTCTCCGGAATATGGAACAAATCCAGAAGTTCTTTCTCCGCAGTTCTGCGGGCATTTGTCATGTCCATGTTCCCGGACTGCACCAGATGCCTTATCCTGCCGGCGGCAAGAGTCGTAAGCAGATTCACATTAGTATTGCCATCCTCCGTAAGGTCCGCCAGCGCCCGCAGGATTATCCGGGAATCGGACTCGCGACCGGTCATCTCATTAAAATACCGCCCTGTGGCAACGATTTCAACATAGCGGCCGTCAATCTGATTGCTTATCTCAAAACTGCCGGAATTGTCGGTCACAACAGTCCGACAGATTTTTTCAGTGGGATTCAACGCATCATCCAATGCCACCACTACGATGACCGAGCCTAAGGCAAACGGGCCTTTCTGAACATTTCCCCTCACAGAGTTGCAAAGGCCTTCCTGCCGGTTGGTGTCATCATCGGTTTTTTCAGGATTCGGTTCAAGTCCGCACGATGCGGCAACAAGGCACATGAATAGAAAAAGATAGATTTTTTTTCACAGCTGTTCTTCTGTTCCGCCGGCTCCGAACGAGGTTATCGGTTAAAAAAGAAAGTGTGGAGCTGATTCCGTATATCCACGACACTTTCATCAATATGTATCTGTCAACGGCGCAGGCCATTGACCCGACAAAATTAGTTTCTTTTTAGCGAAGAAACAAAAGGGAATCGAGAAATCTGCACTTTTTATGAAATCACAGGGCAAAATCATAAAAAATGACTATGTTTGTGAGATAATTGAAGCGGATATGGATAATACAGAAAACAGAATTGAGTATATTGTCTGGCTCATAAGTGAATTTGCATCCAAATATAAGATGAGCCTGACTCAGGCCTACAAATATCTGAATAATCATGATGCCATCGCATTTGCAAATAACAACTACAATGTAATGCACACATTCTCATTGGATTCTGCCGTTGATGACATGGCAGATTTCTGCAAACGAAACGGAGGGTTGGTAGGATGAAACTTTACCATGGAACCAACCAGCAGAATTTTGACAAAATTCTGCTCTCAAAGTCAAAGAACAACAAAGATTTCGGGAAAGGCTTTTACCTTACAGATGATAGGCAGCAAGCATTGGAGTTAGCGAACTACCGAACCAATCTGTTTGGCGGAGAGCCGCTTGTCATTGCCTATGAGTTCAATCTTCAGGATGCGCTTGATGCAGGATTACAATATCTTGATTTCAAAGGCTATACAATAGAATGGGCGAACTTCATTTTCTTGAACCGTGATACAGCGCATAAGGAGAAGATGCATCCCTATGACATTGTCCACGGGCCGATAGCAGATGACAAAGTCGGGCTGCAAA
>DJPQ01000076.1:15755-94286 GCA_002439805.1 Bacteroidales bacterium UBA6408
ACTATGAGAAATCGCTTGAGGAAAGTCTGAATATACTCTATGATTCAGAGACCTTTCAGAAACTGAGCGACCCGAAAACAGGGCTCTATTTCCAAAGTTCCAGATATGTCTATCAGTTTCTGAAAAATGAAATTGAAACAGGAATAATGAGTTAAGTTCTTTTCCACGAAAGGTAAAAAATCGTGGCATTCCGCTTGAACGGAATGCCACGATTTTATAACCGAGCCGGGAGGGTGAATACTAATATCCGAAAATCTCCTCCAGAGAAACAGTCCTCACCGGTCCGAGCGTGCCGAGGAACTTCGTGTCGAGGTCCCTGATGTCACCGAGGATTGCGTAGGTGTAGTGACGGTCCTTCACCCACTCGGCGTGAACGGCCTTCACGTCTTCGAGGGTCATGTTCTGAAGGGCGTTGAAGATTTCCTTGTCGAGCGGCTCGGAAAGGCCGAGGTCGCGGCAGTTGATGTAGCTGTTCAGGACACCCATGCCTATGGTACGCGAGGTGCGCAGGTTGGCGATGAGCGCGTCCTTGGCAATCTTGAACGCGGCCTCGGACTCCGGAATGTTGTTGATGATGTCGTCGAAAGCCTCCACTGCCTGCTTCATCTTGTCGTTCTGGGTGGCGATGAAAGCCATGTAGTAGTACTTTCCGTCGCGGAAATAAGGGGAAATCAGTGCTGCCCATGCAGAGTAGGCAAGACCGCGCGCCTCACGCATCTCCTGAAACACGATGCTGTTCATTCCGCCGCCGAAGTAGCTGTTGTAGAGGTCGATGCCCGCCTCTGAAGCCGGGGTGAACCTGCGGCCGTCGCAGGAGTACTGGATGTAGTAGAGCTGCTTGGCGTCGTACTGTGCCATCACGACGGAGTTGTCGGCGGTCACCTGGTAGTCCGGCCACTGAATCTCCGTGTCCTCAAGAACCTTGTCCTTCACATGAACATCGGCAAGAGCGGACTTGAGAGCCTTCTCCGAATCAGGTCCATAATAGACGACCTCATGTTTCTTGTCGAAAAGTCCGCGTACCTTGGCAAGAAGCTCGTCCGAAGTGAGTGAAAGAATCCTCTCGTTGGAGAGCGTGCTCCTGCGGATGGCGTCGCCGCCGAGCTGGGCGTATCTCTGGAGCGCACGGAAGCAGCTCTGCTGGTTGAGCTTGCTGTCGGCGCGGTCCTTAATCATATCGGCCTTGAGGCCCTCAAGTATCTGGTCATCGCCCTGCGCGTTGTAAATCACGTCCTCGACGATGGCCATCACATCCTTCATCGATTCGCCGAGACCCTCCATCGTGACATAGGTCCTCGTGTTGCCCACATAACAGTTGTAGTCCGCCGCTAGATCGTAGAGTTCCTTGGCAATCTCGTCGTGGCTCCTGGTGGCCGTGCCGAGGTAGGAAAGATAGTTCAGGGCGAAAGAAAGCTCAGGATCCTGTTCACGGTTGATGTCGAACACATATTCAAGGGAGAAGAGTCCGTTGGTCTCGTTCTTCTTGTAGAGGACGTCAATCCCGTCGGCAACCGTGAACTCCGACATTTCCTTGTTGAAGTCAACGAATACCGGATCGATAGGCTTGACCTCAGTGCCCTGGATCTCGGCAAGGAAATCCGACTGCCGGTCGCGGTTGGTCACGATAGGGGTAATCTTCGGCGCGGAAATCTTCTTCACATTCTTGTCAGCTCCCTGTCTCTTATTGATTTCGACATAGCTCTCGGCGCCGAGATATTCATTCGCCCAAGCGACCACATCCGCCTTGGTAACCTTGGAGCAGCGGTCAATCTTGCCCACGCAGTCGGCCCAGTCCTCGCCGTTGATGAAGGCATTGACATAGCTCATCGCCCTCTGCCCGTTGTCCTCAAGCCCGGACATATAGTCCTTCCTGAAGTTGTTGATTGAGGCCGTGATGAGTTCCTCGTCGAAATCGCCCGCACGCAGCTTCGCAACCTGATCGAGAAGCACGTCACGCACCTCTTCGAGCGTCTGTCCCTGCTTAGGGTAGCCGACCATCATGAACATTCCGTAATCCGGCATATTGTTGCTGAACCCGTATGACATCAGCACCTTCTGCTGCTGGTTCACGTTCAGGTCAAGCATTCCGGCCTTGCCGTTATAGACGATTGAAGAGGCTATTTCGGCGACGTCGTTCGACTTGTCAACAGCCGCAGGAAGCCTCCACGCGAGATAGACATACTCGGACTCAAGTCCATAGACATCATGAACTTCCGGGGCCGTAATCGGTGCCTCCGGCTCAAACTCAAGCTTCGGCAGCTCAGGATTAGGTTTCATCGCGCCGAAATACTTTTTGATTACGGCCAGCATCTCGTCCGGGTCGAAATCTCCGGAAAGGCAGATTGCCATGTTGTTCGGCACATACCATGTCCTGTGATAGGCCTTCACGTTGGTGATTGACGGGTTCTTCAGGTGCTCCTGCGTGCCGAGAACCGTCTGAGTGCCATAAGGATGATGCGGGAACAGGGCCGCGAGCGTAGCCTCGTACATCTTGCGGTTGTCCTTCGTGAGGGACATGTTCTTCTCCTCGTAAATCGTCTCAAGCTCCGTATGGAAACCGCGAATCACGGGGTGCCGGAAGCGGTCGGCCTGAATCTTTGCCCAGTTTTCAATCTGGTTTGAAGGTATGTTCTCGACATACACGGTCTCGTCGGTCGAGGTGAAGGCATTGGTCCCGTCGGCGCCTATCATAGACATGAGCTTGTCGTACTCGTTAGGAATCGCAATCTTCGACGCCTCATAGCTGACGGAGTCTATCCGGTGGTAAATCGCGGCTCTCTCAGCCTCGTCGGTAGTCTTTCTGTAAGTCTCAAAAAGGCTCTCGATTTCGTCGAGCATAGGTTTCTCGGCAGCGTAGTCGCTTGTTCCGAACTGCTCCGTACCCTTGAACATGAGGTGCTCGAAATAGTGCGCGAGCCCGGTCGTCTCCGCAGGGTCGTTCTTTCCCCCGACCTTCACGGCGATGTAGGTCTGGATTCTCGGGGTCTCCTTGTTCACGCTCATATAGACCTTAAGCCCGTTGTCGAGCGTATAGATCCGCGTGTGCATCGGATCGTTCTTGACCGCCTCATACTCCCGGCTACAGGAAGATGAAACGAGCGCGGCAATCATCGTCGCCGCAATGAGAAATAAACGCTTCATATTGATATACATTATATTATATACATTCATCATCGGCATATCACGTTATATAAAAGACAATTCACGGGGATATATTTCCCTCTTCGTGATGTGAGCTCAAGAGAAAAATCCCCGAAGACACGGCAAGCGATGCGTGAACCTTCGGGGATATGCTCATTCATTGACACAGTCTTCTGTCAATCGTTTTTGAGCGGGTGGCGAGGATCGAACTCGTGGCCCTCGGCTTGGGAAGCCGATGCTCTACCACTGAGCTACACCCGCTTTTCCATCCCCTTCATTCAGGAATGGAATGCAAAGATATGAACTTTTCGAGTATATTTGCAAAAATTTGTGAAAATATTTGAAGAAATGATCAAGGTTTTAGTCTTCGACATGGGAGGAGTGCTCCTCGACTTGGATTTGGATGCGTGTTTTAAGGCCTGCCGGGAAGACCTCGGATTCGAAAGGGTGGCGGAATTTGTCGGCCCGTGCCACCAGAAGGGGCTCTTTATGGAACTTGAGGCGGGAAATCTGACTGCGGACGAGTTCTACGCCGGCGTGCTTTCAATGTCCGCCCCAGGAAAAACAAGAGATGACGTCATCGCCGCATTCCGGCATTTCCTCGTCGGGATGGACGGCTACAAGGTGCAGTTGCTCAAGGACTTGAGCAAAAAGTACGACCTCTACCTGCTCAGCAACAACAACGCGATGTGCATGCCTTTCGCCCGCGAGGAGTTTGAGCGCAAGGGGCTGCCGCTTGAGAGCGTGTTCAAAAAGCTGTTCCTCTCCTACGAGATGCATCTTCTCAAGCCCGGCGATGCCATCTATCAGGCCGCCATCCGGGAAATCCGGCAGATCTCCGGCACGCCGGACTCCCCGGTCCTGCCGTCAGAGATGCTCTTCATCGACGACTCCCCCGCCAATGTCGAGGCCGCCCGCCGCAACGGTATGCAGGCCATCGGCTACCATCAGGGCGACGATCTTCGGGCGCTGCTGAATGAGGTGCTGTAATTTCCATCGATTGTGAGAGATAAGCGCCTCATGCAAAATTACAGCGGTATTTATTCGCGAGAATGTTTACCCTGTTTTGTATTCAACCAAAAATTTCTTATCTTTGCAGTCCGTTGTGACCGGCGATAATGTTTGCCGCAGCGTGGAGCTTGCCTCCGTAGTTTAATGGATAGAATTTCAGATTCCGGTTCTGACGGTTGCGGTTCGATTCCGCACGGGGGTACGAAAAAAGGACTCATTTCCGAGTCCTTTTTTCGTATCTATAAGATTCTGTCACAAAGTGACTTCTATCCGTCTGCCGAAGATACGCCCCACCTTACTCCTTGTCTGTTTCGTCACCTCCGTCCGGAATGAGGGCGGCAAGCGCTGAAACATCCACGAAATTATTGACTGTCAATCCAGTCGAGCCGAGGCTCTTGAGAGTGTAACTGACATCTACCATCTCGGTCTTGCCGGTCTGCGGATTCTCGACTTCGTCCTTGTAGCTGAGAGTCATGGCGTTGTCGCTGAGGTCGGAGTAATTGACATCCTCAGTCTCGCTCTCCTCGCCCGTCCCGACAGTAACGGTAAACTTACCCTTCGTCTCATCGGTCGGAGCCGCGCTATAGGCGAACGGCGCGCCGACATAGTCGTCCGCCTTTATTCCGGCGAAAATCTGTGAAACCTCCGAAGGAATCTGAACGCCCTCCTGCTGGGAAATCCATGAGAAGATGGTGCGGAGCATCGTAAGCTTGCTGTTGTCAAGATGCACTCCAGCATTACCCTTCCCGTTCTCGTCAAGTTTCACGACTATGTCGAGCTTCATGTCCGCGAGCTGTGACTTGATGTTGTCAGGGAGTTTGACGAATGCCTCAGGGTCCGAAACATCTCCCAGAATCTTGCCGACCTCTACATCCTTTGCCACCCAAGTGTTGATGTACTTCGTGTTGTTGACATCCTTCGCCGGATCTTCATCCTTGTTGCATGATGACGCCAGCACCATGGCAAGCGCCATCATCGAAACTGTAAGAAACTTTTTCATTGCTTTACCTATTTTATGTTAACATCTTCCCATTTCTGCCCGTGCAATTGCTCTGCCTCAACATAGACATTCTACTTTTTTGCACCAATCGTTCAAAAAGAAGACAAACGGTGTAAACGGCAAAATCCGTTCCCACAAAAGCAGGAACGGACATTTTGTCAGACTCGGTTTTGCTCCAATATTATACAAAAAGACGCATTCCGCCCGGCGAGGCAATCGGAAGTAAAGATCGTCTCGGATTCAGTTCAGAAGCTTGCTGCGGGAGGAGGTGGGGACGGGAATGGCGGCCGGGTCGTCCTGCTGTTCGGCGGAACCGTCGCCCTCGTCCTCGCCGGAGGCCTTGAGGAAACGGGCGTGGAGCTCGTCGAGAATCTCGATGTATTCCCTGTATGAGGCGGCGAACTCGTCCCTGCAGCGGAGCATCATGCTGATTCTGAAGGTAATCGTGTAATTTCCGTTCCTGTCCGGCTCGTCAAGAAACGCGTCGGCCATGATTATGCTGTCCGAAACGCGGGCACAAATGTCCCTGACGTCACGCTCGTCCTCGGCGGAAAGCTTGTCCATATTGAACGAGAGGGACATATCCATGCGGTTCCCGGCATAGGCCACGCGGTAGAGTATTCCCTCCTTTTTGAAATCCACGGTCTTCTCGTCGGCACGCTCGGGCACATAGCCCCCGGTGCGCAGGACGTCCATAATCCCATCGACGCTCAGATGCTCCGGCTCATTCCGCGGCTGGTTCAGATGCTCGCCGAGTACCTCGGCCATGGCTGAAATCAGATTTTTCGACTCGCGGGCGCGCGTGACGAGCAGGACACACACGGCGACAATCAGAACGACATTCGAGAGTATCAGACAATATTCCATTTCGAGACAAATTTTACTGCAACATTTTCAACGGTCCGCCTGCTTCTCCTCAGGAGAGAGGCTTCGGGGTACAAAGATATAACTTTTTCCAAAAAACTACAGCAGCGGCGTCCAATCGCTGGAGGCCGCTGCCTGTAAACATACAAAACGCGTGTTTTTAAGGTTAAGTATCTGCTTAGTATATTATAATAGGTCAGAATCAAAGGGCTTCGGACAAAGGCAGAAACTGCGTCGTCCGCCCTTCGCGTAATCTTAACAACAAATCAAGGCTTCCGGCCGCGACGTGTCAGAAAAGCGTTGTAAAAAAAAATTGCACGTCCGTCGGAAACCGCTGCAAAATTAGCCTTAATGTGGTCAAAATTTCCTATATTTCATCAAATACACGCAGGTATTTCATAAAATACACGATATTTTTTGTAAATTTGCAGGCTTTTCCGCTCAGAAAAGCGCGAAAAAGTTGAAGTGTTGTATGAGCGATATATATCAATATCTAATGATTTTCGCATCAGGAGTCATCCTGACGCTTTCTGCCGTTGTCCTTGCCGTCAAGATTCCCCGACAAACTGGATTCAAAAAATTCCGGAAGGCAAGAAAAATCTTCGCGATTTCCTGCGCGACCCTTGCCGCGCTGAGCGTCCTCTGCTTCGCCGTGGGATATGTCCATCCTTTCGACAAGCTAGCCATTCTCGCCACGGGCCCGTTTCAGGCACTGCTTCTGACAAGCATGATTCTCATCTTCATCAATCCCGGGGTTATAACCCTGCGGTGCGTAATGCGCGATGTCCTCGTGATTACGGCGATTATCTCCGCGCCCTACCTCTGCTATTGGTTCTGGCCCAAGGCCTTTGTCTATGCGTATTGGGCTGCCGCAGGCGCTTTTCTAATACAGCTTTTTTCCTATGCGGCAATCTTCGCGAAAAGTTTCCGCAAAGTGATAATGCTCACTAACGAGTACTACGCCGAGAACAATGCTCCGAGGCTGTCGTGGATCCTCTGGATGTTCCTGACCGCGCTCGCAACCGGAATATGCGCGTTCATCAGCCTCTGCGTCAGCAGTTGGAGCTATCTCGCGCTCGTACCCATGTATATGCAGACCTATCTCTTCTTCACGATAAAGATTATCAACTATGCGGCCGACTCCGGCTACATCGTGATGGCGCTCAACTCCGGAGCCGAAGTCTCGTCCGAAAGCGCGGAAGAAATGGAGGAGGTACAGAACTCGCGGATTTATCCGGAAATCCCCGGGAACATGCTCGCCGAAATCAGCGGAAACATCGACAAATGGATTTCAGCCAAGGGATTCACCGAAAAGGATGTGCCCTACACCGAGACGCTGGAGAAAATCGGGGTGGATGTCGTGATGATGCGCCGCTATATGAAAGACGAGTTCGGCACTGACTTCAGGACATGGAGAAACGGGCTGAGGCTGGAGGAGGCGTGCAGAATGTTCGCTGATGCGCCCGAAATGACCGTCGAGCAAGTCAGCGACCATGTCGGCTACAACGACAGTTCCAACTTCCGCAAGGATTTCAAGAGACGCTACGGAATGTCGCCGAGCGACTACCGGAAAACTATCGCCGAATAAGAAACATAAATCCCGCAAATTTTTCTAAATTTGCGGGATTTGTTTTAAAATGTATGCAGCTATGGAAAAATTTGCGAAGAATTATGCGGACAGGTTCATGGCCGAACTTGTCGCTAAAAATCCCGGAGAGAAGGAATTTCATCAGGCGGTGAGGGAGGTCGTGGAGAGCGTCGCCGACTATGTCGTGGAATACCCCCACCTGATGGATCAGAAAATACTCGAACGCATGGCCGAGCCGGAGCGTGTCATCATGTTCCGTGTCCCGTGGACGGACGACAGGGGCGAGATTCACATAAACAGGGGCTTCCGCGTGCAGATGAACAGCGCGATAGGTCCCTACAAGGGAGGCATCCGCTTCCACTCCAGCGTCAATCTGAGCATCATGAAGTTCCTCGCCTTTGAGCAGACCTTCAAGAATGCGCTCACCACCCTGCCGATGGGCGGGGCGAAGGGAGGTTCGGATTTCAGCCCGAGGGGCAAGTCAGACGCGGAGGTGATGCGCTTCTGCCAGAGCTTCATGACCGAGCTTCAGAGGCATATCGGGCCTGACACCGACGTGCCGGCGGGCGACATCGGAGTCGGAGGGCGCGAGGTGGGCTACCTCTTCGGGCAGTACAAGCGCCTGCGCGACGAGTTCACTGGCACGCTCACCGGCAAGGGGCTCGGATGGGGCGGCAGCAGACTGCGTCCGGAAGCTACAGGCTACGGCGTCTGCTACTTCGCCCAGGAAATGCTCGCCACGCGCGGAGAAAGCTTCGAGGGCAAGACCGTACTCGTCTCCGGTTCCGGAAATGTTGCCCAATATGCCGCCCAGAAGGCGATGAGGCTCGGGGCGAAGGTCGTTACGCTCTCCGACTCCGACGGGTTCGTCCACGACCCGGACGGCCTCACTGAGGAAAAGATGAAATATGTCCTCGAACTCAAGAACATCAGGCGCGGAAGGATTCGGGAATATGCCGAGAAATATCCGAATGCCGTGTATTATCCGGGCGAGCGCCCGTGGAAGATTGCCTGCGACATCGCGCTCCCATGCGCCACGCAGAACGAGATTGAGCTGTCTGACGCCGAAGCCCTTGTGAAAGGAGGCTGCGCCTGCGTCGTGGAGGGGGCAAACATGCCGACGACTCCGGAGTCAATCGCCGTATTTCAGAAGGCGCGCCTGCTCTACTCTCCGGGCAAGGCCTCGAACGCCGGCGGTGTGGCGACCTCCGGACTTGAGATGAGCCAGAACTCCATCCGCAGCCAGTGGACAGCCGAGAAGGTCGATGCGGAACTGCACAGAATCATGTCGGACATCCACGCGGCCTGCCTCAAATACGGCACAGAGCCTGACGGCTACATAAACTACGTCAAGGGAGCTAACGTCGCCGGCTTCATCAAGGTCGCGAACGCCATGCTTGATCAGGGGCTCGTTTAGCCCCGTCATTTCGAACGGCCTCACAACTGTCATTTCGAACGAAGTGAGAAATCTTTGCGCATAATGGAACGACACGCCGCCCTGATGTCCCGGAGAATCCGGAAAATACTCCTCGTCTGCAACAGCTACGACAGCTTCGCGCTCGAAGAGGACGGCCACATTGAATACCGGATAACCCGGGAATATTCCGAACTGAACCTCAGCAATCCCCCGTCCATCGAGCGGGCCGGCACTCCGGCCGAAGCTCTTGAGAAAATAGGCGGGGAAACGCGCTTCGACCTCATAATCACGATGTACAATCTCGGAGAGGTCGATGTCTTCGATTTCTCCCGTCAGGTCAGGGCCATATCCCAGGACACCCCGATAGTCCTTCTATGCTCGTTCGCGAAAGAGATTTACCGCAGGATTGCGGAACGCGACACCTCCTGCATCGACTATGTCTTCTGCTGGGACAACAACACCGACGTCATCATCGCCATCATCAAGCTGCTCGAAGACCGCCTCAACGCCTACAACGACATACTCGGGATGGGGGCGCGGGCAATCCTGCTCATCGAGGATTCCGTGCGCTACTACTCCACCTACCTCCCGCTGCTCTACAAGCTAGTCCTGCAGCAGAACAGCGAGGCCGTCCGCGACACCCTCAACGAGGAGCAGCAGATTCAGCGCAAGCGCTCGCGACCGAAGATTCTGCTCGCCACCTGCTACGACGAGGCGGTTGAACTCTACCGCAGATACGGGAACAACCTCCTCGGAGTCATATCCGACATAGGCTTCGTCCTCCACAGGGGCGACAGTCCCGACACGGAGAAGAGCGACGCCGGCGTTGACCTCTGCCGTCTCGTGCGCGGAGAAGATCCGACGATGCCGTTCCTGATGCAGTCCTCGCAGGAAAGCATGAGGCAGACAGCCGAAAGCCTCGGAGCCGGATTCATCCTTAAATCTTCAAAGACGCTCACCCATGAACTGAGCGAGTACATCGGCCGGGAGTTCGGATTCGGAGACTTCATCGCCACTGACCCGACGGGCGGAGAAATCATTGCCCGCGGGCACAACCTCCGCGACTTCGAGGACATCGTCCGCAGCATCCCCGACGACGCCCTCCGCAGCCTCTCCGACCGCAACTACATCTCGCGCTGGCTCTACGCCCGAGGGCTGTTCACGCTCGCGGGCAAGTTCCGTCCCATAAGTCTCAAAGAAGACGGGGACATTCCTGCCGCACGGGAAACTTACCTCAGGCTAATCAGAGATTTCCGCATAAGTCAGGGCGCGGGAGTCATAGCCCGCTTCGACAATGAGAGCTACAACGACACCATACGCTTCGCCCGGCTCGGGGACGGCTCGCTCGGAGGCAAGGCCCGTGGACTCGCCTTCCTCAACCACATACTCCACAAATACGGCCTCTACGACCGTTGGGAGAATGTCCGCATCGCTGTTCCCCGTACAATCGTCGTCACCACCGACTGGTTCGACCGCTTCATACTCGAAAACGGCCTCCAGTATGTCATAGGCTCGGACATCACGGACGCGGAGATTCTCTCCGAATTTGTCGCGTCCACCCTGCCCAAGGAACTGGCCGACTCCCTGAGAGTATTTGTCCGCACCACGCGCCGGCCTATCGCCGTTCGCTCCTCGTCGAAGCTCGAAGACTCATACTACCAGCCCTTCGCCGGGGTCTATTCCACCTGCATGATTCCGCATACGGACAACGAGGATCAGCAGCTCCGCCTGCTCTCCAAGGCCATCAAGTCCGTCTATGCATCCATCTATTTCGCTTCATCACGAGGCTACATCACCTCAACCGCCAACGTGATTTCCGAAGAGAAGATGGCAATCGTGCTCCAGGAAGTCTGCGGGAGTGAGGACTGCGGACGATGGTTTCCTGCAATATCCGGGGTGGCGCGCTCGGTAAACTTCTACCCGATAGGAAACGAGACTCCGACCGACGGGATGGTGAAGCTTGCCTATGGGCTCGGGAAGACGGTGGTAGATGGAGAGACGGTGCTCCGCTTCTCCCCGAAGTTCCCGCGCAATGTCCTCCAGACCTCCACGCCCGAGCTTACGATGACACAGACACAGACCTCGATGCTCGCCCTGAATCTGCGTCCCGAAAGGTTCAAGACATCAGTGGATGACGCAGTGAACCTCGAAAGGATTGCGGTGGCCGACTGCGGACAGTTCCGTTCGTTCAGGAACGTCGTCTCCACATGGGACTTTGAAAATATGCGTATGGTAGATTCCGCGGCGCCTCAGGGGCCGAAATTCATCACATTCGCAAGGATTCTGAAATACAGGACATGGCCGCTCGCCGAAATCCTAGCCTCCCTTCTCGAAATCATGAAATCCGAAGTAAGATGCGAGGTCGAGATTGAATTTGCCGCCGATTTCAGGGACGACGGCGACATGGTCTTCAGCGTGCTCCAGATACGACCGATTTCCATCGACGGCCTGCGGAGCGAAGTCGATTGGTCAAAGATTGACGACGAGGGGGCATGGCTCCGTTCCAGCTGCGCCATAGGTCCTGGCGAAATTACGGGAATATGCGATGTCGTCTATCTCAAACGGGCCGCGTTCGACAGGATGCGCACCCGAGAAATCGCTGCCTCGCTCACGGTCATCAACGCCGAAATGCGCCGTCTGAAGAGGAATTATGTCCTCATAGGCTACGGCCGCTGGGGTTCATCCGTCCCCTCCCTCGGTGTTCCGGTGCAGTGGAGCGACATCTCCGAGGCGAAGGTCATCGTCGAATGCAGTCTCGAAGATTTCCGCATCGAGCCGAGTCAGGGAACGCATTTCTTCCAGAACATGACCTCGGCAGGCGCCGGCTACATCAATGTGAACCCGTGGTCACGCCCCTCCGACCTCCTCGACACCTCCGCTCTCGATGCCCTGCCCGCCGTCCATGAAACAGAGTTCCTCCGCGCCGTCCGCCTCGGCCGCCCCCTCACCGTCGTAGCCGACGGCCGCTCCGGTCGCGCGATAGTCAAGTAATCACGCTTTTCATCACTGACTTATATTACTCTGACCTGCAGGAGCGGTCTTGCCGTCCTGGATGAGAGTGTAGCCGGCAGCGACGAAGGTTCCAAGTTTTTGCCGTCACCTGTCTTAGGGTCATAGCCGACGAACTTTCCTCCATAGACATTTATCACACCCGGGGCGCTGTTTTGATGTGTCGTATTGTTTTCTGTTCTGTTTTCTGTTCTGTTTTCTGTCAATGGGAAAGATTGAGACTTACAATAAAAATACGGACAATTTCGGAAATGACAAGAACCTGCTTTCATTTTGTCACAATGCCGGTCCTCCCGGATTTTGTTCTATCTCCGTAATCCTCAACGAATTGGCCTGCGGAGCGATTTTTTATCAACATGGCGTGTTGATAAATTGTAAGGACGGAAAGGTGATTTTATTTTGCAGAACCGAAAGTTGTGCATAACTTTGCAGCCCGGTTAGTAATCTTATCAGCAATATGTCAAAATCACAGACCCATCAACAACCGGTTTATGATGCAAGGACATTGGGCAAACCGAAGATGCTTACTCTCGGGTTACAGCACATGTTTGCAATGTTCGGCGCAACCGTCCTGGTGCCTGCAATCACAGGCCTGCCAGTTTCCACCACCCTCCTCTTCGCCGGAATCGGCACCCTCATCTTCCATCTCATCACAAAGTTACAGGTTCCCGCATTCTTAGGTTCATCTTTCGCTTTCATCGGAGGTTACCTCTCCGTAGTCAAAATGGGAGGCGAATTCGGACTCTCGGCTGAACAATCACTGCCTTATGCCTGCATCGGCGTCGCCTGTGCAGGTTTTTTGTATTTCGCGCTCGCCGGCCTGTTCGCGGTCTTCGGGGCGAAGAAGGTGATGAGGTTCTTCCCGCCTGTGGTGACAGGTCCGATTATCATCTGCATCGGACTTATCCTTTCGGGTTCGGCGATAGGCAACTGCGAAAAGAACTGGTGGATTGCCCTGCTCGCGATTGCAATCATAGTGGTCTGCAACATCTGGGGACGCGGAATGGTCAAGATCGTGCCTATCCTCCTCGGCGTGCTCGGTTCCTATGTGGTGGCAGCCTGCTGCGGTCTGTGCGACTTCACCACGGTGAAAGAGGCTGCGTGGATAGGACTTCCGATTCATCGCGACAGCACGGTGCTCGCAATCGGAGACACGAAGAATTGGGAACTGCTCACCAGCGCAATCATCACAATCATGCCGATTGCGCTCGCGACGATGATAGAGCACATCGGCGACATGTGCGCGATTTCATCCACTACAGGAAAGAACTACCTTGAAAATCCGGGGCTGCACCGCACGCTCATCGGCGACGGTCTCGCGACTATGCTCGCCTCGCTTTTCGGAGCACCGGCCAACACGACCTACGGAGAAAACACCGGCGTGCTCAACCTCACGAGGGTGTATGACCCGCGCGTCATCAGAATCGCGGCGGTCTTCGCAATCTTCTTCTCCTTCTGCCCCAAGTTCTCCGCACTCATCAGCGCGATGCCTGAGGCAACCATGGGCGGCGTATCCCTGATTCTCTACGGAATGATTTCGGCGGTCGGCGTGCGCAACGTCGTTGAGAACAAGGTAGATTTCACGGCGTCACGCAACGTCATCATCGCGGCGATAATCCTCGTGCTCGGCATAGGAATCAACTACGGCATCGAGGGCGGCAGCATAGACCTCGGATTCACGAAGCTCTCCGCGCTTGCGGTCGCGGCTCTCGTCGGCATCATCCTCAACGCGATACTTCCGGGCAAGGACTATGAGTTCGGCAAGGATCCTCAGGGGGATACTTCCGTGAACTTCGACGCAAACACAAATAGGGTTGTTGAATAAAAGCGGCACTTTCTTCAACAACCCCAATAGTTATATTCATTGACACACCAACAAAAAATCATTATAAATTCAATTTCAGGTATGAAGAAATTAATTCTTACGGGCGTTCTCGCCCTCGCATCTCTCGGAGCTTTCGCTCAGAATGTCCAGCTCCACTATGACTTCGGTCACAACCTCTACAAAGGCAAGAACGGAAAGGATCTCCAGTCACGCGGCTATCTCACGACGACCGTCGAGCAATTCAAGCCGGACTCCTGGGGAAGCACCTACTATTTCATTGACATGGACTACATGAGCAACAGCAAGGCTGAGGGCGCGACAAAGACTGCCGGGGTTCTCGGCGCCTACTGGGAGATTTCACGTGAGCTCTGCTTCTGGCAGAACACGAAGATGAACTGGCTCTCAGTTCATGTCGAGTACAACGGCGGTCTGAGCAAGGATGCCGGTTCGTTCAACAACGCATGGCTCGCTGGTCTCACCTACAGCGGACACTCAGCGGACTTCAGCAAGACATGGTCACTCAGCGCGATGTACAAGCTCATTCCGGGCACCGTTGACGGCGCGGGCAAGAAGCAGGTTCATAACTTCCAGCTCACAGGTGTGTGGGGCATCAACTTCGCCCACGGATGGTGCACGTTCTCCGGATTCGTGGACTTCTGGAGGGAGCACAGGCCATGGCAGGGAAAAGTCGATGAAACGACAGGCGCTCCTAAGGGAACTCAGTTCATAGCCCTCTCCGAGCCGCAGTTCTGGGTTAACCTCAACCAGATTAAGGGAATGGAGAAATTCAACCTTAGCCTCGGCGGTGAGGTCGAGCTTTCCTACAACTTCGCGGGCACCGGATTCTACTGCATTCCTACTCTCGCCGCTAAATGGAGTTTCTAAGTGAAATTGAATTTAAGGACGCGTCTGCGGCGTTGCACGGCTTGTCATAATCCTCACAACCGACAAGGTTGCTCCGGTTATTCCGGCACCGTGCGCCTTGCATCCACATCCCTAAATTCAATTTCACCCAAGCTGTTTTAAACAACTTTTCATAATTTGTCATCTCGAACGAAGTGAAAGATCTCTGCACTGAAACAAAAGTGCTGTATCTTTCTTTTTCAAAACGGTCGGCGGAGACCATATAAAACCGCAAAATCCCGATGCGGAAATGGTGTGTTCCGAGATATGGGATGAACAAAACATTATTATCCAAAAACAAATGAACAAGTTCATACAGAAGGCTTTCGGATTAGACCCGAAAACCACCACAATCAAGACTGAAATCCTCGCGGGAATCACGACGTTCCTCACGATGTCCTACATTCTCGCCGTCAACCCGAGCATTTTCGGCGCTCTCAAGGACATGGGGATGCCTACCGGAGCAGTATTCACTGCAACCGCCCTCGCGGCAATCATCGGAACGCTCGTCATGGCGTTCTACGCAAAGAAGCCTTTCGCGCTCGCTCCGGGCATGGGCCTCAACGCATTCTTCGTGTTCACAGTCTGCCTCGGCATGGGCTACAGCTGGCAGTTCGCGCTCACGGCGGTCCTTCTCGAAGGAATCATCTTCATCCTTCTCACCGTCACCAATGTCCGCAAGTGGATTGTCGATTCCATTCCGACATCGCTCAAAAACGCAATCGGCTGCGGAATCGGTCTGTTCATCGCATTCATCGGCCTTAAGAACGCCGGCGTCATCGTTTCCAACCCGGCTACGACCGTCGCTCTCGGCGACATCACCCACGGTCCCGCTCTTCTCGCCCTCATCGGACTCGTCCTCACTTCCTTCCTTGTCGTGAAGAAAGTTCCGGGAGCGCTGCTCATAGGAATGATTGCGACGGCGGCTCTCGGTCTCGTGATGAAGAACCCGGACGGCAGCCACATCACCGTGTTCAACGGCGTGGCTTCAATGCCGGACTCCGTCTCTCCGATTTTCTGCAAGTTCGAGTGGAGCCATATCTTCTCGCTTGATATGTTCGTGGTTGTGTTCACTTTCATGTTCATCGACATGTTCGACACCATCGGAACGGTTGTCGGAGTGAGCACGAAGGCGAAGATGATTGACGAAAAGGGCAACATCCCGGGCATAAACAAGACTCTCATGGCAGACGCTGTCGCAACCGTTGCCGGAGCCTGCCTCGGAACCTCAACCACAACGACTTACGTCGAGAGCGCGTCAGGCATCGCACAGGGCGGACGCAGCGGCCTCACCGCATTCACGGCAGCCGTATGCTTCGCGGTGGCACTGTTCTTCTCCCCTATATTCCTTGCAATCCCGAGCGCCGCGACTGCACCTATCCTCGTGATTGTCGGCGTGTTCATGATGTCCCCTATCAAGGCCATCGACTTCGAGAACTACTCAGAGGCCATCCCTGCGTTCATCACCCTCATCGCGATGCCGCTCTGCTACTCAATCTCAGACGGCATCATGCTCGGCATGATCTCATATGTCCTCATCAACCTTCTCAGCGGCAATTTCAAGAAGATTTCGCCTGCGGCATACATTCTCGCGGCAATCTTCGTCGCGAAGTATATACTTCTGTAGCAAAATACACCCTATATATATAATAGGGCTATTTATGGACGACCGGGCGCACCCGGCCGCCCTTTTTTTTGCAAATGTTCCTTATTCTGCCTAACTTTGCCGGGAAGTTGTGCCGCAGAATGCATGGACGCAGAGACATCCGGCGCGGCGATGTAAATGAACAATAAAACCAAATAACACCATGAAAATTGCAGTAGCGGGCACGGGGTATGTAGGGCTCTCGATAGCGACCCTCCTCAGCCAGCACAATCACGTCACGGCGGTCGATATAATCCCCGAAAAAGTGGCGCTCATCAACGACAGGAAATCCCCGATTCAGGACGAGTACATCGAGAAATACCTTGCGGAGAAGAAGCTCGACCTCACGGCGACGACGGATGGGCGGACAGCCTACAGCGACGCTGAGTTTGTCGTCATCGCGGCTCCGACCAACTATGACAGCCAGCGCAACTTCTTCGACACCTCGGCCGTGGAGGCTGTGATAAGCCTTGTGCTGGAGGTGAATCCGCACGCGATTATGGTCATAAAATCGACCATCCCGGTGGGCTACACGGAAAGCGTCCGCCGCAAGTTCAACACAGAGAACATAATCTTCTCGCCGGAGTTCCTGCGCGAGAGCAAGGCTCTCTACGACAACCTCTATCCGAGCCGCATCATCGTCGGCCGGCCGGAGGGGGACGCGCGTCTCGACCGGGCCGCGCACGTGTTCGCTGAGCTCCTGCAGGAAGGCGCGGTCAAGGAGAACATAGACACGCTCTTCATGGGCACTACCGAGGCCGAGGCAGTGAAGCTCTTCGCCAACACCTACCTCGCGCTGAGGGTCAGCTACTTCAACGAGCTGGACACCTACGCGGAGATGAAGGGTCTGGACACCAAGGCCATCATCAACGGGGTCTGCCTTGACCCGCGCATCGGCAGCCACTACAACAACCCGTCCTTCGGCTACGGCGGCTACTGCCTCCCTAAGGACACGAAGCAGCTGCTCGCGAACTATCAGGATGTGCCGGAGAACCTCATTCAGGCCATCGTGGAGAGCAACCGGACGAGAAAGGACTTCATCGCGGACCAGGTGCTCGCCAAGGCCGGCTACTACACGGCGTCGAGCGAGTGGAACAGCAAGCGCGAGCACGAGGTCACCGTCGGAGTCTATCGCCTGACGATGAAATCGAATTCGGATAATTTCCGTCAGAGCGCGATTCAGGGTGTAATGAAGCGCATCAAGGCCAAGGGCGCGAAAGTCATCGTCTATGAGCCGACGCTTGAGGACGGCACGCTGTTCTTCGGCAGCGAGGTGGTGAACGACCTCGCGAGGTTCAAGGAACTCTCGTCGGCAATCATCGCGAACCGCTACGACGAGTGCCTCGACGACGTGAAAGACAAGGTATATACCCGTGACATCTTCGAGAGAGATTAGAACGGAAAAATCTGACTCAAAAATACATTCCAAAACATATTGAGAATGAAAAACGACTGAAATCATGAAAGTTCTGGTTACCGGCGCGGCCGGCTTCATCGGCGCGAATCTCGTCCTGAGACTGCTTGAAAGCGAGCCGCAGGTCAGCGTGCTCGGAATAGACAGCATGAACGCATACTACGACGTCGCGCTCAAGGAATATCGTCTGGGGCTCATCGAGGCCGAGGCGGCGAAACACCCCGAATGCTCATGGCAGTTCGTGCAGGGCAACATCGCCGATGCTGAACTGGTTCGAAAGATTTTCGCGGAATTTGAACCGGACATAGTGGTGAACCTCGCGGCACAGGCGGGAGTGCGCTACTCCATAACCAATCCGGACGCATACATAGAGTCCAATCTCATAGGGTTCTACAACATCCTCGAGGCATGCCGCCACAGCTACGACGGAGGAAAGAACGGAGTGCGGCATCTCGTCTATGCATCAAGTTCGTCGGTCTATGGCTCCAACAAGAAAGTGCCGTACTCCACGGACGACAAGGTGGATAACCCCGTGTCCCTCTACGCCGCGACGAAGAAGAGCAACGAACTTATGGCACACGCCTACAGCAAGCTCTACGACATCCCCTCGACCGGTCTGCGCTTCTTCACGGTCTATGGTCCCGCCGGCCGCCCTGACATGGCGTATTTCGGGTTCACGAACAGGCTGATAAGGGGCGAGAAAATCAGAATCTTCAACTATGGCAACTGCCGCCGCGACTTCACTTTCGTGGATGACATAGTGGAAGGAGTCGTGCGCGTGATGCACGGAGCTCCGCAGAGAAGCACGGGAGAGGACGGTCTGCCGGTTCCGCCGTACAGGATTTACAACATCGGAAACAGCCATCCGGAAAACCTGCTCGACTTTGTGGACATACTCCAGCAGGAACTGGTCGGCGCCGGCGTGCTTCCGAAGGACTACGACTTCGACGCGCACAAGGAGCTTGTGCCGATGCAGCCGGGGGACGTCCCCGTGACCTACGCCGACACCTCCGCTCTTGAGCGTGACTTCGGGTTCAGACCCTCCACAAGTCTGCGCGAAGGACTGCGGCGGTTCGCGAAATGGTATCGTGAGTTCTACATCGGCACGGAGGCGTGACACAGACAAGACCGGGTCCGAGACTGCGCGGACAAACTCGCGCCGAAGGTCGAGGCTCGGCTGACTTTTTGGCAGAAATTTCAGCCATTTTGGCGCACACAACTGACAAAATGTCTGATTATCAACCATTTATACTAACGGCATCTGATTTGAAAATACTCTCTGCGTGTTCGGGTAAGTCCCGAGGGGCTGAGGAACACAAAGAGGTTCGTCTGAAGCTGAAGCTCGGAAACGAGGGGATGCGGAAGACGGATGATGTGGAACAAAAAAATTAAATTTATAAATTATGATGCCTATTATGAAATCACAGAACTGGTTGCCTGAGTTGTTCAATGATTTGTTTGACATTGACGACAGAGTCGTTATACCTCAGTACAGACACGCATCCTCAACACCTGCCATAAACGTGATTGAGCGTGACAACGAATATGAGGTCGAGGTCGCCGCTCCGGGTATGACGAAGGATGACTTCAAGATTAACCTCACTCCGGACAACGAGTTGGTTATCAGCCTTGAGAAGAAGACTGAGAAGAACAACGGAGTCGAGAACAAGGAAGGCGAGAAGAAGGAGAACAACAAGAAGCACGGTCAGTATCTCCGTCATGAATTCTCTTACACTTCATTCCGTCAGAGTTTTACGCTTCCTGAGACGGTCGATGCGACAAAGATTGCAGCGAAGGTGGAGCACGGTGTGCTGAAAATCGAGCTTCCTAAGAAAGAGGTCGTCAAAGAAGTTCCGAGCAACAAGAGCATCGAGATTAAATAGTTTCGAGCAGCACGACGGAAAAGGCGAACGAGCCCGCGCCTAAATAGGGGTTCAGGCAACAGACAGTTTGATGCCGACATCGGGGATATCCGATGCCGGCATTTTTTCGTAAAATATTCTTAACTTTGAGGGATATATCAATTCGGATGTGACATGACGATAAAGAAACAAATCATTCTGTGGATGACGGCGGTGGCGCTGGTCATTGCCGCCGCGTTCTTCTATTTCAAGTTCTACTATGTCTTCGGCGAGGGAGTGCAGCAGGGCGAGCTGAACTTCGTGGTCTATAAGGGATACATCTGGAAGACCTACGAGGGTCGGGCGATTCAGGCCGGACTCAAGAACGGCACGAAAGGAAGTTCCAACGCCGTGCAGTCCTATGTCTTCGACTTCTCAATCGAGGACAAGGCCATAGCGGACACGCTGATGCGCTGCAGCGGCCGCAGTGTCCGGCTCCACTACAAGGAATACCTCGGCGAGCTTCCGTGGCGCGGCAAGCAGAAGTATGTGGTTGATAAGATTGTTTCAATTGAGTAGTAAAACCAAATAAAAAGCGGATTGCGGCGTTGCATGTCTTGCCAAAATCCTCACAACCATCAGGTTGCTGCGGTATTTGGCTTCACCGTGCGCCTTGCACTCCATCTTTTTATTTGATTTTATCATTTCAGTAACCGTTTCTGTATATAGTGGAAGATTCTACATTGAATACGATATTAAGAAACCTTACAAAACACAAAAGGGCATGAAGAAATTTACTGTCAGTATATTGTTTATCTCCCTGATCTGCTGGAGTTTGAATGCGCAGCCAGGAGTGTTTGCGGTGCGGGAGGCCTCGTCTGCCGGTAGGGCACTGACTATGGAAGAGGCGGTGCTCGGGAAAGGACTGCGGGTGAAGTTCCCGAAGTTTGACTGGCTGGAGAGCCGGAAAGGCGCGGAAAGAGCCGTGAGCGAGAGGGTTGAGGGGCTGTCACAAATCACTGTTGACGGAAAGGTCATCGTGAAGGCGGATGAGCCGGGCATTGTCTATGGAGAGACGGTGAGCAGGAATGAGTTCGGGATTGACGGAGGGCTGTTCTGGTCTCCGGACAGTCTCAGGCTGGCGTTCTACCGCAAGGACGAGACCCGTGTGACGGACTTTCCGCTGCTGGACATCACGACGCGCACCGGGACACTGAGGACAATAAAGTATCCTATGGCCGGAATGGATTCTGAACTGATAAGCCTCGGGGTCTATGACCTTCGGGACGGGAGCGTGAGATATATGGATGTCACGGATTTCACGCCGGAACGCTACCTGACCAACATAATCTGGACTCCGGACTCAAATGAAATCCTGATTCAGGTGCTTGCCCGAAGCCAGAAGGAAATGCACCTGAACCGCTATGACGCCGCCACAGGGAAATGTCTCGGGACGGTGCTTTCGGAAACAAATGAAAAATATGTCGAGCCGGGCGACCCGCTCTGGTTCGTCACGGACGGCAAGGCGAAGGACGGGCACTCCGCGACGCAGTTCATCTACCGCACGGACAACCGCGACGGATTCCGCAGTCTCTATCTCTGCGGCATCGACGGCAAGGTTGAGCGCATCACGGAAGTCGATGCGGATGTCGAATACATCGCAAACGACGGGAAATGGGTCTATTACTACTCCTCGGAGGTAAGCCCGATTGAAAGGCACATTTTCAGGACAGCCCTGCGCCGAAACGGCAAAGGAGAGTTCAGCGTGCCGGCAAAGTTCTCGGCGCAGAGGCTCACTTCAGAACCGGGCTGGCACGAGATACTGAAGATGGAGCCGGACTGCAGCGTGTTCTACGAAATGTACAGCAGCCTCAACGTTCCATACACCGTCCAGAAATGCTTAACCTCAGGAAAGGTAGGCAAGGACGGTCTCCGCAAGGTCAGCAAGGAGGTTCTTTTCCGCGCCGACGACACGACCGAAGACTTCGCGTTCTGCGAAATTGACCTCGGGACGGTGAAGAGCGCGGACGGACAGTTTGACAATTACTACCGCCTCGTCAAGCCCAAGGATTTCGACCCGACAAAGAAATATCCCGTAATACTCTATGTCTATGGCGGCCCTCACTCGCAGCTCGTCAACAATTCATGGCTGGGGCAGCTCCGCTACTGGGAAATGCTCATGGCCCAGCGAGGCTACCTCGTCTATGTCCAGGACAACCGGGGCACGCTCTACCGGGGAGCGGAGTTCGAGAAGGCCATCTGGAGGAACTGCGGAAAGGCAGAGATGGCCGACCAGATGGAGGGAATCAAGATGCTGAAGAGTCTTCCGTATGTCGATGCGGACAGAATCGGGGTGCACGGCTGGAGCTACGGCGGGTTCATGACCATATCGATGATGACGACCTACCCCGATGTTTTCAAGGTCGGCGTCGCCGGCGGCCCGGTGATTGACTGGAAGTGGTACGAGGTGATGTACGGTGAAAGGTATATGGACAACCCGGCCGAGAATGCCGAAGGGTACGAAAGCACAAGCCTGATCGGCAAGGCTGCGCGACTCAAAGGCAAGCTGCTCATCTGTCAGGGTGCCATTGACGACACTGTCGTGTGGGAGCACAGCCTCAGCTTCATCCAGAAGTGCATAGACCTCGAAATCCCGGTTGATTACTTCCCCTACCCCACGGCAAAGCACAACGTCTACGGCCGCAACCGCATTCATCTGATGGATAAGGTCACGGCATACTTCGATGACTATCTATAACGGGACGGCAAAAAAGCGGCTTGCGGCGTTACGCAAAACCCTCCAAATCCTCATTACCATAAGGTAACTCCGGTTTGGAGGGTTTTGCAAGCCTTGCAATCCATCTTTTTATCCGTCCCTTTCTCCCGGCGAACAAGGACAGACAAAGTTATTTTTACATTCTTTCCGGTAACTTGATACCAAGAATATCCATCGCCTTGGTGAGGACACGGGCGATGAGCTCGATGAGGCGGAGGCGGAAAGCCAGGACGGCCTTGTTCTCCTCACGCAGAATCGGGGTGTCGTGGTAGTACTGGTTGAACTCCTTGGCAAGCTCGTAGGCGTAGTTCGCGACGATTGCCGGGGAATGCGCCTCGCCGGCCTCCGCAATCTTGTTAGGGAAATTATTGAGTATCTTCACGATGCGAACCTCCTTCGGGTTCAGTTCGACATTCTCGGAAACGGACGTCCAGTCGATGCCCTGCGCCTTGGCCTTGCGGAGGATCGACTTGATTCTCGCATGGGTGTATTGGATGAAAGGTCCCGTGTTGCCGTTGAAGTCGATGCTCTCCTTAGGGTCGAAAAGCATTGTCTTGCGCGGATCAACCTTGATTATGAAGTACTTGAGTGCGCCGAGAGAGAGCATACGGAATAGTTCGTCCTGCTCCTGCGGGGTCATGTCGTCGAGCTTCCCGAGCTCGAGCGAGGTCTCCTTGGCGGTGTTGTACATCTTCTCAAGGAGGTCATCGGCATCGACGACCGTTCCCTCGCGGGATTTCATCTTGCCCTCGGGAAGTTCCACCATGCCATATGAAAGATGGTAGATGCTGTCGGCCCAGTCGAAGCCAAGTTTCTTGAGTATGAGCTTGAGAACCTGAAAATGGTAGTTCTGCTCGTTGCCCACGACATAAATCAGTTCGTCGAGGCTGTATTCCTCAAAACGGCGCTCGGCGGTGCCGAGATCCTGAGTCATATAGACGGATGTGCCGTCGCTTCTGAGGAGCAGCTTCTTATCAAGGCCGTCTGCGGTTAGGTCGCACCACACGGAGCCGTCATTGTGACGTTCGAATATTCCCATATCCAGTCCCTTCTGCACGAGGGCCTTGCCGAGCAGATAGGTCTGAGACTCGTAATATATTCTGTCAAAGGATATTCCAAGGTCGGAATAGGTCTTGTCGAAGCCCTGATAGACCCATGAGTTCATCTTCTCCCACAGGGCACGCACCTCAGGATCGCCCTGCTCCCACTTGAGCAGCATCTCCTGCGCCTCCTTCAGGCTCGGGGCGTTCTTCTCGGCCTCCTCCTTGGGCATTCCCCCCGCGATGAGTTCCTCGACTTCCTCCTTGTAGATGTCGTTGAACGCAACATAGCAGTCGCCGACGAGGTGGTCGCCCTTCTTTCCGGAAGTCTCCGGAGTCTCACCGTCCGCAGTCTTGAGCCATGCGAGCATTGACTTGCAGATGTGGATTCCGCGGTCATTGACGAGATTCACCTTCAGCACCTTGTGACCGTTAGCCTCCAGAAGGCGGGAAACCGACCAGCCGAGGAGGTTGTTGCGGACATGACCGAGGTGAAGCGGCTTGTTAGTGTTAGGCGAGGAAAACTCCACCATAATGGTCTTTCCCGTAGCGGGAAGCTGTCCGAAATCAGCCGTCGCGAAAGCCTCCGCGAACACCTCGTTCCAGTAAATGTTGGAAAGCGAGACATTCAGAAAGCCCTTGACGGTGTTGTAGCCTCCCACTTCGGGGACATTTTCCAGCATCCACTGCCCTATCGCATTGCCTGTCGCCTCTGGGGCGAGGTGAGACATCTTCAGAAGGGGAAAAACGACCAGCGTGTAGTCGCCCTCGAACTCTTTCCTTGTAATCTGTACCTGAAGGAGCGAAGCCTCGACTTCCGCTCCCCACAACTGCCTTACAGCTTCGGCCGCACTGCCGGCGATAAGCTTTTCCGGTGTCAATATCATCTTTATGCACTTTTCCGTTGAACAAAACAAACTCACTCCATCCGGCCGGCACACATCCGCCGGTACACGAACGAAGTGAGAAAAAACTTTTGAAAACTATCCAAGATAGCCTTTCAGCAATTTGCTCCTTGAGTTATTCTTGAGCTTGCGGATGGCCTTCTCCTTAATCTGGCGCACGCGCTCGCGCGTAAGGCCGAAGCGCTCACCGATCTCCTCAAGGGTCATTTCCTGACATCCGATGCCGAAAAACGACTTTATGATTTCACGCTCACGCGGGGCAAGCGTCGAAAGGGCGCGCTCGATTTCCTTGTTCAGAGACTCGTTCACAAGCCCTCTGTCGGCATTCGGAGAATCCGGGTTGATGAGAACGTCAAGAAGGCTGTTGTCCTCGCCCTCGACGAAAGGTGCATCCACGGAGACATGACGACCGGAAACACGCATCGTGTCGGCAATCTTGTCCTTCGGAACGTCTATCATCTCGGCAAGCTCCTCGTTTGACGGCTGGCGTTCGTTTTCCTGCTCGAACTTCTGGAGAGCCTTGTTAATCTTGTTCAGCGAGCCCACCTGGTTCAACGGAAGGCGCACTATCCTCGACTGCTCCGCGAGAGCCTGAAGAATCGACTGGCGAATCCACCACACGGCATATGAAATGAACTTGAAGCCTCTTGTCTCGTCGAACTTCTCGGCCGCCTTAATCAGCCCGAGGTTGCCCTCGTTGATAAGGTCCGGAAGGCTCAGTCCCTGATTCTGATACTGCTTCGCCACTGAAACGACGAACCTGAGGTTCGCGCGCGTAAGTTTTTCAAGGGCAGCCTGGTCGCCTTTCCTGATGCGCTGGGCAAGTTCAACCTCCTCCTCAACTGTAATCAAATCTTCCTTACCTATCTCCTGGAGGTACTTGTCGAGCGAGGCCGACTCACGGTTAGTGATTGATTTTGTAATCTTTAGCTGTCTCATCTGTTACGATTATTTAAACTCCACTTCGAAAGACATTTCAGAACCGTCACGGATAACCTTCACGGAAGTCTTCTCTCCGGGATGGAAGCTGTTCACGGCTTCCTGAACCGACGCCGATCCGGAAACCTTAATATTCCCTATCTCCACAAGCACGTCACCCGGTCGGAGGCCAGCGGCATCTGCCGCGCTGCCTTTCACTATATCGGTTATATATACGCCTTTTACCGACGAAAGTTTCAAATTTCTTGCAATTTCTTCATTCACAGAAGCCATCGAGATTCCGAGCATCGCGCGGTGAACGGTGCCGTAGCTCATAAGGTCGTCGGTGATACGCTTCACGATGTTGGATGGAACCGCGAAAGAATAACCCGCGTAAGAGCCTGTCTGAGAAATAATTGCGGTATTGACGCCGACAAGCTGCCCTTCCTTGTTCACGAGCGCTCCGCCACTGTTGCCCGGATTCACGGCCGCGTCCGTCTGGATGAAGGACTCAATCTTGAACTCTCCGGAGTAGTTCGGCATCGTACGTCCCTTTGCGCTGACAATTCCGGCCGTAATGGTTGAGCGGAGGTCATACGGGCTTCCGATTGCTATCACCCACTCGCCGAGGCGGAGTTTGTCCGAATCCGCAAGCGGAACGACGGGAAGACCGTGCTCCTCAATCTTGATGAGGGCGACGTCGGTCGCGGGGTCGGTCCCCACGAGGGTCGCCGGGTAAGTGTGGTTGTTGTTCAGTGTGACCTCAATCGACTTGGCTCCGGCAATCACATGGTTGTTCGTCACGATGTAGCCGTCCTCGCGGACGATGACTCCGGAGCCGCTGCCCTGAACCTCGCGGGAATGAGGGATGCCCTCATATCCGAAGAAGAAGCGGAAAAGCGGACCGGCGTTGCTCACGACCTGCTGGGTGGCCGTCACCCGTACATACACGACTGCATCTACGCAGGTCTCGGCGGCGAAAGTGAAGTCCGGCCAGTTGTCATTTGAAAGATCCACCGTCCTGAACTTGACGTCCGTTTCAGCCACGGTAGGCTGCTGTACCTGCTCCGACGAATTTCCGCTGCACTTAACGACGACAAAGGCCGCGGCAGCCCCGCACAGGGCAGACATCACGGCATAGAATATCCCTTTTTTCATAAACCTGTTATTTTTTTTTCTCAATGCTTTGTCCCATACCCGGAACGCGCGAGACCGTTCTACAAGAATCGTACAAACCGGGCGACATTTTGACGAAAATATTTGATTTTATCGGAAGAAAGCGATGTTTATGAAGTTTTTTGGTTATATTTGTAGGATATATGTGCCCGCGCCTGCGTTTCCCCGGCATGACGACGGCATATGACGGTAAAACTGATAATTAAATTTTTACGACATGAATTTCATCATATCAAGCTCTGACCTTCAGAAGGCAGTCACGGCCGTCTCAAAGGCCATTCCGGCAAAATCGGCCCTCCCGATCCTCGAAGATTTCCTTTTCGAACTGAATCAGACGGGGCTGCGAATCACGGCATCCGATTCAGAACTCACCCTGAGGACGGAAGTTGAGCCGGAAAGCATCGTCGAGACAGGACGTATGACGGTTCCGGCGAAGCACATCATGGACCTGCTAAAGGAACTTCCCGACCAGCCGCTGACACTCAGGACGGTCAGCGACTGCGCGTTCGAGTGCAGCTGGTCAAGCGGGGCGTCCACGCTCCCCTACAGGCCTGCCGACGACTACCCGCAGATTACGGGAACCGACGAGACCGCAGTAAAGCTGACATTTCCGGCGGCGGAGCTCGTGGAGGGCATCACAAGCACGATTTACGCCACCGCAGACGACGAAATCCGCCCGGCGATGAACGGCATATTCTTCGACATCGACACGGAATCCACGACGCTCGTAGCCTCTGACGCGCACAAGCTCATCTGCTACACGGCAAAGGGAGTGCGGGCATCCGAAAAGGCGTCGTTCATCCTCCACAAGAAGCCTGCGGCAATCCTCAAGACCATCATAGGCAAGGACATCGAGGATGTCGAAATCTCCTTTGACGCGAAGAACGCGGAATTCAAGTTCGGACAGACTGTCGTAATCTGCCGCCTCATCGTGGGCAAATACCCTAAGTACCGCGAGGTCATCCCGCAGAACAACTCCAATGTGCTCAAGATTGACAGGGTTCAGTTCCTCAACACCATCCGGCGCGTATCCGTGTGCGCGAACAGGGCATCGAATCACGTGAAGTTCGACATGACCGAGGGCGCGATTGAGGTGTCGGCACAGGACCTCGGGTTCTCGATTGCGGCGCACGAGAAGATTGCGTGCAGCTACGAGGGGGCGCCTCTCACGATAGGATTCAAGTCACCGTTCATGATTGAGATTCTCTCGAATTTCAGCTGCGGCGAGATTGAGATGAGGTTTCTCGACGACAAGAGGGCGGCGCTCATCCAGCCGGGAGAGAATGAGCCGGAACGCGAAAAACTTTGTGGCATAATCATGCCAATAATGATATCGTAATTCCATAAAACGGCCGTCTGCTTCGTTGGACTTCGATAAATCAAATCCTCACAACCATAAGGTTGCTCCGGTTTGATTTTCTCGTCCGCCTTGCATCTGACCATTTTATGAAATCACGTGACTAAGCACTTATATATATGAAATTAAATTTGGAGAAGCCGGTGGTCTTCTTTGACATCGAGAGCACCGGGCTTAATATACCTTCGGACTCGATAATCGAGCTCTGTTTCGTCAAGGTTTTCCCGGACGGGGAAAGGAGGGTCAAGACCTGGAGGGTCTGCCCCTGGGACTATGTGAACAACTGCCAGAGACCGATTGACCCGAGTGCTATGGCGGTGCACGGAATCACTGACGAGGAGCTGAAGGATGAGCCGAAGTTCTGGGAAATCGCGGATGAGGTCGTGGACTGGCTGAAGGATTCCGAACTCGGAGGATACAACTCGCAGAAGTTCGACCTGCCGATGCTCGCTGAAGAGATTGAGAGGACAAGGGTTTTCAAGCACAAAGCTCTCGACATAGACCTTCACTCAAAGAAAATGATTGACGCTCAGCTTATTTATTTTGCCTATGAACCGCGCAACCTCAAGGCCGCACACAGGTTCTACTGCGGCTGCGATTTCGAGAACGCGCACGCCGCGGAGGCGGATGTGCTTGCGACGGTCGAGGTCGTGGAGGCACAGCTTGACAAGTATTCCACAGCCGATCCGGACAAGGGCTACCCGGTGCTTAAGAATGACCTGAACGCTCTGTCAGGATTCGTCAAGACAAGATACGTCGATTTTGCCGGCCGTCTGATTCTCAGCGACAAGGGTGAACCTGAGGTGAATTTCGGAAAGTACAAGGGAAAGTCAGCGAAATGGGTCTATGAGAACGACCCGTCCTATTTCAGCTGGATTGACAGGGGCGATTTCATGCTTGACACGAAGCATCAGTTCGCGAAGCTGAAGGAGCAGTTCGAAGCGGAGAAGCGCGATGCCATGCGCAAGCCGCTCAGCGAAAGCGAGACTGCGGATGCGGCGGCAGCGCTGAAGGAACGGTTCGGCAGCGGACGGTTATTCTAAAAACTGGAAATATGAATATCGTTGTGAAACATCTGGACGGAACCTGCACTTGCAGGCCGGACACGACATGGGAGCGCGAGAACAAGGACATATATGCGATCCCGGCAGTGAGAGCCTACAAATACACTCCAGTTCTCTTTGTCCGCGTGAGCAAGGCCGGCAAATGCGTCGGCTACAAGTTCGCCTCACGCTACTATGACGGCTTTAATTTCGGAGTGCTGCTCTACGGCGGTCTTCCGTCCGGAACCGCCGCAGATGATTCTGCCGTTGATGACTCCGCCGCAGAAAGCACATCGGGAACCGGCACGGCAAAAGCCGACTGGCTGCACTGGTCGTCATGCCTCGACCACAGTTCAATACTCCCCTTCCCGCTCTACAATCCTGTGGTGCTTGAAAATGATGAAAAAGAATTCACTCTGAAAAAAAACGGAACAGTGCTGTTCAGCACAGAGGAAGGAAGCGCCGAAATGATAGAGAATGCAATCGCCGAAGCCTCGGAGCTTGTCTCGCTGCGAATCGGTGATATCATCGCCATCGAACTCCAAGAGCCGCTTCCGCTGGCTGAAAGGCCGTCCGGCAACACAGGACAGGACTGCCTTCTGGTCGGGAACTTCCTCGAAACGGAAACTTTCCGCCACCAGATTATCTTCTGATTTGTGGAGATGGGCGGACTCGAACCGCCGTCCAAACACCGCACCGGGTGGCTTTCTACACGCTTATCCGTCCTTTGTTTTTCGACCGCTGCCTGCCGGAAGGCTGGCTAACAGCGGCTTATCGGCTTAGGCTTGGCGACACTCAGCCGAGTCGGTGTCGGGCAGGCCGTTTGGAATGATACCCCATGAGACAGGACAGAACAGCCGGAAAAGCCTGTCGGGATACTCGTCCCCGGAGCAGCCTTGGCCCCGGAGATTAAGCCGTTCTACTTGGTAGGACTAGGCAGCGAGTGCATAAGAGTTGTTGCCAACTAATTGTTCGGAAGCTGAGATTAACGGGCAAACCTCCGACGCCCGGCGTGCTTACCGTCCAATGTCAGATGCTGTCAAAACCAAAACATCCCCATTGCGATAAGACCGCAAATATATATCGGTTTTATATAAAAACCAAATTTTTCTGAAAAAAAATCGACACAAAACAATCCCCCAGACGGTGTCGTCTTTCTCTATCGGCCGCGCTTCTGTGCCTTGACAAATGCCGGGACCGCAGCCTTCCTTGAAACGCCCTTCTTCGCAAACGACGGACAGATAGCCCTACTCAGACGGCCTTTAGCATATGAAGACTGCACGGAAGCGGACTCAGTTGCCGGTTGAGTACCATCTACATACTCAAGTTTTGCCGTGAACTTGCCGCTGACAGTGGCATTCATATCAGAATCCTCAAAAGTGAGGTCAACCGTATAGTTATCTCCGTCGCGAGAAACCTTTGCGGAACCGCTTGTCGCGGCATAATACTCTGCCTCAGTTTCGCCAAAGAACCACGTGCCAATGCAATAACTCTCATCATTAAGATATCCACATAGCATACTGAACGGAAGGAGTTTTCCGTCCGAAATGTCTAAATACTCGTAAGTTCCGTCCGGTACAGCCGTAGTCGCTGATCCCGATGTTATAAGCTCAAGAGCGAGGAAACTGGCATCATCATCCGTCAAATCAAGAGGTCCGTTGCCAATGTAGAACACCCAATCCGCGTAATCCGCCTGGTCAGCACCAAAAGCCTGCCCAAAATAATAAGCATAGCCCTGATTGAGAGCATCAAGGGAAATCATAACTTCTTCCGTCGGGGTGTCACCACCGTCATCGTCACCGTCATTGTCCGAAATGTCATAAAATGCAAGCTGACCGCCGTAATTGAAGACAAATGTCCCGGCAGAGGTCTCGAACGTCCCGACAATGTCATAGGAGGAACCGCTTGTCTTGACGGAAATTGAGCCGCCGGTTACAGGATAATAGACACCTTTGACCTTTGAGCTCGCGCGATAATAGACATAAGACGAGGATATGTTTCCATCCTCGTCTGTATCACCAAGATAGAAGCAATAGTCTTCCGGCATATTTTTTTTATATGAGTAATATTCCCCCTGAAGAATACGCATAGGATTTCCTCCGTTAGCAGGAGTGTTCATGTCAACTAGGACAGCGGCTCCGACGCCAGTATATCCGCTCTCAACCATCTCAACCCCTTCCGGCTGGAGAGAAAGGAGATACATATCATAATCCAAGGCATTACCGTTACCGTCCGCACCTACGCCGCAGAAATAGCCTACGGCCTCGGCGGCCTCAAATGTCAGCTCCGCCCCGTCTCCGCCGTCCTGATTGGAATTGTCGCCATTCTGAGGCGTCCTCTCCTTATCGCAGGAGATAAGCCCGCCCAATGCGGCAGCAGCCGCAAAAATCATCAAACATCTTTTCATTTTATACCGTTTTGTGTTTTATTGTCATCCATAAGAAGCCACTCATACCAGATGTTTCAGCCCGGAACAATGACGAACCGGACACATCCGGAATTGGACACGAAAAAAGCGGAAGCGTTTAATGCACACTTCCGTTTTTTACAAAAGCCGAAGAATAATTCTACGCTGCCTACAGCTTCGCGGTCTTAGGGTCCGAAGCCGCAGGCTGCTTGCGGAGCATCTTGCAGGTCCCGTCAAACGACGCCCCAAGCTCTACCGCAATCTTGGCGACCTCAAGGTCGCCCTTCACCTCGCAGGCGGACTTGAGCGACAGGATGTCACGCACTGTGAGGCTGCCCTCAACCTTGCCGAACACATCGGCGTTCTCGCAGAGCACCTCGCCCTTCACGAACGCCCCCTCGCCGACCACGACACGTCCCGTGGTTGAAATCTTTCCGTCAAAAGTGCCGTCAATCCTGATGTCCGACCTCGACTCTATCTCGCCCTTGAAAACGGTCCCCGCCGAAATCCGGCTCACCGCATTTATATTGCCCGCAGGCTGTTCCTTAGCTGCCATTGTTTCGATTTTTAGAATATTCGATAATAGGAATTGAATAAAAAGGATGATTGCAAGGCTTGCGAGGAGTTCAAACCGCAGCAACCTGATGGTTGTGAGGATTTGGACGACGAGCGTAACGCAGCAAGCGCCTTTTTATTCAGTTCCGTCGTCACGCCTCTTTACCGTGACAGTTCTTATATTTCTTTCCGGAGCCGCAAGGACAAGGGTCATTGCGTCCGACCGTCTTCTCCACCCTCATAGGCATCTTGCCGCGAGGCTGTCCGCCGTTGGTGACAAGGTCGCTGCGGCTGGTCGTCATCCTGCTCATGTTCACCTTCGGAGCCTCGGCCGCAGGTCGCGGAGCCTCCTCGCGGAGGGCGATGCCGGCACGGAGGAGGAACGAGAGCGCATCATGGTTGAGCGACTCAAGCATCGAGCTGAAGAGGTTGAAACTCTCGAACTTATAGACGAGAAGCGGATCTTTCTGCTCGTAGGACGCATTCTGCACGGACTGCTTGAGGTCGTCCATGTCGCGGAGATGATCTTTCCAGTGACGGTCAATCTCGAAGAGCACGATTGTCTTGGAGAGCGCCTTCCCGATTTCCTTGCCCTGATTCTCATATGCACGCTGAAGATTTACCGAAAGGTTAAGCATACGCCGCCCGTCGGTAATAGGAATCGCAATGTTCACATAGCGGTTGCCCTGGGTTTCATAGACCTGCCTGATGATAGGCATAGCCTTCTGAATCATGGCGTCAATACGGCGGTTGTACGCCGCCTTCATGTTCTCGAAGAGCCTGTCGGCGAGCGTCGATGCATTCGCCTTGTTGTAGAACTCCTCGTCAAAGTCGAGGTCAAGCGAAAGCGTTCCCATAACATGCTCCACAAATGAGTCATAAGTCATGTTCTCCGCCTTCTCCGCGAGGATTTCCGCAGTGTCCTGCATCATGTTCATGACGTCAATCTCGATTCTCTCTCCGGAAAGCGCATTGCGGCGCTTGCTGTAAATCACCTCACGCTGCGAGTTCATCACGTCGTCATATTCCAGCGTCCTCTTACGGATTCCGAAGTTGTTCTCCTCGACCTTCTTCTGAGCCTTCTCGATTGAGTTTGAAAGCATCGTGGACTCAAGCGCCTCATCGTCGGCCATTCCGAGATTATCGACAACCTTCGCGATTCGCTCCGAACCGAAAAGACGCATCAGCTTGTCTTCAAGGGATATGAAGAATACGGATGAGCCAGGGTCACCCTGACGTCCGGCACGTCCGCGCAGCTGTCTGTCGACGCGGCGGCTGTCGTGACGCTCCGTTCCGATGATGGCAAGACCGCCGGCCTCGCGAACCTCCGGAGAAAGCTTGATGTCCGTACCTCGACCGGCCATATTGGTGGCAATGGTGACCGTGCTTGACTGCCCTGCCTGAGCCACAATCTCAGCCTCACGAGCATGCTGCTTGGCGTTGAGGACCTGCGCCTTGATGCCCCTGCGCAGGAACATCCTGCTCAGAAGCTCGGATGTATCAACATCCGTCGTGCCGACAAGCACCGGACGTCCCTGCGCCCTGAGTTCGAGAACCTTCTCTATCACGGCATTGTATTTCGCCTGTTTTGTCTTGAAAATCAGATCGTTATAGTCGATGCGGGCAATCGGCTTGTTGGTAGGGATGACGACCACGTCGAGCTTGTAGATGCTCCAGAACTCGCCCGCCTCAGTCTCCGCCGTACCGGTCATTCCGGCAAGCTTGTGATACATACGGAAATAGTTCTGAAGGGTAATCGTCGCGAAAGTCTGCGTGGCGGCCTCGACCTTCACGTTCTCCTTCGCCTCCACAGCCTGATGAAGCCCGTCGCTCCAGCGACGTCCCTCCATGATACGGCCGGTCTGCTCATCGACAATCTTGATTTTTCCGTCTTCCGAGATGATGTAATCGACGTTCAGTTCGAACATCGTGTAGGCCTTCAGAAGCTGGATGACGGTGTGGACGCGCTCGCTCTTGAGCGCGAAGTCCGCCATAAGCTCATCCTTCTTCTGACGCTTCTCTACAGGGTCAGTCACGGTCTTTTCCATCTCTGCTATTGCCGAGCCGACATCAGGAAGCACGAAAAAGTTGTCATCGTTCACGGACTGCGCGAGCAGGTCGCGCCCCTTGTCGGTCATATCCACGGTGTTCTGCTTCTCGTTGATGACGAAATACAGCGGGTCCGTGATGTACGGCATCTCCTTCTCATTGTCCTGAATATAGTAGTTCTCGACCTTCTGGAGGAGCTGCTTCATGCCCGGCTCGCTGAGGAACTTGATTAGCGGCCTGTATTTAGGATAGCCCTTGTATGCACGGAACAGGAGAACGCCCCCTTCCTTCTCGTTGCCTTCGGATATGAGTTTCTTCGCCTCGTTGAGAATGCTCGTGACGAGTGCCTTCTGCTTGTTGTAGAGGTTCTCGACATATGGCTTGTACTGCGCGAACTGCTGGTCGTCGCCCCTCTCCACAGGACCGGAGATGATGAGCGGGGTCCTCGCGTCGTCGATGAGCACGGAATCGACCTCATCGACAATGGCGAACTGGTGCTTTCTCTGCACTAGATCCTTCTGACTGAACGCCATGTTGTCACGGAGGTAGTCGAAACCGAACTCGTTGTTGGTTCCGAAGGTGATGTCGCAGGCGTATGCCCGCCGGCGGGCATCGGAATTAGGTTCATGCTTGTCGATGCAATCGACGCTGAGTCCGTGGAACATATACAGAGGCCCCATCCACTCGGAGTCACGCTTCGAGAGGTAGTCGTTGACCGTGACCATGTGGACGCCCTTGCCGGAAAGCGCGTTCAGGAACACAGGCAGCGTGGCAACGAGGGTCTTTCCCTCACCGGTGGCCATCTCGGCAATCTTGCCCTGATGCAGGACGATGCCGCCGATGAGCTGCACGTCATAGTGAATCATGTCCCAGGTAATCCTGTTTCCGCCGGCCGTCCAGCTGTTGAACCACACGGCCTTGTCCGGTTCGCCGTCCTTGCCCGGGCGTATCTCCACAAAATCGTGCGAGGCCGCCATCTTACGGTCGAAGTCGTTGGCCGTGACCTCCACCTCGGAATTCTGCGCAAACCTCCGCGCCGTTGACTTCATTATTGCGAAAGCCTGCGGAAGAATCTCATTCAGAGCCGTCTCTATCTCCTCATCGACTTTCTTCACGAGTTTGTCCGACTCTGTCGCGAGAGCCTCCTTCTCCCCGATGGAGAGGTCTCCGTCGAGCTGCGTCCTGATTTCCGCGATTCTCTTCTCGTCGTCGGCGATACGCGAAGCCACGAATGCCCTGAGTTCATCCGTCTTCGCCCTGAGTTCGTCGTTCGAGAGCCTGTCAATGTCTTCGTACGCCGCAAGAACCTTGTCGAGAAGAGGCTTTATCGCCTTCATGTCCCGCTCGGCCTTGGTTCCGAAGAGTTTTTTGAAAATGTCAGCTAATCCCATTATCTTGAATTTTTATTTTTCTGTTTAGTGATGCACCCCGCACGCGGGCGCGTCGCGCAGTGCGCAAGCACCGTGCCTAAGAAACCTTCAAAAATCCTGCAAATATAACAAATCAGGAGAACATTTGAAATAGGAATTCGATTTCCCACACATCGTCCTGTCATTGCGAACGTCATCCTGTCATTTCGAACGAAGTGAGAAATCTTTGTAACTGAGTAATGAGCCGCGATCCGCTCTACAGAAGAGCCGCGCCGTTCTGTGACGACAGCAGGTAGCCAGCATCGTCAGGAAGAGCCTTCCCAGCAGCAACGGCGCCCGCTCCGGCCGCGACGGCAAGCGCGTCGCAGCGCTCGTTCTCCGGATGCCCGGCATGGCCCTTAATCCAATGAAACGTGACATGATGCGCGGCCAGCAAAGGCTCAAGCCGCATCCACAAATCCGGATTCTTCACTTTTGCATAGCCCTTTGACTTCCACTTGAGGAGCCATCCCTCATTGATTGCCTTGACCACATAGGAAGAGTCGCTCACCACATGAACCGTGGCAGGCCGCCAACGAATGGCCTCAAGCCCCCTGATTACCGCAAGCAGTTCCATCCGGTTGTTGGTCGTGAGGGCGAACCCGCCGCTCATCTCGCGTGAATAGTCCCCGCAGCGCAGCACTATCCCATAGCCCCCCGGACCGGGATTCCCGCTCGAAGCCCCGTCAGTATAAAGATAAATCGGCGGCCTCTGAACAGCCGGCGTCACATTTTCCATTGCTAAAAATTTACCTCAAAGTTCATCCAGCAAACAACCTGAGCCAAGTGGATGCACAAGGGGATGCATAAAAAGATGGAGTGCAAGGCGCGATGGGGATTTCAACACCGGAGCAACCTGATGGTTGTGAGGATTTGAAATTCACACGCAACGAAGCAATCCGCTTTTTATGCGCCCCGTCACTCTATTACACGGCCGCCGCGAGGCTTGATTTCAGTATCCGGCATCTTCACTTTCAGCCTACCCGCCACCAGATTGTCATAGGCCTGCCGCTTGTTGAACACGTCAATCGCCGCAAAAATGGAAGCCATCATAGAACGCGGGTCGGCCTCGTCGCGCCCGGCCATCTCGTATGCCGTCCCGTGGTCCGGAGAAGTCCTCACAATCGGCAGCCCGGCCGTGTAGTTCACCCCGTCCTCGAAGGCAAGCGCCTTGAACGGAATCAGCCCCTGATCGTGGTACATCGCCAGAACAGCATCGAACTTCGAGTAGTTGCCCAGCCCGAAGAACCCGTCAGGGGAATACGGTCCGAACGCCAGAATACCCTGCGAGACAGCCTCCTGAACCGCCGGAAGGATGATGTTCTTCTCCTCCTCGCCGAGCAGCCCGCCGTCGCCGCAGTGAGGGTTCAGCCCCAGCACCGCAATCTTCGGGGAATCGACCCCGAAATCCCGCTCAAGCGAACGCTTCATAAGCTTCAGCTTGCTGATAATCTTCTCCTTGGTTATTGCAGTAGGCACCTCCTTCAGCGGAATGTGGCCCGTCACAACGCCCACCTTGAGGTTGTCGCTGACCATAATCATGCACACCTCATCGACCCCGAACTCCTTTTCGAGATACTCCGTGTGTCCCGTGAAGCCGAATCCCTCGTTTGCCATCGCCCTCTTGTTGAAAGGCGCGGTCACGAGAACGTCTATGTCTCCGTTCTTTATGTCCGTCACCGCCTGCTCAAGCGCGACCATCGCCGACTTGGCGGACTCGGGAGTCGATTGTCCCGGTTCCACATAGACATTGTCAGGAAGGCAGTTGACGATGTTCACCCTCTTGGGATAGATGTCCTTCGCCGATGTTATGACATTGGTATTCACCGGCTTGTCGAGATTATGAATCAGTTTCCTGTAAAATCCGAAAATCTTCGATGACCCGTATATCACCGGAGTGCAGAAATCGAGAATCCTCTCGTCCGCGAGAGCCTTGATTATGACCTCATATCCGATTCCGTTGCCGTCGCCCTGAGTTATGCCTACGATTATTTTACGTTCCATATATTTTTGTGTCTTTTGGGTGCATATTCGTTTTCTCATCAGTCGTGTACGCCCGGTACACTCCTTCTTCCAAAACAAATCTGCCCTCCAAAATACATCAAAAAAAATGTCTCGCCTTTCGTGGGCAGATATGCTTCACATCTTGCAAAGATACAAAATATATCGGGAAACATTAGATTCTTTTTCGTAACTTCGCGTGTTATGCGGAATGAAACGGAAATACAGTATCTGCCGGGAGTGGGACCCAAGCGTGCGGAAGCGCTGAAGAGCGAGTTCGGGGTGAAATATGCCTCCGACCTGCTGAGGATATACCCGTTCCGCTACATCGACAGGACGTCATTCGTCAGAATCTCCGATGTCAGGGGGGATTCCGCATACATCCAGATTCTCGCCTCCGTCCGGAAAATCACGCTTTTCGGGGCAAAGGGGGAGATTTCCCCGGAAAACCCGAACACCCTTAAATTCAATACAGTAAAGCGGATGAGCGTGCGTGTTGGCGATGGGACGGGCGAAATGGAGATGACCTTCTTCAGGGGGATAAAATGGATGTTCGAGAAGCTGTCCGGAGGCGGCGCCTTCATCTTTTTCGGCAAGCCGAACGAATACAACGGGCGGTTCAGCATCGTCCATCCGGAAGTCGACAGGCCGGACGAGTGCAGCTCCGCGAAAAGTCAGGCGGAACTCCCGTCAGGCCATGCCCCGAGCATACTCCCGAGACAAAACGCCATTTCGGGACAACAGCCGGCGGGAACTGAGGCGGGAAGCGCTCCGGGCGAAGGCAGGCTCGTCGGGGTCTATCCGTCCGGCGAAAAGCTGAAGAACTGCGGAATCACCGGCAAGGTGATGAACAGAATCATGCAGGGGGCGCTGAACGCGGCGCTCGGCCATGAGGTGGAGGTGCTGCCGATGTACATTCTTGAGAAATACGGACTTGCACCGATTCACTATGCGCTTCGCAACATCCATTTCCCGGACAGCCCCGAGGCTCTGGAAAGGGCACGGTTCCGGCTCAAGTTCGAGGAGCTGTTCTTCCTCCAGCTCGCGCTGCTCAAGCAGAAGTTCGTGCGGTCGCGTTCGGACAACGGAATCATGATGCCTAAGGTCGGCGAGGCATTCAACAGCTGCTACAGGTCACTCCCCTTCCCGCTCACGGGAGCGCAGAAGAGGGTCATCACCGAAATCCGCGACGACATGAAGTCGGGGCATCAGATGAACCGCCTGCTTCAGGGGGACGTTGGCAGCGGGAAGACCATGGTCGCCGTGCTGAGCGCACTCATCGCAGTCGGGAACGGCTATCAGGCCTGCATCATGGCGCCTACCGAGGTGCTCGCGCAGCAGCACTACAGGAACATCAGCAAGTATCTCGCGCCGACGGGAGTCCGCACCGCTCTGCTCACCGGCAGCAGCAGGACAGCGGAAAGGCGCGAGGTCCATGCCGGGCTTGAAGACGGCTCCATAGGTATCATAGTCGGGACGCACGCCCTGATTGAGGACAGCGTGAAATTCAGGAGACTGGGGCTCGCCATTGTCGATGAGCAGCACCGCTTCGGAGTGGAGCAGAGGGCGAAGCTCTGGAGAAAGACCTGCGACGGGAAGCCGCCCCATGTGCTGGTGATGACCGCCACCCCGATTCCGAGAACGCTCGCGATGACACTCTACGGAGATCTCGAAGTCTCTGTCATAGACGAGCTGCCGCCGGGAAGAAAGCCGGTTCTGACCATTCACGGAACCGAAGGCAAGAGGCTTGTGATGTACAATTTCCTGAAGAAGGAGATTGAGGCCGGACGGCAGGTGTTCATAGTCTATCCGCTGATTTTTGAGAGCGAGAAGCTTGACTACCAGAACCTTGAGAACGGCATAGAGACCATCCGCCACTATTTCCCGTTCCCGCCCTACAAGATTGCCGTGGTGCACGGAAAGCTCGACAACGAGGAGAAGGCCTTCAACATGGACGCGTTTTCCGAAGGCAGGGCGAACATACTCGTGGCGACATCGGTCATCGAGGTGGGTGTGGATGTGCCGAACGCGAGCGTGATGGTCATCGAGAGCGCGGAGCGGTTCGGCCTGAGCCAGCTCCACCAGCTGCGCGGTCGTGTGGGCCGGGGCAGCGACAAGGCATACTGCATACTGATGACAGGCCACAGGCTCAGCAAGGAGTCAAGAAACCGCATAGAACTTATGTGCAGGACTGAGAACGGCTTCGAGATTGCCGAGGAGGATATGAAGATGCGCGGCCCGGGCGACCTTGAAGGCACCCAGCAGAGCGGCCTCCCGATTGACCTCAACATCGCCTCCCTCGCCAAGGACGGCCAGATTCTAAGCGCCGCCCGCGCCGCCGCCTCCGCCGTCCTGAACGAGGATCCGACGCTCAGCCTCGCCAAAAACGCGCCTCTGCTCGCCGAACTGCGGAAAAACAAATACGAGATAAAGGACTACAGCAAAATCAGCTGATATGATTTCCACATAAAGAACACATAACCAATACCACATTTCTCATGAAACAGAAACTGCTGCCCCTCTGACTCTGCTTCTCGCCTTGTCATGCCTCCGTCTTCCGGCACAGACCCTCGCTGTCGGAAGCACCCCTGTCCCGGATACGCAGCCGTACAAGTACTCCGGCAAGGAACGCATCGGCGAGCTCGGCCTCGGATGGCACGATTTCGGAGCGAGGCACTACGACCCGGTGCTGATGCGCTGGCACACCTCCGACGTCCGGGCGGAAAAGTCGGCAAATTTCTCCCCGTATGCATTTTGTCTGAATAATCCTGTTAACTTTGTGGATCCGGACGGCAGGTTCCCGGACATTGTCTGGGACCTGTTCAGCGTCGGGCTCGGCGTCAGGAGCTTCGCCGACAATGTCAGGGCCGGCAATGTCTGGGGCGCTGTGTTTGACGCCGGCGGCATCGTCGTGGACGTGGTCGCGGCAGCCTTCCCGCTCGTCCCGGGAGGAGTCGGAGCCGTGCGTGCGGGAATCAAGGCCGCCAAGGCTGCGGACACAGTCGATGACATGGTGGATGCGGCAAGGGCGGCTGACAAGGTTCTTGATGCGGCGAAGACTGCCGACCGCGTTGACAACGCCACGGATGTTGCCAAGTCAATGAAGCGTGGCCCGAAACCAAATGGTGGAGATGCAAAGCCGCATGGAAATGCTGACCATAATAAGGCAATTGATGATAAAATTATAGAACTGGAAAAATCTGACAGAGTAGAGTATATCAGAAAAAATCAGGCTCAAGTTGATTACGACGGCAATAAAGTCGGAAATAATCGTCCTGACATCCAGTGGAATGCAGATGGCGTTCACCATAACTACGAGGTGGACAGAACGATGAAGAACAGTGACCGTCACAAGAAGGTTATTGAAAAGAATGACCCTAAGGCGGTGTTTGAGTATGAATTGATAGAGGATGGCCTCACGCCATTTGACAGAATTATAAAATAAAAAGAAAATGATAACGCGTTATTTCACCTTTTTTGATGCTGGTATGGAGGATGTCTGCCGGTCAATAATCGACATAAAAGAGCCTTCATATCCTGTTAGTGCGAGCAAGTCTCCTTTGAAAATAGACTTGTCATATGTTGATTATGGGGCGTTGGTTACAAAGATGGTGCTTTGGGCACCACAAAAAAGACAGACAGCCGTGTATGGCAACCAGGGAGATGGTTTTTATACACTATGCAATGTTTTGAATCTGCGTTATGGATATGACGTCACTCAGATTTGCCTGACATTGGATCCGGAGAATAAGATTGATGACGAAGTGTATGATATGAGGTTGTTTTATCATATTGGGAAAGTATATGAACGGCGACTTGTCCGTGTGATGCAGGATCCACGCTGGGACTTCTATGAAATCGGAGAGCCTTTCCCGTTTGAGCAGACGGAAAAATACAAGGAGCGCATCAAGAAGAAGCGCCTGACGAACGACATGATTCTGGACTATGCGGAAGCCATGGGCTACGATGTCCGCAATCCCGATTTTTGGAAGTCGGACAATGCAACCTATCTTGAATGGTCTAAGATTCCAGTTGCAAAGCAGAAGTGACAATCATCTTGATGTCCAGTGGAATGCGGATGGCTTTCTTCATAATTATGAGGTTGACAAAATCCCAAGGATTGTAACTTTAGACATAAAAATAAATGGTTACTGAACTGATTGCGAAATATATCTGGCTGCTGAGAGCGGTCATGGACACCGGGGAGGCGGGGATTACGCTCGGGGAAATTTCGGGGCGTTATGAGAGGAGGTTCGGGGAGACGCTGGCACGACGGACGTTCGCGAACTACAGGATCGGGGTCGAGGAGACCTTCGGCGTGGGGATTGCCTGCGACCGGAGCACTAACCGCTACATGATTGACAGTAGCAGCCGCATGAGCGACAGCGGGGCAGCGGAATGGCTCATCGACAGCTTCACGGTCAATTCCCTGCTCGAAAGGGGCAAGGAAGCGCTCAGCGGACGCATTGAGGTGGAGCCGGTTCCGTCAGGGCACCGGTTTCTCACGCGAATCATGGAGGCGATGCTTGAGGGGCGCAGGATTGCAATCGAATACTGCAAGTACAGCAGCGCGGCTCCGGAACGGCTGACCGTGCTCCCCTACGCCCTCAAGGAAGACAAGAGGCGCTGGTATCTCTACGGCCACTGCATCGAACGCGGGGCGCTGAGATGCTACGCACTCGACAGGCTCGTATCCTTGGAAATTCTGCCCGACAGGTTCATATATCCCGAAAATTTCAGTCTCGGCGAACTTCTCGCGACGTCGTTCGGAACATACATCCCCCGCGAGGGGGAAAAGGGCAGCACGGTCGAGTTCAGGGCGCGTGGAGTGCAGGCGAAATATATCTCCGACCTCCCCATCCACCACAGCCAAAAATTTCTGAAAACCGAGGGAGAATGGACATATTTTTCTATTTTTGTGTCGCCGGACAGCGATGACCTCTATTTTGAACTCAGAAAATATGGGAGTGCAATCGAAGTCCTGAGCCCGGAAAAGGTCCGGAGGAGGCTCCGCGACGAGGCTCTTGCCGTCATAGGCATTTACGGAGAGACTGAGAATCCGGGGGCGTAGGCATGAAAACCGCGTGGGCCGTAGGAACAGAACTTGCGACGCTTAGGTATATAATTGATATATTGACATATAAATGAGAAAAGGAACAATCATTTTGGCTTCGGGTCTCGTGGCAGTCGGGGCCGCAGCCGGCATCATTATGGGAATTTTTGCAAAAGAAAAGGAATCCGAAGAAAAGGAGTTCATCGGAAAATCGGAAATTATGGTCGAGGACGGCAAGATGACTCCCGAAGTGCTGCTTGCGTTCGGAAGGCTCTCGGACCCGCAGGTGTCGCCGGACGGAAAGAAACTGCTCTATGGGGTGTCATACAATTCAATTGAGGAAAACCGTTCTTGCAGAAACCTGTATATCAACAATCTTGACGGAAGCGACGCTCATCTTGCCACCCGCTCCGGGAAAAGCATCAGCAACGCGCGATGGAGCGCGGACGGGGAAAAGGTCGCATACCTGATGGGCGGGCAGATTTACATCGCCAAGGTAAGAAGAGACGGCACGCTCGGCAAGGGTCGCAAAGTCAGCGATGTGGAAAACGGAATCGGAGAGTTCAAGCTCTCGCCGGACCAGTCTCAGGTGATATTCCTCTCAACCGTCAACGGGCGCGTGAAGACTCCGGGACAGATATACCCCGACCTGCCGAAAGCCGAGGCTTATGAAACGGAGACGATGATGTACCGCCACTGGGATCACTGGGTTGAGGAAATCCCGCACAGCTTCGTCGGAACTTTCGACTGGGACAAGGGGCTTGGAAATTTCTTTGACATACTCGGAAGCGAGGGCGCGGCGGACGGAGGAACATCCCCTTACGAGCTGCCGACAGAGCCTTTCGGAGGGCTTGAAGAGCTCTGCTGGAGCCCCGACGGGACACGGATTGCCTACTCCTGCCGCAAAAAAGACGGGAGGGAATATGCGTTCTCGACAGACACGGAAATATACATATATAATATACAGAGCGGAGAATGCGTGCGCATCCCGATGAAGGGAGGCTATGACACGACTCCGGTGTGGAGTCCGGACGGCAGCAGGATTTGCTGGGTTTCAATGGAGCGGGACGGCTACGAGGCTGACAGGCAGAGGCTTATGGTCGCCGAGATTGACGGGATGAAAGTCGGGGCAATCCGCGAACTGAGCGACGGATTCAAGTACAATGTCGCCGGACCGGCGTGGGACGACGATTCGGGGCACATCTGGTTCAACGCTCTCGCCGAAGGGCTACAGGCGGTCTATGTCACTGACCTTGAAGGCAATGTCGAGCGCAAGACTGACGAGAGCCTGTGGTACGACTTCACGACTCCGTTCTTCATCGACAGGACTGACGGCCGCGAGGTTCTCTACACCACATGGCAGAGCATGGATTTCCCGACCGAGATAGTCGCGTTCGACACGGGCACGCAGACGGGCACGCAGGTCACCGACGAGAACGGCCATATTCTCTCGCAGCTCAAGGAGCACAGAACCGAGGCCCGGACGGTGAAGACCGTAGATGGAAGGGATATGCTGACATGGGTCCTGTTCCCGCCGGAGTTTGACCCGTCGAAGAAATGGCCGGCGATAGAAATCTGTCTCGGAGGACCTCAGGGGACGCTGAGTCAGGGATGGTCCTACCGCTGGAACTACAGGCTGATGTGCTCGCAGGGCTATGTAGTCATCCTTCCCAACCGCCGAGGAACGACCGCGTTCGGTCAGGAATGGTGCGAGCAGATTTCCGGAGACTACTGCGGCCTTAACATTCAGGACTACCTCAGCGCGGCGCGTGAGTTCAAGGCCGAGCCATATATCGGGAAGATGGCGGCCTGCGGGGCGAGCTACGGAGGCTACTCGGTCTATTACCTCTGCGGGGTGCACGGCAATGTCTATGACGCCTTCATCGCCCATGCCGGTATCTTCAATCAGGAACATATGTACATGACCACCGAGGAGATGTGGTTTCCGACATGGGACAACGGAGGAGCGCCTTGGGACAACAACCCGACCGCTGTCCGCCACTACGCGAACTCCCCGCACAAACTCATCAGGAACTGGCACACTCCCCTTCTTGTCATCCACGGAGGAAGCGATTTCCGCGTGCCTTACGATCAGGGGATGGCTGCCTACAACTGTGCGCAGATGATGGGCGTGCCGTCGGAGCTGATTGTTTTCCCTGACGAGAACCACTGGATTCTGAAGCCGCAGAACGCGGTTTTCTGGCACAGGAGCTACTTCAGCTGGCTGAACAGGTGGCTTGCTGATGAGGACAGAGGGAAAACGGAAACTGTCAAGTAAGTCCTGAAAATCAATCGGGACAAGTCAATCGGGGCAAGTCAATCGGGACAAGTCAATCGGGACAAGTCAATCAAGGACAGGCATGGGAAGGCTGAAAGAAAACGAATTTGACGTGATAATCATCGGCGGAGGGGCGACCGGCGCGGGAACGGCGCGGGACTGTGCGCTGCGCGGGCTGCGGGTGCTGCTTGTCGAGAGGAATGACATAGCGACGGGCGCGACGGGACGCAATCACGGGCTGCTGCACAGCGGAGCGCGCTATGCCGTGACGGACACGGAATCGGCCGCAGAGTGCATACGCGAGAACATGATTCTCAAGCGCATAGCCAAGGGATGCGTAGAAAAGACCGAGGGACTGTTCATAACCCTCCCCGAAGACGACATCGCCTATCAGGCAACATTCGTGGAGGCATGCCGCAAGGCCGGAATACGGGCGAAGGTGATTGACCCGAAGGAGGCAATCGCGATGGAGCCAGCCGTCAATCCCTCACTTATCGGAGCCGTAGTTGTTCCGGACGGGGCAATCGACCCGTTTAAGCTGACTGCCGCCAACATGACCGACGCGAAGATTCACGGGGCGAAAGTGCTGACCTACAGCGAGGTGGAGGAAATCATCAAGGAGGGAAACAATGTCAGAGGAGTGAAAATCAGGAACAAGCGTACCGGCGAGGTCAATACTTTCTATGCCCCTGTGACGGTCAATGCGGGAGGTGTCTGGGGGCAGGGCATAGCGCGGATGGCAGGAGCCTCCGTCACGATGTTCCCGGCAAAGGGCTCGCTGCTGATTTTCGGACATCGCGTGAACAACGTCGTCATAAACCGCTGCCGCAGACCGGCCAACGCCGACATCCTCGTGCCCGGCGAGACGATTTCACTGATAGGAACTACATCTGACAGGGTGGGGCTCGAAGAGGTGGACAGCATCCGCGTCACTCCAGAGGAGGTGAAGGTCCTGCTCGAAGAAGGCCAGAAGCTCGCTCCGGCGCTTGCACAGACCCGCATCATCCGCGCCTACTGCGGCGTACGTCCGCTTGTCGCCGCTGACAACGACCCGTCCGGACGCAACATCAGCCGGGGTATCGTGCTGCTTGACCATGAGCAGAGGGATGGAATCGGAGGATTCATAACCATAACCGGAGGCAAGCTGATGACTTATCGGCTCATGGCGGAATGGGCGACCGACCTTGTCTGCAAAAAGCTCGGTGTCCGGAAAGGCTGCGTGACGGCAAGACGCCCGCTTCCGGGTTCAGGGCCGGCCGAAAAGCCTGCCTCACCGCGCTCCGCCAAGGACGAGAGCCTCATCTGCGAATGCGAGAAAGTTTCCCTGCGCAAGGCGGAGAACGCGATTGACACCATGCAGGTGACTAACATGATTGACCTGCGGCGGCGCACAAGGCTCGGGATGGGAACCTGTCAGGGGGAACTCTGCGCCTGCAGAGGGGCGGGGCTGCTTGCCCGCAAGAAGGAGAATCCGACACGGGCGAAGGAGGACCTCAAGGCGTTCATAAACGAGCGTTGGAAGGGAATCTATCCTATTTGCTGGGGTGACTCTTTACGTGAGAATGAATACACCCAGTGGATATATGGTCACGAAATCTGATTCAAATCATAAGGAATAAAAAAAAATGAAGTTTGACACAATAATAATCGGCGGAGGACTCACGGGTCTGCTGTGCGGGATAAGGCTGCAGCGGAAGGGGCAGAAATGTGCCGTCATATCCGCCGGACAGTCGGCCATGCACTTCTGGTCCGGGGCGTTTGACCTTCTGAACAGGATGCCGGACGGGACTGACGTCGATTATCCGCTTGAAAGCATCGGAAAACTGCCTCAGACACATCCCTATTCTATAATCGGGGCGGACAAGGTGCTCGGACATCTCCGCAGGGCGACAGAACTGTTCGGAATTTTCGGATTCCGGACACATATCCCCGAAAGTCTCGGCAACATATACAGGCTCAGTTCAATGGGCTCCCTCAGGCGCTGCTTCATGACTATGGACGACCTCCTGACGACGGAATCGGCCGGACAGCCGGTTTGCCGACGTGCTCTCGTTGCAAGCCCCGACGGCTTTCCGGACTTCAACACCGAGTTCGTGGCAAATGGAATCGAGGATTCAGGAAGCCCGTGCAGGACGGTGACAATCAGACTCGAAGCCCTGAAAAACCTCCGGAAGAGTCCGACTGAGATGCGGGCGACGAACATATCGAAAATGCTTGACAGGGCGACGCTAAAGGAATATATATCCCAGATCCGCGAAAAATATGACGGTGAGGACCTTATTGTCCTGCCGGCGATATTCAGCCTCGCGGACTCACGGGACGCGATTCAGGTAGGTAAGGTGGTGAACACGAAAGTGCGTTTTGTCGCCACTATGCCTCCGTCCGTGCCGGGGATTGAAATCCAGCGCGGTCTCACGGAACTCTTCAGAAAATCCGGAGGGACGCTGTTCAAGGGCGACACGGTGATTTCCGGACGGTTCAACGGAGACAGGCTGGAGTCAGTGCGCACGGCAAACATCAGCGACATGGAGTTCACGGCGAAGAGTTTCGTGCTCGCGGCCGGAAGTTTCTTCAGCAACGGACTCCGGGCAGACAGGAACGGAGTGTATGAGCCTGCGCTCGGAATCGACATCGACGCGCTGCCCCGGAGAAAGGACTGGTTCGACGCGGACGATTTCTTCGGCAAGCAGAACTACATCGGCATCGGAGCCAGACTTACCCCCGGAGCCGGGTTGCGGGCAAGCCGCGGCGGCCGAGTCGTCGGGAATCTTCTCGTCGCCGGAAGCATACTCGGAGGCTGCAATCCGCTTTACGAGGGATGCGGAGGAGGAGTTTCAATCTGCTCGGCACTGGAGGCGGCGGACTCAATACTCTGCAACGCCTGACCGGGAGGAGGGGAAGTCTATGGAAAGATGAATAAGCAGGCAGCAAAGACAGAGCTGAACAAGACAAACAATGGACAGACAATCAAACGCAATGAACGACATAAGCGACAACAACTTCGAGCAGTGCCTCAAATGCACCATCTGCACGGTATATTGCCCGGTAGTACCGGCGAACCCGGCTTATCCGGGACCGAAGCAGGCGGGTCCGGACGGCGAAAGGCTGCGGCTCAAGAACAGGTCGTACTATGACAGCACGCTCAAATACTGCCTGAACTGCAAGCGCTGCGAGGTCGCCTGCCCTTCCGGCGTTAGAGTGTCCGACATAATCCAGCGCGCGAGGATAAGCTACGGGCACAACATCCCCGGACCGTGTGAAATTGCGCTGGCGAGCACGGACCTCATGGGCAGGGTCGCCGGAAGCATGGCCGGGGTCGTCAATCCCCTGCTCCGCACCGCCCCCGTCAAGGAACTGCTTCACGCCGCAGTAGGGATTGACAGGCGCAGGACATTCCCGGACTATGCGGGAGAAACATTCGAGAAATGGTTCCGCAAAAACGCGCAGACAGCGCAAGACGGCCTTGAAGAAAAGGTCAGCTACTTCCACGGCTGCTATGTGAACTACAACTATCCGCAGCTCGGAAAGGATTTCGTAAAGGTGATGAACGCGCTCGGAATCGGGGTGAGGCTCCTCGACGGCGAACGATGCTGCTCCATAGCGATGATTTCAAACGGGCTCATAAAATCGGCGACGAGGAACGCGAAGCACAATCTGAAAGTCATGCAGAAGACGGTTGACGAGACCGGAGAACCTGTAGTCGGGGCATCATCGACCTGCATCCTGACCATGCGCGAAGAGTATCCGCATCTTCTCGGACTCGACAATTCGCGGGTGAAGGACAGTCTGGAACTCGCCACAAAGTTCATTTATAAGAAGTTGGAAGGAGGAAGGGAACTCCGGTTCCGCAAGGACTACCATGCAAGAATCGCCTACCACACGCCATGTCACCTCGAAAGGCTCGGCTGGGAGTATTTCTCCACCGAGCTGCTGAAGATGATTCCCGGGGTGGAGCTGACCGTGCTCGACAGCAACTGCTGCGGAATAGCCGGGACATACGGGTTCAAGAAGGAAAACTACGAGGTTTCACAGGCAATAGGCAAACCGCTGTTCGACAGCATTGCCGCAGCGGAGCCAGACTTTGTCGTCTGCGACTGCGAGACCTGCAAGTGGCAGATTGAGATGTCAACAGGAACGGGCGTGAAACATCCCGTTTCAGTTCTCGCCGAAGCGCTTGAAATATGAAATTTTTTGCGTAAGTTCGCGTTCTCATTCGGTGAATCCGAAATGACATCTTGAGAAGACAATGAAAGACCGTACAATTGACATAGAGGAGATATTCCGCAAGAGGTTCAACGGGAAGGCTCCGCGCCTGCTCGTGAAACTTATAAAAAGGCTTGTGCATCAGGACTTTATCAACGAGTATCTCAAGCGGGGCTACGAGGGAGTGGAATTCTGCGAAAATGCAGTGAAGTATCTTAATGTAAAGATTGAGGTCGAGGGGCTTGAAAACCTCCCTGACTCCCCGGAGGCAAGGCTGACGTTTGTGTCGAACCATCCGCTCGGAGGCGTCGATGGAATAGCCCTCGCGGGAATAATCGGGAGGAAATACGACGGACGCATCAAGCTGATGGTGAACGACTTTCTCATGCACCTCGGAGGACTCGCCCCGCTCTGTGTCCCGGTGAACGCAAAGATAAGGAGGACAGGAGACGGAATAGGCACGCAGAACCGTGACCTGCCGAGGCTTACAAACGAGATTTTCGGGTCCGACAATCAGATTCTCATGTTTCCGGCCGGGCTCTGCTCCAGAAAAATTGAGGGAAAGATTCAGGATCTCATGTGGTCGAAAGTCTTTGTGGCGAAAAGCGTCGAGTACCATCGCGACATAGTCCCCGTCCACTTCATCGGAGAGAATTCCGGACGGTTCTACCGGGTGGCGAACCTCTCGTCACTCTTCCGCCTTAAGTTCAACATAGCGATGGCATTCCTCCCCGACGAGCTCTACCGCGCACAGGGAAAGACATTCCGCGTGGTCTTCGGCAAGCCGATTCCTTGGCAGTCCTTCGACGGAAGCCGCAGCCCTAAGGAATGGGCACAGGAGGTCCGGGCCGCAGTGTATGGCCTCGCGCCGGAGGAAAGGCCGGGAAAATGAACAATGACACAGACGAACAGTTATACAGAAGATTTTTTCGGAAGAACAGATGATATATGGAAGAGATGAAAGACATAATCGCGCCCGTGGACGTGAACCTGCTGAAATCGGAACTGACGCCGAAGAAAAAGCTTCGCAACACGAACAAGGCCGGAAACGAACTGTATGTCGTCACGGACAAGGACTCTCCTAATGTCATGAAGGAGATAGGCCGCCTGCGCGAGGAAACGTTCAGGGAAGCGGGAGGCGGGACCGGGCTTGAGATGGACATCGACAGCTTTGACACTATGGACCCTCCGTGCATGCAGCTGATTGTCTGGGATCCGGACAACGAGGCAATCATAGGGGGCTACCGCTTCATATTCGGGACGGACGTGAGGCTCGACGACAACGGGCAGCCGATACTCGCGACTTCCCATCTCTTCAATTTCTCGGAAAAGTTCATCAGGGAATATCTCCCCTTCACCATTGAACTCGGCCGCTCCTTCATTTCGCGGGAGTATCAGAGGATTCAGGCCGGCACCAAGGCACTGTTTGCCCTCGACAACCTCTGGGACGGTCTGGGAGCCCTGATGATGCTTCGTCCGGGGATGAAATGGTATTTCGGAAAGATGACGATGTACCCGACCTTCAACCGCTACGGGCGTGACCTCATACTGCACTTCCTGCACAAGCATTTCCATGACGACGAGCATCTTGTGACGACAAAGAACCCCGTCGTCATCGAGACTCCCGCAGAGGAGATGGATGCGGTGCTGACAGAAACCGATTTCAAGTCCGACTACCGGATTCTGAACCGTGAAATCCGTGCGCTCGGCGAGAACATTCCCCCGCTGGTGAACACATATATGGGAATATCACCGTCGCTCAAGGTCTTCGGAACCGCCGTGAACGACGAATTCGGCAATGTTGAGGAAACGGGCATATTGGTGGATTTCAACGACATATACGAAGAAAAACGCGCCAGACACATCGACTCGTTCATCAAGGAACAGATTGCGCGGATAAAGCTCCGGTGGCCACACACCTTCGAGAGATTCGAGGGTGAGATTGCCCAGAAAATCAGCAACCGCAGAGACGAGCGTTTCAGGAGAATCTTTAATTGGCGCTCAAAGGACTGACGGGACTGAATAAAAAGCGGATTGCTTCGTTGCTCGTCTTGCCAAAATCCTCACAACCAGAAGGTTGCTGCGGTGCTTGGCTTCACCGTGCGCCTTGCACTCCATCTTTTTATTCAATCCCTCTATTCCTATTTTTTTGCGAGGTAAATTCTACTCTGTTTTTTGTACTCTGCTAATCAGAGCTGTAGTCATGTCGGAACTATACTCGACGGAGGATTGGGTGAGCCACTGAAGGGCAAGCTCGCGGTTGCCCATCATGAAGCAGCCAAGTCCGATGTTGTATTCGAGGCAGGCGCTCAGATAAGGGTCCTTCTCGGTTTCGAGGATTGACATCCATTCCTTTACCGCCTCGTCCCACTTGAAGTCCAGAGCCTTCAGAAGAGCGCTGTTCCACGCTCCCTCCTCTCTGTACCAGATGCCGAACTCCTCCTCGCGCCATGTCGGAATGAACGACGAGGAAATCCTGTTGCCTATGTTCTTGCCGGAAACGGAGGCGTCCGTTCCCGCGTCGGCGGCTATCGTGAAAGACTTGACGTCCGCATTCTCCCCGCCGAGGGAATCGTAGCACCACAGGGGAAGCCTTATGCCACCCGGACGGTAGCCGTTCTCAAATTCCACAGGATGCCCGAAGAGGAAGACCACGTCGGAGTCGGTCTTGAGAACCAGATTCACCAGAGAGTCCGGAGTCGCCATCTTCGCGAAGTCATCCGTATATTGGACGGTGAAGAGCTGAGTCGAATCACGCTCCGGATAGGCCGCGTCCAGCTTGTCGGCAAGAGCCCCGGCTACTGAACCGGTAAGCTGCATCTCCTCCTGAGTGAGCCCGTAGGGATAGACCAGGGCGACAGTCTTGCCCGTCAGGTTGAGACCTGACGAGGAAGGACACCTCATCTCCATACTCATGTTATACACCTGCGGTGAGCAGGAAACCAGAGCCGACACCGCCGCCGCAACGGCAGCGGACATCCTCAAGCATACCTTTAAAGTCTTCATAACAAAACTCAAATAAAAATCCGGAGCGTCCGGCTCCGGAATCTACATACTCTATTCCAGCGTCCGGACAAAATCCGCAGTAAGGTCGTAGTCGTCCGCAGCGGTAATCCGGACCTCGATGAAATGCCCGACAAGCGTCTGAGGGTCAATGTCACCGAACGAGCCGGGACTGTACTTTACAAGAATCTCGCCATCCACCTCGGGAGACTCGAACTCGCTTCGGCACACAAGCATATCCTGCTCCGCAAACCAAGAATCGACGAGCGCCCGCACGACCGAGCCCACACGGGAAAGATTGTATTCAAGGGAAATCCCCCGCTGGAGTTCCATCAGTTCGTCAAGACGCTTCTGTTTAGTAGTCTGCCGCACAGTGTCCTTGAAATGAGTCGCCCCATATGTCCCCTCCTCCTCGGAATAGGTGAAGGCGCCGAGCCGTTCGAACTTCGCGTCGGCAACAAAGTCGAGCAGTTCGCGGAACTCCCGCGTCCCCTCTCCGGGGTGTCCGACAATCATCGTCGTCCTCAGCACGACTCCCGGGACCTTAGACCGCATCTTAGAGATGAGCTCCCGCGTCCAGCGGCCGCTGACATGACGGCGCATATTGTCAAGCACCTTGTCCGAGATGTGCTGCAGCGGTATGTCCATATAGCGGCATACCTTAGGATTGTTAGCCATGATGTCGAGAACATCCTCCGGGAAGTCCGCCGGATAGGAATAGTGGATGCGAATCCACTCTATGCCCTTCACTTCAGAGAGCCTTTCGAGCAGTTCCCCGAGTGCCCGGCGATGGTAGAGGTCAAGTCCGTACCAGGTTGTGTCCTGCGCGATAATCACGAGTTCGCGCACCCCTGTCCGGGCAAGGTTCTCGGCTTCCTCCACCAGCCTTTCCATCGGGACCGAACGGTGCGCTCCGCGGATGTAAGGGATGGCGCAGTAGGAACAGCGGCGGTCACAGCCCTCGCTGATTTTAAGGTAGGCATAGCTTCCGTTTCCCTCTGTGACAAGACGGCTCTGTCCCCGACGCGGGTCAGGAGTGACTCCAAGAGCCCTGACGATTTCGTCGGTGTCTCTTGCCCCGAGCCACAGGTCAACCTCAGGAATAAGCCCCGGAAGTTCGGAGGCATATCTCTGGGAAAGGCATCCGAAGACCACAATCTTCCCCACCTTCCCGGCATTCTTCCTCTGAGCGACCTCAAGTATGGTATTTATGGACTCTTCCTTGGCGTCGCCGATGAAGCCGCAGGTGTTCACGAGCACGACATCGACATAGCCGTCGCCACAGCCGTCCTCGCCGCATATCTCATACGCATTCTCCAGCTGGGCAAGCACATGCTCCGTATCCACAGTGTTCTTGGAACAGCCGCGAACTATCGACTGAAGCCTTCGTTTTCCGCCGCTTTGCATAATCCCGGAACTATTTTTCTTCTGCCACTCCCTCAGCATTCTCCGTCTCCGGAGTCTCGAAATCGAGAGAGGCGTACTTGAGAAGGCAGTTGTACCAGTCCACGACCTTCCTCATGTGAGAGACATAGAAGCGGTCTCCGTCATAGTCCGGAACGGCCTTGGCGAAAAGTGCCTTTATCTCATCCGCAGGAGCCTTTGAAGACGGAGCCTCGCCCCCGCCGAGAACCTCCTTCAGCCTGAGGAACACCTCGCTGAGCTTCATCTCGCCTTCCGACGTGTAAATCGAGATGTCGGCAAGGGTGGTCATCCTGCTCGTGAGCGGGAAGTTGCTGCGCCTCCTGTCGGAGAGGGACTCGGCAATGGCTCCGTTGCGTGCCTGCGCGATGTAGAGATAAAGTCCCGGATAGCCTGAGATTGAAAGTATCTTTGAAAGATCTGTTTTCATAATCATTTGTTTTATACGAGTTTATAATATTCCAGCATTATGATTTCACACGACGGAACGCCCTATCTGGCTACGCAATCCACGACCTCGGTCTCGGGGCGGACTCCGAGCACGCCGTCCGGCAGAGCCGCCGTCCGAATGATGCACTTACCGCTTCTTGAGACTTCAAAGTCGTGGTAATCAACATAAAGCACATCCACCGAGCCAGGATCCACGGTAAGAGGAAACCTGCATTCCACGACCGCATTCACAACGGACGGATAGACCGCTATCTCCTTTCCTGCGGGAAGATTCCTCACACGAACCGGCAGGCTGACCGTCTCAGTGACATAGCGACTGACGCTTACCGAATAATCGACGCTCGTCTGCGACATCCTCACGCCCTTTACGGGCTCTATCCCGACCGAACCGTGGACATCGGCGGAAAGTGCCCCGAGGGTCACATTCCTGGTGAACACCTTCGAAATGTTGTCAATCTGCGACGGCTCGCCATAGACATAGACGGAATCCGGCCGGACCTCCATTCCCTTCACGCTCATGTACTGCGGAGCGTAGAGGATGTCCGAAATCGGCTCCACCGGAACCTTGCGGCTGTTCTCCACGGGAAACACGAACAGAAGAGTGTCGGTGAGGTAGTACTCCACGGAAGAACCGCCGAAGACCATCTTGCCGAATTCCGGCATGGACTCCGGAACGAATGCGAACACGTCCCCGTCCCTGTGCCGGAGCGAAGCCGCGTCGAACTGAACCCTCACCGGGGAGCCTCCGCCGAACATCTTGTTGATGATGATGCTGTAGCCGGTCGCTCGGCATCTCGCCACCACCCGGCACACGTTGGACGACCTGTCGCGCCTGCCCGTGATGTTGGATTCCGCAGTCACCGACGAGGTCAGAATCTCGCTGTAGCGAAGCGAGACATTGTGTATGAACCAGATGCTGAAAGCCAACAGAAAGGCAAGCAGGAAAACTGTCAGATCCTTTCTGTTGACTTTCAGAAACTCAAGCATCCTGCCGAGGAACTGCCTCAATTTCAGAAACCGGTTCATCTCTTGCGCGTCGCGGATAAACAGCCCGGAGCCGTGCTATTTCGTTGCAGCTGCCTCGGAGTAATCCTTTACGAGGGAATTCTTGTCAACGCGGAGCTTCACGTCCTTGTCAACCTCGATGAGCACCGACTTCTCCTTGATTTCCACCACTGTTCCGAAAATTCCGCCGACGGTGACCACCTTGTCGCCCTTCTGGAGACCGTCACGGAACTTCTGGAGTTCCTTCTGCTGCTTGCGCTGCGGACGAATCATGAAGAACCACATCACCACGAAGATGAGAAGAAGCATCACCCACATGGTCCAGCCGCCGGTCGCCCCGCCCTGAGGGGCTGCAGTCTGCAATAAAGTCATAAAATTCATAATCATATTTTCTTTAAGTAGTTAAAAATAAATTTCGTGTCAGATTCATACGGATTGTTCTCCTACAGAGAAACCTTCTTCGGGATGAAAGACGTTACCGCTTCGTGATTTTCCCCTCTTCCGTCAGAGTCTTCACAATGCGGTCGAGAATTCCGTTCACGAAGACGCGGCTCTTCGGCGTTCCGTAAAATTTCGAAATCTCGACATATTCGTTCATGGACACGCGCACCGGAATCGTCGGAAAATCAAGTATTTCAGCAATTCCCATCACCACGAGCACAACATCCGAGAGGAAAAGCCTGTCGGCCTCCCAGCCCTTCGCGGCGTCATAGACCATCTTCGAGTACTTGTCATAGTTCACGAGCGTGAGCCTCAGGAGCCGCTTCACGAAAGCCTGATCATCCTCCATGCCCGACGCGGTTCCCTTCATCTGGCTCATGTAGAGATAAGGAAGAGTCCAGCGTCCGCCCTTCGCGATGTCCTCGAACGCGCGGCAGCAGAAAGTCAGCGAATACGCAAGGTCGTCGTTCCAGAAGAGGGACATATCCTCGAGAATGTGCTCAAGTTCCGGGACATCGACGAATTCCTCCTCGAATATACGGACAAAGAGACGGCAGTCCTCGCCGAGCGAAGACTCACCCGAGTTCATGTAGTCGTGAAAGTAATCCTTTGAATATATGGAGTCGAGGACCTTCCTGAGGAAGATGTCATACTGGTCCCATGAGAGATGCTTCTGCCTGAGCTGCCTGTTCAGGTCTTCGTCATCCGCAAGAATCTGCGCGAGACGGTTGTCGCAGAACTTCATGTTCGGGTTGCGCTCCTCCTCGGTGGGGTTGAACTTGGAACGGAGCGACTCTATCCTCTCCCGCGCTGTCCGCGTCAGAGGAGCCACGATTCCGGACATGAATACGAACAGGTCCCTCGTCGCCTCGCATGACTCCTTCAGCTCGGCCTCCGCGTCCGCTGTCGAGAAATTCCCGCACAGCACGGCGCTGTAGGCAACCTTAAAGGCCTTGATTCGTAAAATTCGACGGTTTAGCATAATTTTAAGACAATATTTCCTGCAAAGATACACACGATTTGATAAAAAAAACTATATTTGCGAAGATTTACCAACAAAAAAACGCACACAAGATGTACAGTGAGGATTATGACGGAGCCTATGCCCGGGAGCGTAACGGCGAGGATGTGTTCTCAAAGCCTGTAAAGGCAGGGAAACGCACCTATTTTTTTGATGTGAAGGCAACGAAGGGCAATGACTACTACCTGACCATCACCGAAAGCAAGAGAAAAGTCGAGCGCGACGGCAGCTTCACTTACGACAAGCACAAGATTTTTCTCTACAAGGAAGATTTCGGAAAATTCGTCGAGGGTCTTGAGGAAGTCCTCGCCTACATAAAGAAGAATGCCCCGCAGACCGAGGACGGAGAGGGGAACTACAGCTCCGAGGTCAATTTCGAGGAACTCTAATTTTTCGGAAGATGGCGGACAACTACCTTGAAAGCCGCTACGAAGAGTATCTGGAACGGAAGCGAAAGAAAGAGTCCTTGCGGAAGGCAGCCTTCCGCAAGCGGCTCGATGAATACAGAAAGACGCTCACGAACACATCGGCAGAGCATGAACTGTCCTCATCCCGACCCGGGGAATGAGAGTGATTGCGCCGCAGGTCGGCTCGCTTCAGCGAGGTGCACCTACTGGAGCGCAATGTTAAGAAAGTCAATAAATCCCTGAACATCAAGGCTGTAGCCACGCGCCGGGGCGAGCTGTTTTCCGTCGGCGTCGAGCAGGATATAGTTCGGCTGTGAGTTTACGCCGAAGCGGCTGCGAGCGATGTATGCGTTGGCGCGTCCGATTTCCTTATATATGTCCCCGTTTTCAGCGTGCACCCAATCCTCCCCGTCGAGCCTTGTCTTGTCATCGACATAGAGCGCGACAATCACGAACCTGTCCCGCAGCATTTCAAGAACGCGGGGGTCGCTCCACACACGTGCCTCCATCTCGCGGCAGTTCACGCAGCCGTGCCCCGTGACATCGACAAACACCGGCTTCCCGGAGGTCTTCGCTGCGGCAAGCCCTTCCTCGACGGTGAAATAGCCGTCCAGACCGAGAGGCAGATGCAGGCCGTATTTCTCTCCGTACAGGGAGAGCGTACGGTCTTGAGAGGAGCCGCCGCTTTCCGGCTGCGCAGAATATGCACCCAGGACAAAGTCCTGAGTGCTCAGCGGGGGAAGGTAGCCTGACAGGGCCTTGAGAGGCGCGCCGAACATCCCCGGAATCATATAGACGACAAAGGCGAAGTCAACTATAGCGAGTGCGAGCCTCGTGACGGAGATGTGCTCGACCTTCTCGTCGTGGGCGAAACGAATCTTCCCGAGCAGGTAAAGTCCGAGCAGCGAGAACACGGTAATCCAGATTGCAAGATACACCTCACGGTCCAGGATGCCCCAGTGGTAGGTCTGGTCGGCGACGCTGAGAAACTTGAATCCGAGCGCCACCTCCACAAATCCGAGCACGACCTTGACACTGCCGAGCCAGCTCCCGCTCCTGAGCTTCGTGAGCAGAGAGGGGAAGAGGGCGAAGACCGCGAACGGAAGCGCGAACGCCACGGAAAACGCGAACATCGTTACCATCGGCATCCAGAACTGTCCGGAAGTGGACTGAATCAGCACGGTTCCGACAATCGGTCCGGTGCAGGAGAATGAGACGAGCACAAGGGTGAGCGCCATGAAGAACACGCCTGTCAGCCCTTTCCCGTCGGACTTGCCGTCGGCCCTATTCACCCACGAGGACGGAAGAGTTATCTCGAACGCGCCGAAGAAAGACGCGGCAAATGCCATGAACACTATGAAGAACAGGATGTTAGGCAGCCAATGAGTGGCCAGCCAGTTGAAGATGTCGGCCGTAACGGCATCTCCGCCGGCAATCCATGTTATGAGGATTATCAGCGAAATAGGAACGGTGTAGAGCAGCACGATGAAAAGGCCGTACATAAATGCGTGGAAGCGTCCCCTGCGTGCGTTTCCGGAATTTTTCAGGAAGAAGGAAACAGTCATCGGAATCATAGGGAAGACGCAGGGGGTGAGCAGCATCGCGAAGCCCCAGAGAATGGCCTGAAGCACCAGGCCCCAGTCAAACGGGGTTGATGTCTGTTCCACGGCAGCCGCGGCATCGTCAGGCTTCTTCATAATGTCACTTCCACCCGCTGCCCCTGCAAACACGGTGTCGTCCGACTTCCTCGTAACGTCGCTTCCCCCGACGGCTCCGGCAGACGCGGCCGCTGCCCCGCCGTCCGGCAGGGCAATCACGAAATCATGATATTCAGGAGGATAGCACTCCGTGTCCCGGCAGCATGACGCGCTGACTGTTCCGCTCACAGAAGCCGGAGAAGAGCCCGTGACGCGAACCTTCTGCTCAAGCACAAGCTGTCCATAGACAAGGCACTGCCCCTTCTCCTGACTGACGACGCTCCTGTCTTCAGGCGGACCGACAAGTTCGCAATTTTCAAGCGAGCGGTACTCCACCTCCGGAGCGGAATAAGGGTCTGAGAGCGGGTAGCTGTGAATCCCCTCTCCCATGACACCGCTGAACCTCAGCGTCCACACCGCGCCCCCATCTGAAGGAACTGCGGAAACCTTCCAGTCAATGTTCCCCGCAAAAAGCGAAGAAATGCTGCAGGCGAATCCCGCCAGCAGCATAACAACTTTATTAACAAGTCTTTTACCCAAATTCATACTACCGAACATTTCATGATAGCCCTTACGACAAACCGAGATAAGGGGATGCATTAAAACAGGCTGAGATAAAGGGGATGCATTAAAGTAGGCCGAGATAAAGGGGATGCATAAAAGGATGGGATGCAAGGCGGACGGTGAAGATGAATACCGCAGCAACCTGATGGTTGTGAGGATTTCATCAAGACGTCCAACGCAGCAGACCGCCTTTTAGGCGCCCCGCTATTTGGCAAATGCTACGGAACGTGTCTCCCTGATCACGGTGATCTTCACCTGTCCCGGATAGGTCATCTCGTCCTGAATCTTCTTGGCGATGTCCCCCGAAAGCGTCTCCGCCTGAGAATCCGTCACCTGCTCGGCCCCGACAATCACGCGAAGCTCACGTCCCGCCTGAATCGCATAGGCCTTTACCACACCAGGATATGACTGTCCGATATTCTCAAGGTCCTTGAGCCTCTTGATGTACGACTCGATGACCTCCCGACGTGCACCCGGACGCGCACCGGAAATGGCGTCGGCGACCTGAATGATAGGCGAAAGGATTGACGTCATCTCTATCTCCTCATGGTGTGCGCCGATTGCATTGCAGATTTCCGGTTTCTCCTTGTACTGCTCGGCGAGCTTCATTCCGAGGAGAGCGTGCGGAAGCTCCGGATCCTCGTCGGACACCTTTCCGATGTCATGAAGGAGTCCCGCCCTCTTCGCGGCCTTGGCGTTGAGCCCGAGCTCGGAAGCCATGGTCGCGGCGATGTTGGCGACCTCACGGGCATGCTGGAGAAGGTTCTGGCCGTAGGATGAACGGTACTTCATTCGCCCGATGAGCTTTATGAGCTCAATGTGGATTCCGTGGATTCCGAGGTCTATGCAGGTGCGCTTCCCTATTTCAAGAATCTCCTCCTCAAGCTGCTTCTGCACCTTGGCGACCACCTCCTCGATGCGGGCAGGATGAATTCGTCCATCGACCACGAGCTGGTGGAGAGCCAGACGCGCCACCTCCCTGCGGACAGGGTCGAATGCGGAAAGGAGAATGGCGTCCGGCGTGTCATCAACGACAATCTCAACTCCCGTCGCCGCCTCAAGGGCACGGATGTTACGCCCCTCACGTCCGATGATGCGGCCCTTGATCTCGTCGCTCTCGATGTTGAACACGGTCACGGCGTTCTCGATTGCGGTCTCCGAAGCCGTCCTCTGAATCGTGTTGATGACGATTCTCTTGGCCTCCTTCGTCGCGTTGAGACGAGCGTCGTCAATCACGTCGTTGATGTAGGACTGTGCCTCGGTGCGCGCCTCCGCCTTCATGTTCTCCATGAGTATGTTCTTCGCCTCGGAAGCGGACAGCCCGGCGATGTTCTCGATCTGGCGGTTCGCCTCGTCCTTAAGCCGGTCGTACTCGGCCGCCTTCCTGTTGGCAATCTCGACCTGCGCCTTGAGGTTTTCCCTGATGGAGTCCGCCTCGCGCTGCTTGCGCTGGAGTTCCGCCGTCTGCTGGTTCAGGGTGTTCTCCTTCTGCTTGAGACGGCTCTCGGTCTCCTTGATGGCGGCATTGCGCTCATTGACGGTCTTCTCGTGCTCGTTCTTGAGCTGCATGAACTTTTCCTTGGCCTGGAATATCTTTTCCTGCTTTATCTTCTCGGCCTCAAGCTCGGCCTTCTCAAGAATTTCCTCCTTGCGTCCCTTGAGCATGGAACGTCTCACGGCAATCCACACGCCGAGCGCCACGGCAGCGCCCAAAAGAGCTGAAAGTATGTAAAAAACTATTTCCATATTATTATATATTATTAAATGTCCGCATATATCCGCAAAAGCGGCCGTCTTCCATGGAAAACGACCGCAGCAAGTTAAAAATAAAACCGTAAGTAAAAGAAAAATCCGTTAGTTAAACCGACAGAAAACCTTATAAAATAAGATTTGAGTTCCGTGAAGTTCAGACATCCTCCGTCCCGGCAGAACCGGAATCCCCATACGGCATTTCCATAAGGGTCACATAGGTCCGTCATCCCCCCAGCGAGCCTGCTCCGTTACTTAGTAAACGTTGAATTCAGCAAGTAAGTAACCAACGGATTATTTTTCGTCAATGTTGTCAAGATAACCGGAAATCTCCCTCTCAAGCGTCTCGGCCTCGGACTGAAGCCTGCGAATCTCGTCCTTGTAGTTGAGGTTCTTCAGACAGACGTTCAGCGCGAGAAAGCGCAGTATGTCGGATTCATCGCTGTCCGGATAGTTCTGCGAGTACTGCTTGGCCATCTTGTTCAGGCTCTCCACAGCAACCCTTATCAGCTGCTCATGCCTCTCGGAAGTCGCCTTGAGGTTGAACGGCCGGGCGAGAATGGTCACGTTTATGTTCCTTGCAATGTCCATTTCCTCATCCCTCCATCAGCGAGACGCACCTGTCAATCTCCCGTATGAGGCTCTCAATCTTCCTCTTAGGTTCGGACAGATCCGCCTGCGATCCCACAAACGCAGTCGTGAGATTCAGGTTATCAATTTTCTTTTCTAACTCAGCAATCTGTTTCCCGCGGGCCTCACAAAGTTCCGACAGCCGGCGATTTTCTTCCTTCAGACGTATGCATTCGCCCTTTTCCTTCTCATACAAGGAAATAAGCCTCACGAATTGTTGTCTGACATTGTCCAGCATAACGGCACATTGTATTACCCACCCTGCAAATATATGAAGAATATTGAATTCTTCAAAGAAAATTTCCTACCTTTGGCAAATTTGAATATGATATGCACGACATTGTTCTGAAAAATATCGCCGTAGGCGAGGTCAGGTCCGACATATATATAGACGGGGACATGATTTCACGGATTGCGAAGACCGGGAGCGAGGCTTGCCCCGAGGCGCGTGAGACCGTCGATTGCACGGGAAAGGCAGCCATGCCGGGATTCATAAATATGCATACGCACGCGGCGATGTCGCTTCTGCGCGGGGTCGGCGAGGACATTGCCTTTCACGAGTGGCTCGCGAAGGTCTGGGAAATCGAGGCCAACCTCGACGAGGAGTTTGTCTATTGGGGAACGAAGGTCGCCTGCCTTGAGATGATAAAGACCGGCACGACGACGTTCAACGACCACTACTGGTTTCCGCTCGTGGGACACAGGGCGGCCGTGGAGATGGGTATAAGGCCGGTCTCGTCATACGTCGTGATAAACAAGATGACGGACGCGGAAAATGAAATCGAGAAGATACGCTGCTGGAAGATGTACGAGGCGTCCAAGCAATGGGGCGACAGGAATCTCAGGTTCTCGATGGCCTTCCACGCGCCGTATTCGGTGAGCGAGCCGATGATGGTCTGGGCCGCGGAGTTTGCCAGGGCGCACGGGCTTCCGCTCCACATCCATCTCTCCGAGACGCGCAAGGAGGTGGAGGACTGCAAGGAGGCGCACGGGGGGCTCACTCCCGTGGAATATCTCGACAGAATCGGAGTGCTCGGGCCGAACCTCATCGCGGCGCACACGCTCTGGCTGAGCGACAATGACATAGAGCTGCTCGGGAAGCATCATGTCACCTGCGTCCACAACATAAACTCGAACCTTAAGCTCAGTTCCGGCTACCATTTCATGTACAAGGAGCTGAAGGACGCCGGGTGCAAGGTCTGCATAGGAACCGACGGGTGCGCGTCGTCGAACAACCTCGACATCCTCGAGTCGATGAAGACGTCGGCGATGATGCAGAAGGGCTGGAGGTTCGACCCGACGGTGTGTCCGCTCGGGGAGATTGTGGAGATGGCGACGCTGAACGGAGCGGACGCGCTCGGGCTGAACACGGGGCTGCTCGAGGAGGGAAGAATCGCGGACATCCAGATCATCGACACCGACAACTACAATTTCCTCTCGCCCGGAAGTTTTCTTGCCAATTTCGTCTATTCGGCGCACAGCGACTGCATAGACTCGCTCATCTGCAACGGCCGTTTCGTGATGAGACACAGGCAGGTGGAGGGAGAGCGGGAGATTCTCGACGGAGCAGGCAAGGTGCTCTCGCAGATAAAGCTCAGGAAATAATCACAGCCGGGCGTTCCGGCACTAATAACACTATAATATACAGATACTTTATGGACGAAAGAATAGAAAGAATCAACGGTGCGGCCGAGTACATCGGCGCAAGGATCGGCGGGCGCAGGCCTGTCGTGGGAATCGTTCTGGGCAGCGGGCTCGGAAAGCTCGCGGATAAGATCACGGACCCGACTGTCATCCCGTACAGGGAGATTCCGGGATTCCCCATATCCACCGCCGTGGGGCACAAGGGCAATTTCATAGCGGGCGAACTCGGGGGAAAGTTCGTGGTCGCGATGCAGGGACGGTTCCACTACTATGAGGGCTACCCGATGGAACTTGTCACGCTGCCTATCCGCGTGATGAAAGTGCTTGGCATACAATATCTTTTCGTGTCGAATGCGGCAGGCGGCGTGAACTACGGGTTCAAGGTCGGCGACCTGATGGTTATCCGCGACCACATAAACCTTCTCCCCAACCCGCTCATCGGACGGAATCTCGAAGAGTTCGGCCCGAGGTTTCCGGACATGACGAGGCCATACGACCTTGAGCTCATCAAGAAAGCGGAGATTATCGCGTCCGAGCTGCACATAGACCTGAAGAAGGGCGTCTATGTCGGAGGAACCGGACCGTCATATGAGACGCCGGCTGAGTATAAATATTTCAGGCTCATCGGAGGCGACGCCGTGGGAATGTCCACGATCCCGGAGGTGATTGTGGCACGGCACAGTTCGATTCCTGTGTTCGGGATGTCGGTGATTACCAATGAGGCGCACGATGACTATGCGGAGGATTATGTGAATGACGGGGATGACGTGGTCCGCGCTGCGGACGCGGCTGCGGAGAGGATGAGTCTCCTTTTCGAGAGACTCATCCTCTCCCTTTGACGGGGCGCCTAAACAGCGGTCTGCGTCGTTGCGAAAGACCTCGAAATCCTCACAACCTCAAGGTTGCTCCGGTTTCGAGAACTTTGCGCGCCTTGCACTCCATCTTTTTATGCATCCCCTTCCCCTCTATTGTTTGGAACAACTTTTTGTAATTGAACCTTTTCGATAAGCGAGAGCAGAGCCAAGCTCGCTTGGACTATGCCGAGCGCAGAAAAGTGGCGTATAAAATGCGAAGATAAAAGATAGAAAAATGGACAAGAGATATGAGGAAATAGTCCGGGCGGCCCAGGTGCTGAAGGGACGGATCGGAGGAATGGAGCCTGAGGTCGGGATTATTCTCGGAAGCGGGCTTGGAAGGCTGGCCGACAGGATTGAGGAGGCAGTGAGTGTTCCTTACGGAGAGGTGTCGGGAATGCCTGCCGCGACGGCAATCGGACACAAGGGCAATTTCATAGCCGGAAGGCTCGGGGGAAAGACCGTCATCGCCATGCAGGGCCGCTATCACTGCTATGAGGGCTATCCCATGCAGGAGGTGGTGCTTCCGGTGCGCATCATGAAAGTTCTGGGAATCAGGACACTGCTGGTTTCAAACGCCGCTGGAGGAGTGAACTTCGACTATCGCATAGGAGACCTGATGATTATCCGCGACCACATAAACCTTCTCCCCAACCCGCTCATCGGTCCGAACTTCGATGACTTAGGTCCGAGGTTTCCGGACATGACGAGACCTTACGACCATGAGCTCATACGCAAGGCCGAGGTCATCGCCGCTGAGGAGGGCATACCCGTCAGGAAAGGAGTATATCTTGCCTGCACCGGCCCGAGCTACGAGACCCCCGCAGAATACGGTTTCTTCAGGCACATCGGAGCCGACGCCGTCGGAATGTCCACGACTCCTGAGGTTATAGCCGCAAGGCACTGCGGAATTTCCGTATTCGGAATTTCCGTAATCACCGACGAGGCGCACAGCAACCCTGACGACTATGTCACCGACGAAAATGCCATCATCGAGGCCGCCGACGCCGCAGCCGGCAAGATGACCGCCATCTTCACAAGGCTCATCGAGAAACTATAACGAGAAACCATAATCTGACAGGCTCCGCGCAGGAGTCTGTCTTTTTTCTGCAACTTTTCCCTCAAAAAATTTGCAGAAAAGAAATTTTTGCCTACCTTTGCAATCCCGTTTGGGAAATGTGAAAAAAGTTCTTTGATTTCAACTTATTTTTTTTGAAAAGGGAGCATAGCTCAGTTGGTTCAGAGCGTCTGCCTTACAAGCAGAGGGTCGGGGGTTCGACTCCCTCTGCTCCCACAAGTTCTTTAACATACCAGTGCCGCAGACATCGGAAGATTTCCATGAATTTTGGAAAAAGGTTAGAGATTCGGTGGCTTTGGAGGTTATTTTGAGATGGATGCAAGGCGGACGACCGAAGAGGGAGGGAGTTACCTTATGGTAATGACCGACTGATGAGGGAGGACAACGCGGCAGACGCTCAAAAGAACGACAAAGGGGGTATAGCTCAGTTGGCTAGAGCATCTGCTTTGCAAGCAGAGGGTCGTCGGTTCGAATCCGTCTATCTCCACCAAATTCAGAAAGAGGAGGTTTCGAAAGTTCGGAATCTCCTTTTTTTATCATTTCATTTTCCCGTCCCGCACCTTAGGCAGCTGAAACACAATCGCAAGAGCGACCATCGCCCCGATGAGCAGAGGGTAGTAGAGCCTGGGGATAATCTCCAGAGGGGAAAGGCCTGACAGCCCGGCTGCCATGAGCAGCTGAGCCCCATAAGGAAGTATTCCCTGAACAAAGCAGGAAGTCGTGTCCATGAGACTTGCGGAACGTCGCGGGGAGATGCCGAAACGTGTCGAGATGTCCTTGGCAATGCCGCCGACAGTGATTATGGCGATGGTGTTGTTGGCAGTGCAGACGTTTGTAAGCGCGGTCAGCAGCGAAATCACCGCCTCCCCTCCCCTGCGGTTGCCGATTCTCCGCGTCATCACGCGGATGAGCCAGTCGAATCCGCCGGCGGACTTCACCATATTCATAATCCCTCCGGCAAGCAGAGTCACGAGAATCAGCTCACACATGGACTGAAGCCCCGTTCCTGCCGCCTCGAACAGGGAGAGTGCAGGAGTTCCGCTGCACAGGCCTATGGCATCCGTCAGAATAATTCCGAGAACAAGCACCTTCAGCACGTTCATCCCGCACAGAGCGCTTACAATCACGACCATATAGGGAACCGCAAGATACCACGGAGCGTCCGGGACATCGGAGATATAATCCGTAGAGAAACCGCTGAAAATGTAAATTCCGAGCGTGACAAGCGCGGCCGGAAGAACGATGACGAGATTTGTTCTGAACTTGTCCCCCATTCTGCAGCCCTGGCTTTGCGTCGAGGCAATCGTGGTGTCCGAGATGAATGACAGGTTGTCGCCGAAGAACGCGCCTCCCACAACAATCGACACCATGAAGGCTAGATCCGCCCCCATCTCCCCCGAAAGTCCGATTGCAACAGGCGCGAGCGCGACTATGGTGCCGACGGACGTCCCTATGGACATGGATATGAAGCAGGCCGCGAGGAAGATGCCGGCGGGAAGATATGCGGACGGAATGAGCCGCATAGTCAGGGCGACGGTAGCGTCAACGGCTCCCGCGGCCTTCGCGGATGATGCGAAAATCCCGGCAAGGACGAATATCCATATCATATACATTATGTTGGAATCCGCCGCGCCTGCGGAAAACAGGTTCACCCGCCCGGCGAAAGGCAGTCCTCTGCCTATGAACATGGAATAGACCGCCGCCACGACAAAGGACACGCCTATCGGGATGCGGTAGAAATCGCCGGCGAGCAGCGAGGACACCAGATATACCGCCAGCAGCACCATCACCGGCGAGAGGGCAAAAAGCCCCTTCGCGTTCGTCACCGCCCGTTCTTGTCTCTCCGGACGCTCCGGTCTCCCGTCATCCCTATGATTGCAGGTACACTCGTTCATATTCAATCCGTTTTCAGATGTAGGCAGCAGGCACTAAATGAAACAGATGCACGCTGTCAGCGGAGGGCGGAGACGATTTCGCACATCTGCGGGAACTGGGCCTCCATTGACTGAAGGAGCCTGTACTGGGCGCGGGCACGGACGAGATTGTGCTCGGGGTACTTCGTCTTGTAGTAGGTGTCGCCGTCGAGATAGTCCATCAGGAAGCGGAGAACCTGCTCGAAGGTGATGTAGCGGCCGGAGAAGGCGAGGTAGTCAAGTTCGGCGGGGCAGAGGGACGAGCCCATCTCTGAAAGGTAGCCGCGGATGTAGGCCGTGAACATTTCGAGTGACATCGACACGGTAGAAAGATCCTTCGCGTCTTCGGCTCCGGTGTTGGTGTAGCAGCGGAGGGCATCTCCGACGTCATTGAGAACGGTGGCGGACATCACCGTGTCGAGGTCGATGGCACAGAGGACCTCACTGGTCTTGGCATCGAAGAGGATATTGCTGATTTTCGTGTCATTATGGGTGACGCGGCACGGAATTGTCCCGTTTTCTATGAGCGTCGCGAAATCAAGCATCTCCTTGCGGCGTGACTCAATCCATTCTATTTCCTCAAGGCAGGAGTCAGCACGTCCGGCGGCGTTGCGGGCAACGGATTCGTCCCACTGCTGAAAACGCCATCGCATATTATGAAATCCCTTGATTACCTCGACAAGAGGCTCGTGGAAATCTGCAAGCAATGCCTGAAAGCGTCCGATTCCGACTCCGCCCTGATAGGCAAGCTCCGGTGTGTCCGCCTGCGTGTAGGACAAAGTGTCATTGATGAAGAGGCATACAGCCCAGAATTCACCGTTCTCATCCTCGTAGTAGAGTTTCCCGTCCTTCGCCGGAATGACGGTCAGCGTCTCGCGCATCGGGTCGGCGACCTTTTTCTTGATGTGGTTCGTGACCTTCCAGATGTTCTCCATCATCCCCGGGACATCCGGAAACACGGATTTATTTTTCCGCTGAAGGATGTAGTCCGGAGCATCGCCCTCAGTCTTAACGATGAGCGTGTCATTGATGAACCCCTCTCCGAGAGGCTTGATTTCACGAATTTCGCCTTTCAAGTCAAATTTTGATGCGATGTCGAGATATTTTTCCGTCATAATTATGTGAATTTTATATGTTTCAAAAAAAAGCAGTCCCATCTCCCCAAAGACGGAACTGCAAATTTAATAAAAATTCACGAATCTGCGCCCCGTCAGAATACGAAGCCGACTTTAAGCATGAAGTTGGCCGGAGCCTGCGGATAGATGCCGATGCCGCCAACCTGTGTGCCGTCTTCCATAATGCCCTTGTACCAGCAGACTCCATCGACATAGTAGAGGCTGTTCAGCAGGTTGTTGACATAGAGCCCGAGCCGGATTGCGCCTCCTCGGGCGAAGGCTGTGCCGTAGCGTCCGTCAAGAGAGAACTCGTGGGTGAGGGACAGGTCGGAGACGAAATAATCCGGAACCGAACGGTCGTCGTTCTGCGTGTTGTCGACATACTGCTTGCCGACATACTTTCCGTCGATTGAGAGTGTCGTGGTCTTCAGAGAGTTGGCGCAGACCGTCGCAAACGGCTTGAAGCCGATGCGGAGCATTCCTATGACAGAAGGAGACATAAGCATGGTAGTGTTGCCGAACGCGACTTCCTTCTGAACAGGTTTCCAGTCCGCATCATAGACAGGATTATAACTCGCGTCATAAAGCTGGAATGACTCCTTGTAGTCCAGAACCTTGTTCAGGCTGAGGGTGATATTTCCGGAAACGAAAAGCCATTTGAAAGGGTCGTAGGCAGCGGAAATCTCCACGCCACGGCGGAAGGCACGGCCGACATTGTCCTTAATCGGATAGCCGGTGTCGGAAAGGCGGCCGGTTTCGAGGAGCATATCCCAATATTCCATAAAATAGAAGTTCGCGCCCACGGAAAGCTTCGACGATGTCCACTCATATCCGAGTTCCACATCGACCATTTCCTCCGGACGCACGCCCATGTTGCTGCCGGCCTCGATGTTCTCCTTTATGTCAGGGCGGCCGGGTTCACGGTGTCCCTGCGCCGCCGAGATATATGCGCGATGCCCGCCCTTGTGGAAGGTCACGCCTGCGCGGGGGTTGAAAAACAGCCAATTGTTGGAATAGGACATATCAAGGTTGTCCTCATCTCCCCTGCCCCACATACGAAGGTTCACATTGCGAAGCTGGAGGTCAATGTAGGCCGTGAGCCATTCAAGCGGAGTGTATTCGCCCCGGACATAGGCGTTGTACTCCTGCTTGAGGGCGTTGTTGTAGTACCATACATGATTGGCGTTGAACTTCTCGTAGGTCATTCCGTCCGCGGCCTGCCAGTCAGTGCCGAGAACGCTGCTGTAGAGCACCTTGCCGAAATGGCCGCCGTCGTAGCGGGACCAGCTGAGTCCGCCTGCGACATTCACGGGACCGGACTTCCATGCGAGGTCGGTCTTGGCGACGAAGTACCAGTTGTCCATACACTTGTTGATGATGAAGTCCGAGGTCTTGAAGCCGGACGGAGCATAGTCCGCCATTCCGTATTTCTTGAACTTCTTGTCGGTCTTGTACTGGTCGTACCAGCCGTCGCCCTTTGTGCAGTTGAGTGTCGTGCTCCAGCAGAGGCTGTTCGCGAACTGGTGGGTGTAGTTCAGCTGAAGGTGATGCTGGGTGTAGTTGTCGGTCTCGTTGTCGTAGTAGAGCGTGGAATTGACAATCCTGTTCCCGTCGGAGTCAAGGACATAGCTTCCGTCTGGGTTGCGCCTGTAGTCGTAGTACTCTCCTGCGCTGTTGTAGCGGCGGTCTTTGGCGTAGGTGTCAAGGTCGATGCCGTTCCAGGTGATGCCGGTGCACTGCCTGCCCATAAGCCATGTGAGTTTCAGCGAGTTGCGTTCGTCCATCCATCCGAGTGTGGCCATCGCCGACTGCACGTTTGCCTTCGCGTTGCGGATGTATCCGTCCGTGAAGTTGCGGGAATATGCGGCGTTGAAATAGACGCCGGATTTCGTGAGACCGGTGCCTGCGGCGACCGCCGAGGTGAACGTGCCATATGAACCGTAGCCGAAATCCGCCGTCGCGAAAGGATGCGTCCCGACGGAAGCCGTGCTCATGTTCACGCTCGCGCCGAATACACCCGCTCCGTTTGCCGAAGTTCCGAGCCCCCTCTGGAGCTGGACCGAAGAAAGGAATGTCGAGAGCGAGGGGATGTTCACCCAGAAGACCTCCTGTGATTCAGCGTCGTTGAGGGTTATGCCGTTGAGCGTCACGTTAATCTGCGAGCCCTTGCTGCCCCGGATGGTCATCTTCGAGTAGCCGAGTCCCGTTCCGCCCTCGTTCGTCGCAATCACCGAAGGCTGGAGGTTGAGGTTCATCGGAAGGGAGTTGATCGGGTTGGTGCGGACAAGCTCGTCCTTGCCGACCATGGTGTAGGTGACAGGGGTGTTCTCCCCTGCGCGTGAAGCCACGACCACGACGCTGTCAAGTCTTTCGACTTTGCCTCCGTCCTCATCAGAGGTGCCTGACTTTTCCGGAGAACCGGGAATTTGTGAAGAAATGTACATAGCATCGGCAGGCGACGCTGTTTTTTCCGAGACTGTCTGTCCCGAAAGAACGGTGCCGAGCACCGCAGAAAAAAGAAAACCTCGCATAAAGCAATTAACTAAAAATTAATACTATACGAGGGGGCTGGATTTTCGCGCGACACCGCGCCGTTTCCATCGGAGTTGTGCATTCCCTTCGGCGGTATTGGCCGCATCAGGTTCAATGGGACTCTCTCAACCTGAGCCGGTCACCCGACTCAAGTACCCCCGCTGATTATTTTATATATCATCTGTCGCTACACATCCGGCGACATATCATCTGTCGTTGCATCACCCGGCAAAATCGCTTGGCAGTAAAAGGCAAATAAAAGATGGAGTGCAAGGCTTGCGGCGAAGTCAAAACCGCAGCAACCTTATGGTTGTGAGGATTTTGACAAGACGCGTAACGCGGCAATCCGCTTTTATTTGTCTTTTACCTATCTTTCATCTATTTTTTACCTTTATTTCAAAAAGTCGTGGCCACAGCTTGCCGGTGACGTAAATTTTCCCGTCGGACGGATTATAGGCGATGCCGTTCAGCACGTCAGTCTCCGGTGTCCGCAGATCTTCGCGAAGCAGTCCTCGGCAGTCGATGATTTTCTCGACGACGCCATTTTCCGGATTTATGACGACGATGAAATCGCTCGTATATACATTCGCCCATATCTTTCCGTCAATCCATTCAAGTTCGTTCAGCAGCCCCACGGATTTCCGCCCGTTCTTGACGACTATTCGCCGCTGAACCTTCAAATTTGCGTCGAGAAAATATATGTTCGAACTTCCGTCGCTCATTATCAATGATTTGCCGTCAGTCGTAAGACCCCAGCCCTCTCGGGGATTGACGATGCTCCGCTCAAATTTGAGGGTCTCGGCATCATAGACAAGGGCTGCATAGTTGCGCCATGTGAGGTAGTACAGCTTGCCGCCGAAAATCACCGAACCCTCGCCGAAATATTTCCTGTCGATGTCGAACCTGCGGCTGCGCTCCCCCGTCGGGATATCGACCTCGCAGAAATAGGAATGCCCGTACTGCCCCGTGCTCTCGTAGAGACGGCCGTCGTGAAAGAACAGCCCCTGGGTGTAGGATTCCGTGGAATGGGGATATTCGTTCACGACCTCAACGCTGCAGCGCGTCGCCTCGACGGAGGGAGCCGACTTTTTCTGCCTGTCCCTGCAGCCGGAGCCGAGAAGCAGCGGAAGCATGAGAACCACAATCCTCAACATATTTGAAATCAAACAATTATACATCATGTTCATATCCACGAAAGCCCCGGAAATTCAGACAGCCTCAACAAAATTGCGCCGCGAAACATCAGGCTCTGACTTTCGCGGCGCAAAGATAGCAAATATTTGTTATTTCGTCTCCGGTTCGGACTTTTTCGCTCCGCCTTCGGCGTTTTTCATCGCGGCCTTGATGAACGCGACGAAGATAGGCTGAGGGTTCTCAGGGGTGCTCTTGTACTCCGGGTGGAACTGCACGCCGATGAAGAACGGATGGGTCGGAAGTTCTACGATTTCCACCAGACGGGTGTCCGGGTTGCGCCCTGAGGCAATCAGGCCGGCCTTCTCGAAGAGCCCGAGGAAGTCGCTGTTGAGCTCGTAGCGGTGGCGGTGACGCTCGGAAATCTTGGTTGTACCGTAAATCTTCTCGGCGAGCGAGCCCGGCTTGATTTCGCAGTCGTATGCGCCCAGACGCATGGTTCCGCCCTTTGAAGTGGTGCTCTTCTGATCCTCCATCAGGTTGATGACCGGGAAAGTGGCGTTCGGATTGACCTCAGTCGAGCAGGCTCCGTCCATTCCGAGCACGTCACGGGCAAACTCCACGACGCACATCTGCATTCCGAGGCATATCCCGAAAAACGGTATTCCGTGCTCGCGGGCATATTTTATCGCCACGACCTTCCCTTCGAGTCCCCTCTCCCCGAATCCCGGGGCTACGAGTATGCCGTTCATCTTTCCGAGCAGTTCCTCCGCGTTGGCCTCACTGAGGTTCTCGCTGTGGATGTACTGGACATTGACCTTGCACTCGTTTGCCGCCGCCGCGTGGACAAAGGCCTCTCGGATGGACTTGTAGGCATCCTGAAGGTCGTATTTCCCGACGAGGGCGATGTTGACCTCATGCTTTGGATTGTCGAGCCTGCGGAGGAAATCGTTCCACTTGTCGAGGTTCGGCTCCGGAGCGTCGGTGATGGCGAAGTGGTTCAGGACAAGCTTGTCGAGTCCCTCTTCCTTCATCTTGAGAGGCACCTTGTATATGGAGTCTGCGTCAATCGACTGGATGACATGCCCCGGCTTCACATTGCAGAACAGGGCGACCTTCTTGCGGAGTTCCGGCGAGAGGTCGTACTCGGTGCGGCACACGATGATGTCCGGCTGCACACCGCTCTGCTGGAGCATCTGCACGGAGTGCTGGGTCGGCTTGGTCTTGAGTTCCTTTGCGGCCCTGAGGTAGGGCACGAGAGTGAGGTGTATGGTCACGCAGTCCTCCTCCGGGAGCTCCCACTGGAGCTGACGCACGGCCTCGACGAAAGGATGCGACTCCATGTCGCCGACGGTTCCGCCGATTTCGGTGATGATGACGTCGTAGTCGCGGGTCTTGGAAAGGAGCATCATACGGCGCTTGATTTCGTCGGTGATGTGAGGAACAATCTGCACGGTCTTCCCGAGATACGCGCCCTCGCGCTCCTTATTGATGACGGTGTTGTAGATCTTTCCCGTGGTGACGTTGTTCGCCTTCGAGGTATAGACTCCGAGAAACCTCTCGTAGTGGCCGAGGTCGAGGTCGGTCTCCGCTCCGTCTTCCGTGACATAGCACTCTCCGTGCTCGTATGGGTTGAGCGTGCCCGGATCGATGTTGATGTAAGGGTCGAATTTCTGGATTGTTACCTTCAGACCCCGTGCCTGAAGAAGCTTTGCGAGAGATGCGGAAATGATTCCCTTTCCGAGGGAAGATGCTACACCACCTGTGACGAAAACGTACTTTGTGTTCATAAATAGAGAAAAAAAAAACATCCGACGACCGTCGAAGTCCTGCCTCCTTAAAAGAAGCCCTGCCGGCAGTCTCCCGCCAACAGGGGCACAAAATTACTCCTTTTTTCCGTTCCTGCCAAATATTTTCCGACACATATTTTTTGAAAATATCGGCATTCGGTCGAAAAAGTGTTACGGAACGGAGATTATTCGGTCGGAAAAGTGTGACGAAATGGTGATTATTCGGTCGAAAAAGTGTATAGAACTACCGAAGTGTAGTATATATGAACTTCATACTCGAACCGGACAAGGCTACGGCTTTTTCCGGAAACAAGGACATTGACACGATTATCCTGAACCTGTCGTCCATGATTCCGGGTTCCAAGTTCATTCCAGGACAGACCTGCATCATTCTCGACGAAATACAAGAATGTCCGGAAGCTAGAACAGCCCTCAAATCCTTCAAGGAAGACGGGAGATTCGACGTCATTGCGACAGGTTCCCTCCTTGGAGTCAAAGGATATGGAGAGAAAAGACGAGAAGACAAAAAGGCAGGGACAAATTCGATTCCTGTCGGGCACGAGACTATTGTGGAAATGTATCCCCTTGACTTTGAGGAGTTCCTTTGGGCAAACGGAATCAATGAAAAAGTCTTGGAGTCAGTTGCGCAGAGTCTGAGGAATGAGGTCCCGGTTCTTGATGGCATCCACAGCGCCATGACCACACTATTGTACAGGTACGTTATTGTAGGCGGTCTGCCTGCCGCAGTGAATAAATTTTTAGAGACGAAGGACATCGGGCAAGTGTATAAGGTACAGAGGGAAATTCTGGACGAATATGAAGATGACATGGTCAAATACGCCGTTGCTACAACGTCACCACGACAGAACTGCCGCTCGCCGGGAACGCCATTGCAGACTGCTTCAAGGTCTATGTGCAGGACATCGGTCTGCTCATCGCCATGCTCGATTTCGGCACGCAGGCAGACATCCTGCAAGGGAATCTCGGAGGATACAAGGGGGCGATTTTTGAAAATCTGATGGCGGATTTCCTCTGCAAATCCGGAATCCCGCTCTACTATTTTCATAAGGACAGCGGGCTGGAACTTGATTTTCTGATACGCCGAGGCGGCAAATGCACTCCGATTGAAGTAAAGGCGACAACCGGAAAGAGCAAGAGCCTCAAGACGGTGATGAAAAACAGGAAAATATATCACATTGATAACGCCCTGAAATTCGGCAACTACAATGTCGGACGCAGCGGAGGCATTCTCACCCTTCCTTTATATATGGGCTTCATGATACGGGCAGGAGATGACCCGGGGGTCATTCCGGATGTCGACATAGAGAAGCTCAACAGTCTGGTTCAGAAAGAAATCTGAACAAAAAGCCTCGAAGCCGAACTCTTCGAGGCTTGGAATCATTTCAGACAGATGCGCCATTCTGCCGAAAAGTGTAAAATCATTTGTTTTGTAAAATAATATGCAATACATTTGCATGCAAAACGACATACAATGAGAACGATAACAACAAAAGAAAATGTAAAAAGGCCTACAGCGTTCAGGCTTAATGCTGACTTGGTCGCCCGTCTCAAAGTTTTAGCCCAAAAAGACAATCGCAGCCTCAACAATTATGTCGAGAATGTCCTTATGTCCGTAGCGTACAATGAACCGAATGAAACAACGAAAGCAGCAATAAGAGATGCCAAAGAAAATAAAAACCTCGAAGCGTTCGACTTCGAGGCGTTCAAGGAACATGTAGATTCTTTGTAGTATGTGGAAATTTGTCCAGACGACGCAGTTCAAGAAAGACTTCAAGAAATATGCTAACAACAAAAAGAAACTGTCGGCATTGGAAGTCGTTCTGTTCCATCTGCGCGAGACGGGGACGGTTCCTGAAAAATTTAAGCCTCACCCGCTATCAGGCAATTATAAAGGGACACTTGAATGCCACATTGAGAATGACTTCCTGCTGATATGGGTTGATGAGACTGAGTACACTATCAAACTCGTCAGACTCGGAAGCCATTCTGAACTATTCGGGAAATAATCACTTCAGGCGGATACGCTGCCAGGTGGAGCGGAGGGCAGGGTCGGAGAGGGAGAAGGCGACGGAGCCGGACGGGGTGACGGACTCGGCATAGAGGCAGAGATAGTCTCCCGTGGCGGCATTGCCGAGCTCGCTCAGCGGTACGGCGATTTCAGTCAGGATGCCTCGTCGACCGTCGGATGTCATGCCGCTTGCGGAGGCGGAAACCGGGGAGAAGCGCTTGGCCTCAACCTTGCCTGTGGCCGAGTCTATGCTGAGTATGCCGTATTTCCTTGAACCGGAGGCGGCAAGGCGAAGATTCAGACGATGTACGCCGACGGTCGCTCCTGACTCGGACGCAGACTCTGAAACATCGGAATCCGTCGCGGACTCTGAATCCCAGCCGCCCAATGAGGGAGAAGCTGCGCCGCCGGAGAATGCGGTCTCGACCAGCAGGTAGAGATTCTTGTCGTCGCGGCGGGCGCGGATGAGTGTCTCGTCGCCTTCTTCTGAAGAGAGAAACAGAGCCTGAGTGCCGTCCCATTCCGAGCCGTCGCCGTCCACGAGAACCGGAGCAGCCGGCGCGTCAATGCGGTGGTTCAGCCACAGACGCTCAACCTGAAGCCCCTTGTCACAGTGCATGGCGGCAACCATGGTGCAGGGGCTGTCAACCTCAGTCGAGCCCCAGAAACCGTTGCCCGGCAAAGGATAGGACCAGTCTTCCTCCCACGAAGAGCCGGATGGGCACTGTCCCTTGCTGTCGAGTACCTTGACCTTGAATATGTTGGAATTATTGCAGCTCAGCACCGCCTCTCCGGAAGGGAACACGGCGACATAGCCCGAACCTCCCGGAACAGAATTGGACGACCTTCTCGCCGGGCCTTCGCTGTTCTCCCCGAGATCCTGCCAGTCCAGTCCGTCATTCCACACGACCGACATCCGGCAATAACTGCGTCCCTGATTGCTGGCCGGAGACTCAAGCCGTGCCTCCAGGAAACCGAGGATTGTCTTTCCGTCGTTAAGGACACGGAACGACGGCATCTGATCGGTGTAAATCCCTGTTCCGGTGTATTCGGTGGAGGGTCCGTCGTAGAAATACTTGAACTGACGGCATACCCTCATCTTCTCTCCCCATGTGTAGCCGTTGTCGGAGGAAATCATCACAGACGTGCCTGAGTTGCGGCATTGAGGGGTTGCATCCGTGAAATAGCAGTGTATGCGGCCGTCAGGAAGCACAAGTAGGTAGGGTTCCCAGTTGCAGAGGTCGTAGATGTGATGCGGCTCCGACCAGGTGCGTCCGTTGTCCTTGCTGCGGATTGTGCAGAGCCCTGAACCCATGTTCTGCAGATAATGGTCCTGAGCCCGGTAAGAGCATACGGCAAGAATCTCACCGTTCGGAAGCACCGCCGCATCCATGTTCACATAGCGCCTCACGTCCTTTTTTCCGTCTGCCATAATCGGGAACTCTGGCTTGAAAAGCATAACCGGCATGCTCCACTCCTTCAGATCCGGACTTATGCTGCACCAGATGCGCGAGCCGAAACGCCCGCCGTGCCAGAACATTATGTACTCTCCCGAAGCCATTTTCTTGACACGGGGATAGTTCGCGAAATTTTCCTTGGCGACGTCGTCCTTCAATGCCCATTTGTTCGGGAGCACGACATATGTGCTCCTCATCGGCTGGAGACGGCTCCACTGCTCCTCTCCCTCGTGGGAGTTGAGTTCAGGAACCGCCCTTGAGGCGATTTCCGCCGACGTCGTAATTCTGACTCCGCCGGCTTCGGTGTCCTCAGGGAGCAGCGTCGCGTTGCATGACACCGAAAGCATCAGAAATGATGTCGCAAGGACCGATATCATGCGGATTATATTATTAAAAATCATACACATAACTATTTTATAACAAACTGTTATTCGAGATAATCCTTAAGAGACCTTCAAAAAAGAGTTCGAAGGAGGACAAAACACTTTTGGTAAGCCGATTATTCCTTAAGGCAGCGGACTGACATCAGTCGGCCGCGGATGCCCGTACCGCCGGTGGTCATGGCGACGGAGCCGCCGGCCTGTGCATACATCGCCGACGAGTTCTGCCCGGAGGCGCAGCTGCTCCAGTACAGTCCCCAATAGCCCTCATAGGCCAGCGCTCCGGCATCGGCCTTCGCAGAATCGACATATCCGGCGGCCGGGAAATAGTTGGTCGTGACGCCGGTGTTGAAACGGTAGCCATAGTACTGGTCACGTGTGTTCCCGGCAAGCTTGCCGTTGTTGAGTTCCGTCAATGCGTTCAGTTGGCTTGCGTCCGGCACTCGGTAGCCCTCAGGACATGGGTCGTAGGCGGTCTTGACGCCAGGGATGCGAAGACTCTCTGAGACAATGTTGCCAAGAACAGTTCCGGCGTAACTTGAGCCCCAGAGCTCGTTGATGTATGTCTGAAGCCAGTTGCATCCGGAGTTCAGGACATACTGCCGCGACATAGGATGGTTGACGGACCAGCCGATAGAGCCAATCACATTGTCAGCCCGGACAACTGAAAGCGGCATCGCGAAGTTTGCCGCCTGCACACGATTGCTGACATTCAGCGCACGCGGAAACGGATCCTTGCGTCCCCACTGATAGAAGAGTCCGAAAGAGTTACGAACAGTCTCTTCACTGCACTCAGACCTGTCTGCAATGGAAGTGGCGCCGAGATTCCGATCCATGATGCTGAAGTTTCCGACGGAAGTGCGGCACTCGACATCGGAGGTCTCCCCCACCCATATGTGGAACGACCACAGAATTCCGCCTGCGGCATCCTTCAGAGCCACCACAGCATTGCCGGTCATCCCGGTGAGAGGCACGGTCAGCGAAAGTTTGTCACCGTCACGGGCCAAGGCAAGTTCGGAAGCTGCGGGAACCACAGTTCCACGCGCAGAGGTCGCAGAAAGGTCAGTGAGTTCGCAGCCGTACTCCTGCTGCCAGAGGACATCTGCCGACGCAACCATGGCAGCCGCGCCGCCCACAACCGCGTTATCACGGGTGAAACGCTTGCTGAAAGAGCAGTATGGTGTCACGTCAAATGTCACGGAAGCCGTGCCCGGATTCACGACGACGCTGTTCGCTTTTCCGTAATACGGCGTGAGCGGCCTGTACTCAAGAAACGTAATCTCGCCTCCAGTCAGCGACACCGGCTCGCAGTCATAGCTGTAAGTCCGTCCGAAATCGTCGACGAGCGAGACTTCAAAGCCTTCGGGATAGTCCGCTGCAGGGATGCAGAA